>JAUWNU010000162.1 GCA_030612505.1 Methanomassiliicoccales archaeon
GTTGTCAGAAAAGAGGTGCTAGCATGGCAGAAATACAGAGACAACAAAAATGCAAAAGTTAATTGGCAATTCACAACCGAGGATGCTCGGGTAAAGTTATCTCGGCTTTATCCGACACTTGAACGTTGACGCGACACTAGCCCCTAGATTCTAACTTTGCCCCCAACAATAAATAGATGAAAAAGTTAGAAGATGCGCAGATTTGGTAAATATAAGTGTGATGTTAATGACAAATTTGCGCTAGACCCTGAACCCTAGACCCTAGAATAGACCCAAACGTAATCCAAACATATTTCAAACACCCTAGACCCAAACATTATCAATATATCATTGAACACAATCCCCATTCAATGAAGGTTCGCATTCAAAAGCTCATAGCCAATGCAGGGATCTGCTCCCGCCGGAAGGCCGAGGAACTTATAGAAAAGGGCAGGGTCAAAGTTAATGGCCAGACAGTGAAAATTGGCGATTCTGCTGACCCTGATGAAGACATAATATTGGTTGATGGGAAGCCAATAGGAACCCAGGAAAAAGTTTATTTTGCATTGAACAAGCCAGTGGGCTATGAAAGCACCCTGCACAGCAATACTGGAAAGTCCACCGTTGTGGAGCTAATTGAAACCAAAGCTAGAATATTCCCAATTGGTCGATTGGACACTGACAGCCGCGGTTTACTTTTGCTGACAAATGATGGAGAATTTTCCAATCTTGTTATGCATCCCAGTTCTTCTGTTGATAAGGTATACCGCGTCTCGGTAGATGGAGATGTTCCCACTGCCATGATAAATAAGATGAGAAATGGCATACAACTGGAAGAGGCTAGGACTCGAGAATGTGAAATTGAGGTTCTGGCCAAAGATAAGAACAAAACAATTTTACAATTCACGCTTCATGAAGGTAGAAAGCGACAGATAAGGCGTATGCTTGAAGCAATAGAATTTTCTGTTATAGATTTATGCCGCGAAAGAGTTGGGAATATTACACTGGGTAAGCTAAAAGAAGGAAATTATAGAACATTAAAACCAGATGAAATTGAAGGACTTCGAGAACTCGCCAAGGGAGGTTCTTGAACACTCCATATTTAATACTTATGATAAATCATGAAAAATTAGATTTTATATGGAAAACTATATTTTATTGACCTGAACCCCCCCTTATTACTATGTAATAATATGGTAAGCTTTATATGGGGTAAGGGATTCGGGGGTAAGCTAAACCAACATTATACTGGGTGGGCCCGTAGCTCAGCTAGGTAGGAACTTGCGATTGCATCTTCCCTAGAAAGAGCATCTGGCTTTTACTCAACTGATGCAGTAAATGAACAAACAAGCGTTGGTTAGAGAAGATACCAGGTGGTCTGGGGTTCGAATCACCTATGAACAATTCATCGTTCATATGTGTCGAAAATCCCCACGGGCTCGCCAAATATATTTGAGGTGTGAAAATGGCTGTGAAAAGCATTGCTTGGAGATTAGCCCCATCAGGGACCAGTCTAGCCGGAGAGGTGTAAGAATGTCTGATATTAATGTTTTGGAACATGAAGATGTGCCTGAGCATCATTTGGTTGATGTGAAGGATGAAGAGAAAATTCTTAATCAGTACAAGATCGGCAAGGACCAGCTTCCTAAGATTAGGAAAACCGACCCATGTGTCAAGATTCTCGAGGAGTATTTTGATATGGAAATTGAAGAAGGTAGATTGGTTAGAATAGTGAGGCCACATTCAGTATCTGGAGTATCAGTGGCCTATAGGGTTGTTGTAAGGGGGTAATAGCATGAGAGAATTAGTTGATGCATTTTTCAAAGAGCGCAGCATAGTGAATCACCACATAGCTTCCTATAATGATTTTCTGCCTACACTGGATAATCTCAGCAATAGGATGCAGCTTATTGTGGACAATATCCGTGTATCCAGGGATGAGACCCTGAGAGGTTCTATACGCCTGGACCAGGACAGGACCGATGGCAATGAGGTTGAAGTTCGAATAGGAAGAAAGAGAGGCAAGGACGGCCTGGTGGATCCACATGACAAGCCAACAATCACCATAGGCCAGCCTGTTGTCAGGGAAGCCAATGGAGCCACAAATAATCTCACCCCAATGGAAGCCAGATTAAGAAATATTACATATATGGCGCCAATCCATCTTTCATTCACTGTTATAGAAAATGGTGTTGAAAGAGAGCCTGAAAAGGTTCGTATCGGAAACCTTCCAATCATGGTCAAGAGCAAGAAATGCTGCCTGGATGAAGAAAATATCGATGCAATGTTCAAGAACCTCAGTGATGAGGAACTGGCAAAGCTCAGCTACAAGGACAAGTTGGCCAAGCTCGGTGAAGATCCATGTGACCCTGGTGGTTATTTCATTGTAGGCGGAACCGAGCGTGCACTTATTTCACTTGAAGACCTGGCCCCCAACAGGGTGCTGGCCGAGTATAATGAGCGCTATGGAACCAGAACTGAGATTGCTAAAGTGTTCTCGCAGAGGGAAGGATACCGTTCCCTGACACTCCTGGAGAAGAAGAGAGACAGCATACTAACAGTTTCAGTGGCTGCAGCTTCTGGCCAGATTCCACTTTATATCCTGATGAAGGCTCTTGGAATGGACCATGATGAGGACATATTCAATGCAATAGTTTCGGACCTAAAAATGGCCAATGTTGTTTATGCAAACATGGAAGAGTGCCAGGATGAGAAATTATACCCACCAATCGGAATCAATTCCACCGAGGACGCTATACTCTGGTTAGAAAAGAAATTCGCAACAGGCCAGGCCAAGGAATACAGAGAGAAAAAGGTAGAAAGCATAATTGACAAAGCACTTTTGCCACATCTGGGCGACGGTTCCCAGGATAGATTGAAAAAGGCAATCTTCCTTGGACGTATGGCCAGGACCGTTCTTGAGCTTTCCCTGGGAGAGCGTGGCGAGGATGACAAGGACCATTATGCAAACAAGCGCCTG
>JAUWNU010000051.1 GCA_030612505.1 Methanomassiliicoccales archaeon
CAACTATTACAATATTCCAGGGAAATACTCTGGCTGGCTCCGGCCCATCAAGATTTATGTGCAGTGCAGGGGCTGGCACAGGCGTGGAAGCTCCAGATTCATCCAAAGCCCATATGTGAAATTCCAATGTGCCTTTATAAACCATAGGTGGAATAGTATAATTCCAAATGCCTTGGGTAAGATTTCCTGAATAAAGGGTTAGGTTATCATCAAACTGATTGCCACTGGTTGAATTGATGTACATAATTTGTACTTCCACCACATCACAATCCGAGGTAATATTCACAAAAATATGGACTGGCAACTCGGCATCTGCATTTGCTGAATAATCAATATGCATTACCGGAACTGCACTTGCCACAGGCACATAAAATATCAGCGGCACACATAGTATGAACATCAGAAAAATGATAATTGATAATGTAAATTTACTTGGTTTTAATGAAGTCAGCCAGAGTCATCCCATTAGATTGTTGCTGATTGGTGTCGTGGCCATCATCTTCGTCTGTCTCAAGATATTCTTTCAGAGTGATGTCCAGTGCTCTTTCCAGCTTTACTATCAATTTATCTGTAGGGCGAATGTCTCCATTTTCAATTTTTACGATTATACTTTTCTTCTCATTAAGTGATTTGGCCAGTTCATCCTGGCTCATTGACATCTTCTGGCGACCCTTTCGCACTCTATGGTGATAATCAAACACAAGCTCCTTCTCGCCACGGGTCAGAACATCCCTATGGCGCATACGTCTCTCTCGGTTTTCCAGCCTATCGGCAACCGAAGGAAGCATTACTTTCCCTTCCTTGGTCTTAACAGCACCAGTGCTGGCAAACTTCTCACATTTGGGGCAGGTATTCACTGCCGCACCCTCGACCATGACCAGTTTTGTCCTTGGGGCATCAGAACCACATAATTCGCAAATCATAAAGGGCACCTTTTTTATTCTATGGCAAACCATAAATATGTGTGACAATATATAGTTAGCGATGGGATGCCAGTACTAAATATGGCAAAATCAGAAGGTACGCTGATGACAAAAAATAAGGAAAAAGACGATAAAGAAGAACTGGAAGAACACGAAATCGAGGATTTTTCGGAAGACCTCCAGGAACGAATAGCAGACCTAGAGGAACTCAACGAAAGTTTGCTAGATGAGACTAAACGCAATGAAGGAGAGAAGAAGTACATAAAAAGCGAAATGGTGCGCCTTCAGAAAGAAATTCAACGTCTCAGATTCGAGCTGGACAGGATGAAAACTCCGCCTATGATCATCGGCACAATAAAGGATGTTTTAACTGATGGTCGTGTTGTAGTAAAAAGCAGCACTGGCCCGGATTTCATTGTCAGCACTGCAGAATATATCTCACCCGAAAACGTCATCATCGGAGCCAGGGTGGCCCTGAACAAACAGAGCCTGGCTGTTGTAGGCGTACTCCCGTCAAGCCTTGACCCAATAGTTCTGGGCGGCGAGGTCAGCGAGAAGCCGGATAAATCCTATGATGACATCGGCGGACTGGAGGAGCAAATTCGAGAAATCCGGGAAGCGGTTGAAGACCCATTGCTGAAACCGGAACTCTATGAGAAGGTGGGAATCGAGCCCCCAAAGGGCGTACTCCTGGTTGGTCCACCTGGCACCGGAAAGACCCTGCTGGCTAAAGCAGTAGCCCATCATACAAATGCCACATTCATTAAATTTGTGGGCTCGGAACTTGTTCAGAAATATATCGGCGAGGGCGCTCGTCTGGTTCGGGAACTGTTTGAGATGGCAAGGGAAAAGGCCCCCACCATCGTTTTCATTGACGAACTGGACTCGGTTGGAGCAAAGAGGCTGGAGGTTGCAACTTCTGGCGACCGTGAAGTTCAGCGGACGTTGATGCAGCTTCTTGCGGAACTCGATGGATTTGATGCCATGGAAAACGTAAAAATCATCGGAGCAACCAATCGACCGGATATTCTGGATGACGCGCTTTTGCGGCCAGGCAGATTCGACAGGATAATCGAAATTCCTGTGCCAAATTATGAGGCTAGGATAGCAATCTTCAAGATACACTCCAGCAAGATGAGCGTTGCCAATAATGTTAACTTCGAGGAGCTTGTTGCTCACACCGAAGGCGTCAGCGGTGCGGACATTAAAGCTATCTGTACAGAAGCCGGCATGTTCGCAATCCGTGAGAACAGAACCCGTATCAAAATGCTGGACTTCACCATGGCAATCGACAAGGTCATGGTTGTGGATGCTGATGGGGAGTTGGAAAGCAGGCAGATGTTCGCCTGAAAAACCTGTTACTACTGATATAAGTTTACGGTTTTTCAGAATTGGGGAATCCGTCATAAGCATTTAATTTGAGTTGGATTCGCCGATTGCTTGGAGATTATTTCGAGCAGTATGGCATTAATTCAATAATCATAAGTTACCGTGCCATTGTCGAATGCTTTGCATTCAACGTTTTGATGGATTTATTTCTTCTTGACAGGAATTTCCTCTCCCAACAATCATAATCCAGAGACCATCTCATTGACACTGTCCAAAGCATCCTCATAAGGGGGCACATTCATCATGAGACTTTCCAATTCCATCTTCCAGCCGGAGCGCAATTGCTCGCATCTGTCTATGAAAGGTTGTTTTGTGAATTTCAATTTGTAATATTCAAGTTTTTCATTTACCAGACCCTCACTGAATCTTACTCCCTTTCGGAACATCATGTGCAAATCATACAGATCCCTGGCCTTTTGCCTGGTGAATAAGGTTCTGACCTTTTCGGCGAATATTTCCTCAGTATGCATGACATTCATTTGATAGGGTAAGATGTCCATGTAAGGCGGACTGAATTCCTTCCTGTCTGGTTTCAGCACGATTCTTTCTCTCTTGCTCACCTCCACACGAATGGTGCATATGCCATGTCGATTACGGTACAGAGGGCCTTCTATCTTTACACGAAAGCCAAGAGCTCGTTGGTCGTCAATTTTATTGTCTATATCCACAGAATAATTGTAATTGCGGATTGCATCCGAGACAGTGTGAGCAAGTTTTTCGAGATTTATAGTATCAGATGCCGTGAAGTCAAGGTCTTCGCTGAATCTAGAGACAATGCCTGTTTTCTGAAGTGCGGTTCCGCCTTTGAACACCATAAATCCTGCCATTTTTCTGGACAGCGCACCAAGAGCAATATGCTGGAAATAATCTTTCTCCACCTGCCCCATGGTATATCCGGTGATTCCTCTGTATTTTTTTAATTCTTCACGATTCATTCTATCACCCTATTGGCCACGACCCGCCATTTATTATTATATGTTCCCCGGACAGGCAGTGAAGGGTCTAAAGGCACAAAGGTATCAGATGATAATCCTAAATCGCCGGGCATGCAGTGAACATCGGCCAATGACATTAGGTATCCTAATCTTTTCTTTACAGACTGGCGTTCTGTTCCTCTGGCAAGTTCTATAATTTTATCCTTATCTATACCACTCCGAAGACATTCCATAACTTCATCCATAGGAACATATCCTGGAAAGAGCAGACTGTCTATCACGGCCTTTTCTTTTTCAGCAATCAATGCAATTTTGCCATCAATATTTATTCTCTCGTATCCAGTCAGGAAAGATAATTTGACCTTGATGAATCTTAAAATGAAACGTCCCCCCTCTGTCTCTATGGCTGCCTTTCCTGATTTTACAGGATTGATCACGTCGATGACCCTGGGTGATTGAGTGGTTGTTCCATGATGTTCAAAAGCGGCAAGCAGGGAAACATAAGAAGGGTGATAAAATCCTGATGCTATTGCAAGAATGCTTGTTTCTGGAAGTGTGTATTTGCCCCGCAGGACACGGACCAGGACGCCCTTCTTCACAAGACGGGTCAATTTTACCATAGCTGGGGCTGTTTTCATATTCATGGCTGCTGCCATTTGCTGTGTGGTAAATATCGCAGATTGATTGGTCTGCAATATCCTTGTTACTTCGTAATCATTCATACAATATGGTATATGATGCAGCAACATATATACCTTTCGTTGTTGATAACTTAACAAAAGTGAAAGATGGGAATAACACTGCAAAACCTGTACTGCTGCAAAAACCTATAATGCTGATATAAATTTACGGTTTTTTCAGAATTGGAGAATCCTTCATAAGCATTTAATTTGAGTTGGATTCGCCGATTGTTTGGAGAATAATTCGAGCAGTATGGCACTTGATTTAGTTATTCATTGTTACCGTGCCATTGTCGAATGCTTTTCTGAAAACAGATTAGAGTCGCATTCAACGTTTTGATGTCTTGGCATCTTTCTCATCTCCACTGCCAGTGTTCCGAACTTGTCGGATATTGCTCCTGGCAACACACGCTTGGTCTGATTTCTGTCTCTCATCTTTTTCAACTCCTAAAAGATGATAAGTGGGGAATTGTTATATACTCTATCACGTTATAGTCGTTATAGTTGTGATAAATGATGAGAACGTGAAGGAAATCACTAAATTTCTTTTAACAATTTTTCCAAATTTTGTAAAAAATCTATTGGGCCAGGATATCCCTTCGTATCTTCCTTACTTAATATGTACAATTCTTTTCTCCGTTGAAGTGTATTGAGCTTTTGCTTATGATTAACTCTTATTTTTGTGGTGGGTGGGGTCAAACTAATGTAGAAATATCGAAAAGGAGAAAATGTTTTTTGCCTATGGTGGAAAAGAGAGGCCTCCTCTCTAAGGTATTTTGGAAATCCATCTTCAAAATTAGTTTTCATTTCAAATGCAAAGTAAAGTTTGGTACTATTTTTGTTCTTAATTACGACATCTAAATTAACTTTACTGTGCCCTTTTGTTTTCCACTTAAATGGAATAGGCCAACCATTAAGAACCTCAACATCTTTTTTTGTCGAATACCGTTCAACCCCTGTCTTAATCAAGTGGAATAAAGCCCATTCCTGAATTATACCCGCAATTGAACCGTAATTAAGATTATTATCCTTACAAAACTCGAAAAATGAATCTCTGGGTAGATAAAACAAATCTAAAATCGCTTGATTACTTTTTTTGTCCCACACCTGATTGGCTAATGCATTCAGCATATTGTGATAATCACGGTAATTCGATTCAAAATCGTTTTTTGATAATTCTCCTTTATTCAAAGTAAACTCTCCAATAATTCGACATCATTCATTGGTATAAATATTTATCGAACATATCTTTTATTCATACAACTCTGGAAAATATTTCTTTACCTTCACCAGATCTGGCTCAGGCGGTTCCTCTTCCATTTCAAAAAATTCTCTCAAAGTTTCACTTGCCCGAATATCTTCAATCTCACTCTTCGTATCTATGCAAGTAGAAATGAAATATTTATAATAACAATTCCCACAGTGGAATAGTGAAATATCCCAAATATATGGAATCGATTCATGCCTGGCTATTGACTCTATTTCTTTATAAAATAAACCAACAATAGGTTGACCCGGTCCTCCACGAGCTATTATGTGGCATTTAGGACATGAAAAATTGCTACAGTATTCAATATTCCCACCATCCAATAGTCCTTTACTCAGCAGATATTTTTTTACTTTTGATAATTCGGAACCGTCATCATCGTACATCGAACACATTATTTCAACCCCTATTTGCTCTTTTTACGTGTGTTCTCCCGTTGCTTCTCCATCCAGTGTTTTATCATCTGCTCCCTTTTTGCCTTTTGCTCTTTTCCAACCATCTTCAATCTGGGTTTTGAAATTGGAGTTAGGAGAATCTCATGATAGAATTTATCAGCCCAATACTTGGCCCAATGCTCTGCCTTTTGTTCTTTCCCTATTAGGTATCCCCAATAGTTCCATTTCCAGTATGTCCTTGAGCAATAAAAAGGATTCTCAATTTCATAATTAGAATGGCTTTCTTCCTTTGGATTGTTCCATTTTAATGGACACTGGTCACAATCGTTATCATAATAATGACAATAGCCACAAGCAGATGTCGGAATTAAGTTCCATTCGTCAATAAAATCTTGCGGAGATGGCTTCATACCTGTATCTCTTGCTATGTTCCAGGCCCATAAGGTCATATCTCTGGCTTTCTGGTACGTGATTTCTGTGCTTTCCATCATTTTTCCAACTCCAAATTACCTATTGCTAACAAAGATTATATATTTTATCACGTTATATGCGTTATAGTTGTGATGATATGCCAAAAACCAATCTCCGGATAGTTGTGTTCTGCCTTTCCATGGAAATTCAAAAGCCCCTCAAGGCCTTTGAATATTACAAGCCAGACCGTGTTTACATGCTTGGAATGACCAAAAACAAGGTATATGCCGATTTTAAGAAAGAGATTGATAAGCAGATGCCCGATACATTTGAGTACAAATATATTGAAACCACATCCTATGATTTCAAAGCTTGTCTTAGGGACCTCTTAATAATTCTCAAGAAGGAAAAGCTTGCTGGGAATCATGTTTACATTGATATCATTGGCCCACCTGCATATTCTGCAGCCGCAATGGTGGCCTCAATGATGGAGGAAGCAAAACCATTCTTCTCAGGCACTAAGGAATACACAGTAAACGAGAAACAATATTATGACGGTAAGAAACCCATTGGCATGACTAAAGAGGCTTATGACCCCTGGGAACTGCCTACATTCTCAATAAAACGTCCGGAGGATAAGTTGGTAAGGGGCCTTGCTGTTTGGAAGGAGATTTATGATAAAAGCGGGTTGATGACGGATACCAGAATCATCAAAGCACTGGAAGGAGCCAGTTTGATGGAAGATATCTTTGATGATAGGGATAGAGTAACCCAGAAGGCCAAGATGCAGTACCGACGGCAGTTTTTGGACAGGTGGCTTGAGAAGAGGTGGGTTGAGTCTGTTGGCAGAGGTAAATATGAATTGACAGAATACGGAAAGGTGGCAGTTGAAGTGTTTACATAGTTTACACAAACTCCACACCCACTGCGAATCATTTCTTGACAGGAATTTCTTTCTCAATCACAAAGGCCCCGACATAGTCACAGCCATTGCAATGATACTTGTAGCCGGTTATGAGGCCAGCTTCATAATGCATGTCCGCGGAGCCGCAATGTGGGCAGGTTATGACCTTCTTCATGGGCATTTATAGCAATTCATGATTGATAAACTTAATCTCTGAAACTGGAAATTCAGGATTAAATTAATCTATGATGCCTCAATAATGAACCTGATGTATCTGATTATTACTTCGGCTGAAGACACGGCCAGCATGAATATCCGCGATAAATTGCTGAATATGGCCCAGTGGCAGGAAATAGGAGAATTCAATGACTCTCCGGTGCTGGCACATGAAAATTATCATATGATTCTAATCCAAGAAATACATCTTTACTGGGAGAATATTGACAAGGCAGTTGAAAAGGCAACTGGCAATACCTATGACTGTTTCATTTTCGCCTCAAGGCATAGGAGCCAGTCTGGTTTACGAACACTAACAGTTCATGCCCTGGGAAATTATGGAACCGCAGATTTCGGTGGTGAGCCAGGAACCATTGTGCCAACCCACCCCAAATTAATGACAAAGGCCTTACTTTTACTTCAGAAACATGCTTCTGATTTGAATTTTGGAATTTCATTTGAAACAACACATCACGGACCTTATCTGGCCACACCCACATTTTTTATCGAGATAGGAAGCGATGAGGATGCATGGCCTGAGCCAGAACCAGCTAAAAGAATCGCCCAGGTGATTCTTGAGCTGGATGATTCTAATATTACAGATGAGGATGATATTGTCATTGGCGTTGGCGGAGGCCATTATGCTCCCCGGCACACAGACCTTGTTATACGAATGAAAGCCTCCATTGGACACATGATTCCAAACTATGCAATTGAGCATTTGGACAGCCAGATGATCGCCCAGGTGAAAGAGAAATCTCAGAATGCTAGTATGGTATATTTTCACAAGAAATTTGCCAAGGCAGAACTTCGAAATAAGCTAAAAGAATTATTCGAAGAGCAGGAAATAAGGCTTATTCGGTCTTCCGATTTGGAAAATAGGGTCTAGGTTCAGGGTCTAGAAAAATTAATGTGGCCGGGGAACCAAAGTCTAGCTTATTTATTGTCTTGAGTCTCCAGCCAAATAACTAGACCCTAACTAACGATAATTAAGCACAGACCCTAAATAACAATAACCAAGAACAGCCCCTATTACTTTTGAATAAAAATTTAGACCCTTTATTAGCGTTAATTAAGCACAGACCCTTAATAACGGTAACTAAACAAAGCCCCTATCTCTTTTGTATAAAAACTTAGACCCTTTATTAGCATTAATTAAGCATAGACCCTAACTAGTGAGCGAAATTTATTATATATGCCCCTCTAATATCGGGTTCTCTTAAGGGGGTATATTATGCTCAAAGAATGCAGAACTCATGGATATTTCAGATTGGAAGAATGCCCTATATGCGGTGAGCAAGGGCGCTTTTTAATGAACGAGGAAGAACTGGATAAGCTAGGCAGGACAATGGCCGGCGTTTTGCGCCATTTCCCGGAACGATATGGCCTTAGAATGAACAAGCAGGGCTGGGTTGACCTGGAGGACTTCATCAATGAGGTGAAGAACAAGCAGAGGCGCTTCAGATGGTTGAAGGCACATCATGTACTGGCCATCATAGATACTGACCCAAAAGGACGTTATCAGTTCAGGGATGGGATGATACGTGCAACCTATGCTCATTCTGTTGATGTGGAGCTTGATTTGCCAACCAGAGGAATTCCAGACTTCTTGTATTTCCCAACAACCAAGGAAGAAAAAGACATTCTTCTGGAAACTGGCTTAATGCCTTCTGACAGGAAGAAAGTTCATCTCAGCAAGACCATTGAATCTGCAGTTGTAGCTGGAAAGGTTCGGGACCCTGAACCGATGATATTCGAGATCAATGCAAAGGCAATGGGCGATGATGACCTTATTATCGGAAAGGCAGGCAATACAGTCTATGTTACTGAGAATGTGCCGGCCAATTATCTCAGGCTCATGGAAGAGGAAGAAATCCCAGTTGTGGACGAAGAGCCTAAAATTAGAGACCGAGATGCACTGAAGGCCAGAGATGAAGCCAACAAGGAAGAAGCAAAAAAGCAGGAAGAGGAAGAATAGGCTTCAATTTCTTCGGGAAACATTATATTAAGCTATTGAGTGTAATCTATATTCGGTGAAAATATGATTGAGTATGATATTATAGCAATTGGCAGCGGCTCATCAATGAATATTATCTCTGCTATTACTAGCGGCAATTCAAATTTAAAAATTGCATTGATTGAAAAGGATGAGCCAGGCGGTATTTGCCTCACCAGGGGCTGCATTCCCACAAAATTATTGGTCTATCCGGCTGAGCTTGTGCGCTTATTTGAAGAGGCAGAAAAGTTCGGCATAACCGCCCCTATTAAAAAAGTGGACTTTCAGAAGGTCATGAAAAGAATGCATGATCACATAGACCCAGATATCCAGGGCATACGAAGAGGACTGAGTAATTCTAAAGATTTGGATTTCTATCCGGAAGCAGCAGAATTCATAGAACCATATACCCTGAAAGTTGGCAATGAAACCATCAAGGCCAAGCTTATCCTGCTGTGCACTGGATCAGAAGTTGCAATCCCTCCCATTAAAGGACTGGACAATGTGAATTACCATACCAGCGATACAATATTGAGCATGAAAAAATTACCAGAATCACTGATAATTGTTGGTGGCAGTTATATTGCCGCAGAATATGGCCATTTCTTCTCGGCCATGGGTTCCAAGGTCACTGTTATCGGGAGAAATCCACAATTTCTACCGCAAGAAGAG
Source organism: Methanomassiliicoccales archaeon (assembly GCA_030612505.1). Taxonomy (GTDB): domain Archaea; phylum Thermoplasmatota; class Thermoplasmata; order SG8-5; family SG8-5; genus JAGLQM01. Next base: position 9,789 of record JAUWNU010000051.1, read on the forward strand.
CCTGAAATATCAAAACTGGCACTTGAAATCATGTCCAGGCACATGAATGTAGTGACTAACCATGAAGTTCTGGAAATTAAAAAGATACTTGGGGGCAAGAAAAAGATAATTGCTAAAGACAGGAAAACTGGAAAGGCCTTAGGCTTCAGCGCAGATGAAGTTCTCATAGCAACTGGCCGCTCTCCAAATACTGATATTTTGCATCCTGAAAAGGCTGGAATCGAAATCAATGAAAGGGGCTGGATCAAGGTGAATGAATATCTGGAAACAAATCAGAAAGGAATATGGGCATTCGGTGACGCAACCGGAGAACACCTTTTCAAGCATGCGGCAAATTATGAGAGCCAGATAGTATATTATAATGCCATTTTGGGCAAGGAAGTTCCAGTGGACCATCATGCTGTTCCCCATGCGGTCTTCGGCCACCCGGAGATTGCCGGAGTCGGGCTGACCCAGGCACAGGCAATCCAGCAATACGGCGAAAATAGGATAGGTATCGGCTTTCAGAAATATGAGAATACTGCCAAGGGCTCTGCAATGGGAGTGGAAAAGTACTTTGTCAAGGTAATTGTTGAGAACAAGACTCAAAAAATACTGGGCGCCCACATCATCGGACCCCAGGCCAGCGTGCTGATTCAGGAGATCATCAATCTCATGTACACACCTGAACAAACCATTTCCCCGGTAAAGAAGGCAATGCACATACATCCTGGCCTAAGCGAGGTTGTGGAAAGGGCCTGCGGGCGGTTCATGCCAGTTGCTCAGTATCAGCATATGCTATTACATGAACAGGGGATTGCTCATGAGGAGCCTGGTGGACATGGCGGGCATTAAAAAATAGTGGAAAGCATCTCACATAGTTCTTCTAAAAACGCTCTATCATCATCTGTGAACGGATTAATGGCATGAGAATCTATATCTAGCTGCGCTACGAATTTTCCCTTTTTCATTATGGGAATTACTATTTCTGACTTCACAGTTGGGCTGCATGATAGATAATTGTCCTGCTGGCTAATATCCGGAACCTCGAAGGTATCATGTGATTCGGCCACCTGGCCGCATATTCCTTTTCCGTAATCTATTTTCACATGTTCAGTTGTGTCTCCTGCATATGGTCCCAATGTTAATTTTTTAGTTTTGTTATTGCCAAAATAGACACCTACCCAATCATAGTGTTTGACCTCGTCCTTCAGCAGGAAGCAGATTGCTCCAAGTATGTCATCGCGCTGGCCTTCAGAATTTATTAGCTTGCTAGAAAGGTTCAGTATTATCTGATATTCTGGCTTCATTTCAACTCATCCCAGGAAGCCAGTGCCCGCCTTATGTGTGGGATTGTGATTGAGCCCCCGACAATCAGGCCCACCGACATTGCCTCAACAAGCTCATCCTCTTTCAGGCCTAATTTATAGCACTGGACTAAATGGTAATTAATACAATCCTCACATCTCAGAACAAGTGATGCAATAAGCCCCAAGAGTTCTTTCTCTTTAGCTGGAAGTGCGCCATCAACATATGCCTGGGTGTCCAGGTTCAGAAAACGCTTCATAGTCTTATCGGATTTTTCCATCATTAATGCTTGTAATTTTTCACGCTGGCTTTGAAATTCCTCTATATCTGACATATTATCACACCTTGTACCCTTTCATCTCTTCTTCAGTAAACTCAACACCTAGCCCCACAGCTATGCGGTTAACGAAATTGAAATAGCTGGCTATCATGTTTATACGAAGAATCTGGGCATCAGAAAATCCTGCGGATTTTAATGAATCAATATCATCTTCAATCATTGTATCTGGAGATTCAGTGAGTTTTGCCCCATAGTTCAACATGGCCATTTGCTTTTCTGTAATACATGCTGATTCATAATCCTCAATGAAAGCAGCCAGCCGAACATCATCCTTCCAGTAATTGTTCAGTGCCTCACCATGATGAATAAGGCAGTACTGACAGGCGTTCTTGATAGAAACTACTGTGGCCAGCATCTCCATCTCTTCTCTGGATAGCCCAGAACGGGTGAACATTAGAGATAAATACAATTCCATATGCGTCTCCATTGCCTTCATATCTAGGCTCTGGACCTTCATTATATTGGAAACCTTGCCCCGGCTCTTCATTAACTCTTCATAAAATTCAGCAAGCTGGCCTTCAGAATCTTCTGGCTCTATTTCTTTAATCCATGACATTATTTTAGCTCCCTAACTGAAAGCTGATTAGAAAACTTATCTAAATTATTTTCCTAAAATTATTGATGCGGTTTAAGACCAATCTCCACTTCTTTGTGCTTGAGCTTCGTCTGGCATTCCTGTTTTGTGAATTTTCCAGCCTTGTAGCCCTTGTTTAGCCAGGTCTTGTATTCCTGGATATGGGCCTCGGCCTTTGAGAGTTCAGAACCTGTTAATGGAATCCAGCTTAGCTTAACTGGTTCCGGGGCCGGCGCAGGTGCAGGTGTCGGTTCAGGTATTGGTTCAGGGTGAGCAGCAATTACTGGAGCAGGTATTGGCTCCGGTGCGGGAGTTGGTTCAGGAATAGGTGCAGGTTGAGGTGTTAGAACAGGAGTGATTACTGGAGCAGGAGGTGTCGGTTCAGGTATTGGTTCCGGGGTCGCTACAGGTGGTGCAACTACTGGTTCTGGTGTGGGCTCTACAACTGGCTGAGCTACTGGCTCGACAATTGGGGCTGGTTCTGGTGCTGACTCAGGTGCCGGGGTAGGTGTCTCTACCGCGGGTTCATCAATTGCTATAACCTTTGCTGGAGTATCAGGTTCGAGTACCTCTGATTCTTCTTCCTCCGGTTTCTCGACCGAAGGAAGTTCCTCTTCTGGCTCTGGAGCCACAGGCATAGATGAAAAACCAGCAGGGTCTGCCGGCGGCCCAAATGGGTCTTGGCCTTGTGGCTGGGCTGGTGCCTCTGGCTCATCTGATGATTCTGAAAATTCTAACATGTCCATGGGGTCAACATCTGACTCCGATGGCGGAGTCACAGCTGGCTCTGGCTCTGCAACAGGGGCTGGTTCCGAGGGAGTCGCAATTGGCTCAGGAGGGGGCGCAGCTGGCTCTGGTGGAGGAGTCTCAACTGGCTCTGGTGGTTTTTCATGTTCAACTGCCGCTGATTTCTGTGGTGGTTCCAGGGACATGTCATCCATATCAACATATGGTTCTGGTTCTTCAACCGGTGTCGGCTCAATAACAGGTTCAGAGACTGGTGCAGGGGGAGATTCCACTGGTGGTTCTGGCTCACTCTCCTTCTTATGGTCTTTTCCACGTGAAAAGAAACCTTTCCGCTTTTCCTTCTTCCGCTTTCCACGGGCCTCGATTTTCTCAAGGTCCGCATACATGTCCTTTACTGACAATGCCTTCCCTCTATTGCGGTGTAATGCTAATACTATGATAAAAACCTTTTTCTATTTATGATAAATTCAACATAATTGCCATTACTGGATTAATTAATATACCAAAAATGAGTTTGTGATGCATGAAGCTTAGTCTCTTGGCAGACCCTGAACCCCTGTTTGCTAAACTATCAGAAAATATACTGGAGAATGCTGGATTCATTTTCAGGGCCAGGGATAATGAATATGATATTTATGCCGATGATGGTTTAACAGCGGCTGTTGCAGTTCAGAATGACAGTGACCATTGCATTTTCTGGGGAGACTGGCATGATATTGATATTCCATTTGATGCGCTTCCGAAGGATGGGATATTTGTATCTGCCTGCCAATCAGACATTATCAATATTTTGAAACAGCATTTCAAACTTGACGGGGAATGGCCATGCTGGAATTATCTGGCACCTGATGGTTATGGGCCTGGAGAATGGGATGAACTTGGCCCTCTAACTGATGAGGATGTTGATTTTGTATATCCATTCTGGGAACTGGGCGGCGATGATAGAGAAGAGCATGTACGCGACAGTGTGAGGCGATTCGAGAGTGCGTGCATCCGGGAAAATGGGCAACCAGTGGCCTGGTGCGGTTTACATTTTGAAATTGATACCATTGCGAATCTTGGATTTGCCCATACACTTGATGAACATCGGCGAAAAGGATATGCTAGCCTTGTTACGAAAACTCTTGTCAACAGGCTTTCTGCCAGGGGAGTTCGGACAAACTCCGATGTGATCAAGGATAATACAGCCAGCATGTCATTATGTGCCTCCATGGGCTTTGAAAAAGTAGGGGAGCAGACCTGGGCATATTTCAAGAGGGATTAGTTTTTTATACCCAACCCACTTTGTGCGGATGCTCTTAAGAGCCGATGAATAATGATTTCCAGACAGCCAGGCCTTGTTAATGGTTATGGTTGGAAGGGATGAATGAGGTGAAAAATATGGCAAAGCCAATGTATGTAAGATTTGAAATGGACAAAGACCTTATTGATAAGGCCTACCAGCTTGTTGAGTTGACCAGAGATACTGGCAAGCTCAGAAAGGGAACAAATGAAGTAACCAAGTTGGTTGAGAGAGGAACAACAAAGTTCGTCATTATCGCAGAGGATGTGCAGCCAGAAGAAATTCTAGCCCACATGCCGCTATTGTGTGATGAGAAGAACATCCCATACGCCTATGTGCCCAGCAAGCAGGAGCTTGGTGTCGCATGTGGCCTGGAAAAGCCAACAGCTTCTATTGCAGTAATAGACGCAGGCAAGGGAAAAACTCTCATGGAAGAATTGACTGGCAAAATAGCCGGGTTGAAGAAATAGAAACTTTACTGAGGTATTGAAATGACAGAAGACAGCATACCAGCTGAGGTTGTTGAAGTGGTTGGCCGAACAGGCATGACCGGAGAAGCAACCCAGGTAAAGGTAAGGGTCCTGGATGGAAGGGACAAGGGCAGGATTATCACAAGAAATGTGTTTGGCCCTGTTCAGCTGGGTGACATACTCATGCTCAGAGAAACCCAGAGAGAAGCCAGAAAGCTCAGTATCAGGTGATTTGCATGGTCGAAAAAAGAAATTGCTCTTTTTGTGGAGAAGATATCGAGCCAGGAACCGGCAAGATGTATGTGAAGAAGGACGGTACAGTGTACACCTTCTGCTCCAATAAATGCAAGAAGAACAGGATAGACATAGGCCGTGTGCCAAGGCGAACCAAGTGGACTATTCGATATAATGAACTGAAGGCAAGTTCCCTCAGCAGGGCGTCTCCGTCTGGTAAAGGCCAGTCGGAGAAAGCCCCAAAAAAAGAGGAAAAGCTAGATACCAAAAAGACAGCTCCAAAAAAGAAGGCAGCACTGCCTACGGTCAAAAAACCGAAGGCAACCCCATCTAAGAAGGCAAAGCCAGCCAAAAAAGAATCTGCTAAGGGCGAGTGAGTGGTCGTATGGAAAAGACTTTCGTTATGATCAAGCCAGACGGTGTCCAGCGAGGCATCATTGGGCAGGTTTTGGAGCGCTTTGAAAGTAAAGGCTTGAAACTTGTTGCAGCAAAGCTCATGAGGATTGATGAGGCACTGGCTGCAAAGCATTATGGTGAGCATATTGGCAAACCGTTCTACGAGCCGCTGGTGAAGTTCATAACCTCTGGACCTGTACTGGCAATGGTCTGGGAAGGAGATAATTCCATTACTATTGTTAGAACAATCGTCGGGAAAACAGACCCGGTAGATGCAGACCCCGGAAGCATACGGGGAAAATATGGAATGCACACTGGCAGGAA
>JAUWNU010000131.1 GCA_030612505.1 Methanomassiliicoccales archaeon
GTCACTATCAGCTGCAATTCCCTTTGGATTTTCAATGCCACCAAGAATTGTGAAATGAGACATGTCCACAGGGTATTCTTTTTCATTTGCCGAAGTGATAATTCCAAATGGCTGAGGGTATATTACCTCATGGCCTCTGTAGGCCGATTTTCCTATTTCGCACATTCCTATACATCCATCCACACAAGTTGCACACATCCCGCTGGAATGTTGTATCGCACTGGGTGTTCTGTTCTTTGATAGGGTGGCTGCACTCGCATTTGTTTTTGTAAATGACATTTTCTATTCCTCCTTGTTTTCTACTACTTTTCCTTTCATTGGTTCTCTTACGCAGGTTCCACAGCCCTCTTCGGCCATGAAACATTGAGCGTCATCATAATGGTCCAAGCATGTTGGCTCCATATCCAGACAGCTGCCGCAAATTGCTCCCGGCGGATCTGGACCTTGACATCTAAGCTCGCATATCGGGCAAATATACATACAGCCGCCGCAAAAGCGGCAATCATCTGATTTTTCGTCAAAGGCCGTCGTAATCCGTCTATCCTTGCCGCGACCAACGAAATCAATGGCACCGGCCATCATTTGTTCCTTGCACATGCGCACACACAGTCCGCAGAGAATACAATCATCATGCTTGAGTTTGAATCTAACACTCTGTACATCGTATTCTACTGCCAAATCCTGAAGTGTCTTTGAACCAGAGGCACGTGCGACCATCAATTCTATAATCATCTTTCTGGCATTCATTACTCTTCTGGAATGGGTTCTGACTCTGATGCCTTCCTGAGCTGGTGTTGTGCAAGATGATGTCAACTTTGCATTCTTTCCTTCGCCGACCTCAACTATACATAATCTACATGCCCCATAGGGACTAAGACCATCATCATGGCAGAGTGTGGGTATATCTATTCCATAGAATTTGGCTGTTTCTAGGATTGTCCAGCCTTCTTCTGCTTGAACGTCTAATCCATTAATTCTAAAGCTAATCATGTTATGCCTCCAGTTCCTTTTATAATAGCATTAAATTTGCATGTCTCATAACATATTCCACATTTTATGCACTTTTCTTGATCTATGGCATGTGGCAGCTTCTTTTCACCAGAAATAGCCTCCTCAGGACATGCTTTTTTGCAGGCTCCGCATCCAGTACAATCATCCTCAATGATGTTGAAATTAATTAATGAACGACAGACTCTTGCTGGGCATTTCTTTTCTTTAATATGAGCAATGTATTCATCTTTAAAATATTGGATAGTAGAAAGCACTGAATTAGGAGCGGTCTGGCCAAGCCCGCACATGGATGCGTCTTTAACTACATTACCAAGCTCTTCCAACAAGTCGATATCGCTCATTTTTCCTTTGCCTTCAGTTATATCAGTAACAATTTCCAACAGCCTCTCGATTCCCTCTCTGCAAGTAATACATTTACCACAGGATTCCTCCTGTAGAAAACCAAGGAAATATTTTGCCACATCTACCATACAAATGTCTTCGTCCATGACTACAAGACCGCCGGAGCCCATTATAGAGCCAGCCTCTGCCAGTTTCTTATAATCAATAGGGGTTGAAAGCAAGTTTTCAGGTATGCAGCCACCAGATGGCCCGCCAGTTTGGATTGCCTTGAACTTCTTGCCTTTTGGTATTCCCCCTCCAATATCATATACCATTTCTTTTAATGTAGTACCTAATGGAACTTCTACCAATCCTGTATTATTTATCTTTCCAACCAGAGAGAATATTTTTGTGCCACTGGCTCCTTCGGTTCCGATATCTGAAAACCACTCTGCACCATTATTGATTATCAAGGGTATGTTTGCCCAGGTTTCAACATTATTTATATTCGTTGGTTTGCCGAATATCCCCTTCTGGGCAGGGAAAGGCGGTCTCTGTCTGGGTTCTCCTTTTTTCCCCTCAATTGAGGCTATGAGCGCGGTCTCTTCACCACAGACGAATGCACCAGCTCCTGGAACAATCCTTATATCAAAATCAAAACCACTGTCAAGTATGTTTTTTCCGAGTAATCCATATTCCCGCATCTGATTCATGGCAATTTCAATTGTCTTTACGGCTAGTGGGTATTCATGCCTGATGTAAATGATACCTTCGGAGGCCCCAATTGCATATGCACCGATTATCATTCCTTCTAAAACGCTATGAGGATTTCCTTCAAGGAGATTTCTGTTCATGTATGCGCCAGGGTCACCTTCATCCGCATTGCATACTATGTATTTTTTGTCGCTTTCAGCCTTCCTGCAAAAATCCCATTTGAAACCTGTTGGAAATCCTGCGCCACCTCTACCGCGCAGGCCAGAATTTTTTATTTCATCAATGACTCCTTCGGGTTGCATATCGCAAAGAACCATTCCCAAAGCAGAATAACCGTCTATGCCTATGTAATCTTCAATACAGGATGGGGTGATAAGCACATTATTTGATAGCATATTTCTTGTTTGTTTTTTATAAAACGGAATATCATTCTCCTTAATTATTGTCGAATTCGTTTTAGCATCATGGTATAATAATCGTTCTACAATCTCCTTTTCAATCAGAGTCTTTGAAATGATTTCCTCAATATCTTCTGGCCGCACATTTGTATAAAATATATCTTGGGGGAGAATTGTTAGATAAGGTTCTATCTGACAGAAACCATGACAACCTGTGATTTTTATTTCCACATCTTTTTCCAAATTATGCTCTATAAGTGCTTTTTTGATTTCAGCAATGACCTTATCGGCACCCTGGGCAATACCGCAGGTTCCAGTTGCCACCACTATGCTAATTTTTTCTGGATCGTTTTTACTAAGTAAAGTTTTTCTAAATTCTTTCAAATCATCATTGTTTTTAAATTTTACAGTCATTTTTTTCCCCTCCTCGTGGAAGAGAGGGTGTATTTTTCATGGAATGCTCTAAGCTCTGTCTCCAGGTTCTCAAACTCAACAAGATGTTTCTTGCAACCCCAACGAGAACATACTCGAATGTATCCGCCCAGAATAGATTCGAATGTGACCATGGGTGCTTTGCACTCATAACATAATCTGCTACTCTTAAAATCAGCTTTGCAATTTGGACAAAATATCCGAACAATATCCCCATCCGGAATATCTATTTCAGAATCTTTAGTGTCACTACCATAACGTGAGCTCAAATGTAATACTCCTGTATCTCCATTAGATGCAACAAGAATTTTTACACTGGGATGGTCGTCTATCTCAAAATCTGGATCCATCAGGCTTTCTCCACAATGAATGCACTTGAGTTTTAGATGTATCATGCTCCCGCCTCCTGTGCTTTATAGGATTGTAAAACAGCATCAGCTTTTTTGGTAGTCAACTGACCATAATATTCTCCATTTATTACCATAACTGGGCCCAGGGCACATGCACCAAGACATCTGACTGTTTCCAGAGTGAATAGCATATCTTCTGTTGTATCACCAATATCAATTTTCAGTTCTTTCTGAATATTGTCAACAATCATACGTCCGCCCCTGACATGGCAGGCAGTACCAACGCATACATTGATTGTGAATTTCCCTCTAGGTTTCAAACTGAATACCGTGTAGAATGTTGCTACAGTGTATATCTCAATGAGCCGGATATTTAATTTGTTTGATATCATTATAAGAGCATGCTTTGGCAGATAATTATATTCTGATTGGATGTCCAGTAATATGGAAATCAATGAACTTTTTTTCATATAATATTTATTAAGTATAGCATCCACTGTTTCTTCTATCCCGTTTTTATCGATTTTCATGTGACTGTTTGATTCTTGTGTCTGGGGCATTACCGCTGTTTCCGAAGAGCTAGGCATTTACTTCATCCTCCTGTTGAACTTTAATAAATATATTCTGAATGTTTGCAAGAATTAATTCTAAATCAGATTGAAAATCGCAATAATTAGCATACTTCCATTCAAAATCCCATTGAGGGTATTGTGCCTTAGATTTCTTTCCTTTCAAGTTAAATCCAAGACATTTTGGAATCGTGCAAATCGAAAAATATGGATTGTCCCAGGACATGTTTTTATATTGGGGCTGCATTTTTTCAATTGCATCGTTTAAATTCATTAAAGGGTTATTTTTCATATACCACTCAGGCGTAACACAATCATCTAGCGGCCCTTCAAACCAATCAAGAGAGGTTATACGGGCGACACCGTCATTCAAGACTGTTAAAACAATAACATATTGTGCTTCTCTATATTCAGAATAGAAACCACTGCACTTAATTGCGACAGCAAGGCATGGAATATCATCAGGTATGCCGATTTTATCCCAATGCTCAATAACATATCCTAGTTGATTTAAATCATAATTTTCTATGTTGGAATAAATAGGTAGATTGATAATTCTTCTGTGGTTCCATTTTACATTATTATCTTCTACTGAGCGTGTATTGTTGAATCTTCCTGTTATATCTGATTTTTTTCCATTCTTTGGTATTTCAAGAAAATATTTAATCCAACCATCAATTGGATATTCGCCTAAACATGCGCCAGTTATACTCGGAAAATCAAAGAATTGGGTTGATTTGTTTTCGGAATTATTTCTCATGTTCCAGGACAAAATGAAAGGATGAATTTGAGATGCATTATCACTGGTCATTCTGCCACCTCAAACTTTTGGAGAATTCTTTCCTTGGCCAGTTCTTTAGCAATTCTTCTAATGGGTATTCCAGAATTGATTGAACGCTCAACGACAAACTTTGTAGTTTCTCTAATCTTAGAATCAATCCATGAAAAAGCCATATCACTGCTCTCTCCACAATATTCAGCATATGAACTGATGGGGCCCCCAGACATTGTTAAAATATCAGGAAGGACTATTATATCCCGCTTGTTCAGGTTCAAATCGACAATAGAAGTGATAGGCTCATTTATCCCTTCAACAACACATTTGGCTTGAACACCCTTATGATTTTCATCTTCAAGTAACTCAGTAGATGTTGTGAGAATTAATATATCACAATCCATTTTCACGATGTCATCTTTTGGTAGTTTTTTTAGATCTTTAGATCGTTTTAAAGAATGTTCTTCATCCCTGGAATTAGAGAATTGAATAATTTTGTTTATATCAATTCCATTACTGTCGGAAACAGTACACCAATTATCGCTTATCGCGACAATTTTTGCCCCTTTATTATTTAGGCACTTGGCCACACTACAGCCAATATTGTCAAATCCTTGGATTGCGATTTTTGCATTTGATAAATTATCAGGCATTCCTTTGAAAGGTTGGAGAGTTTCAAGGCTAGATTCAAGCGCAATTGACATTCCAAAACCAACGACACCAAGCTCATGGGGGATTCCACCCATTTTCTCTGGTATCCCAGTAGCGCCCTTTCTATCTCC
>JAUWNU010000065.1 GCA_030612505.1 Methanomassiliicoccales archaeon
GGCTGGGTCAACATGCCATATTTGCATTGACCTGAAAGGTATTTTCATCTCTGAGAGCAATGCCCTTGAAAGGCTGTGTTGCATGTAATTTGCATCCTCACGGCCAAGAACAAGTACCCGGGTGGGTTCTTCGATCTTATAAACCCTAGTTGAAATGAAAAGTTCAGTGACATTATGTGTAGTAACACTGGGAAATGCATCCAATATGGGCTGAATGTCACTGAGATTGTAATCCGTGATGATGAAAGGTCCGCCAGAATAAATCTCGCCTAAAGGATACGGCTCTGTGCCAATGGTGGAATCCGGAGGTCCAATGAGCCGATAAACAACGGTGCCATTCCTAAGAAGGGCGTGAATCAGACCAAAACTTATGATGGAATCATTTTGCTTATCGTCCATTGGAATAACAATTGAGCTAGCACTGAATGGCATGGTATCATAACGCTCTCTAACTACAAGTGGACGTTCCACTTGAGCAGCAGCATTCTGTGCTAACAGGGAAAACCCAATGAATATTGCGAAGACAGCAAAAGCCCCAGGAAGAAGAATCCTGTTATAGACATGCTTAATTCTGACTTTATTCAGGTCACAAAGCCCCCTTTATGGATTTGTTAATATAATTGAGTTGCATATTCTACCCTATATAAATATTTCTGGGCATAATTTATGAGATTTTATAATTTATGAGACTTATTGTTGTATATGACCAAGAACGCCTATACACAATATATTTAACCATCTTATATCATTTAACCCAACCGTGTGGCTAAGAAAGAATATATGCATCAGCATCATAATGGTGCTTTTACTCTCCTGTTTTCAATTCAGCGTTGGCCAGGAAGACGGAGAACCAGTCATTTTACGATGTGCCATAGAAAAGCTACAGAACACTAATCCGCTAAAGGAGGACGGAGCCGGCTGGAAAATACTCGGTCTTGTTTATGAAGGGGCTACAAAATATAATCCAGACACCGACCATCTTGTTCCGTATATTGCCGTGGGTTCGGCCAATGAGTCTCACAATACCACAAACCTAACATGGGAAGATTGTAGTGTTGGCAACTTCGGTTACAGCCCAAAGGAGACCTGGGAAGACAGTAGCAAGCCCGAGATAATCATATTCTATGATTTTGAAAGTGTGTGCTGGCATGACGACGTAAAGATGAGCATACGTGACATCATGTTCTCGTTTCATGCCCAGGCAACTTCTCAGTACTCATGGCTGGGACATCCGCTGAAAGATGGGGCAAACTACTCCGAAACTCAATGGCTGTCCGTCAACATTATTTTTGAAACGGAAGATTGTTCTAAAGCAGCGTTGAAATTCGTGTTACAGAAACCACAATTCAGCGTTTTTGAGTATTATCTATCCTCACCCATTCTTCCATATCATATTTGGGGAAGTAAGACAGCTAGACAGGAGATTGACGGGGCAAAGATTTGGTATGATGCAAATTACAGCATTTCAAACATGTCTTCCTGGCAACCATCAACTGCCAGCTCTTGGACCAACACGCAGCCCATTGGGAGCGGCCCCTTCATGTGGGGCGGTATTGAGGAGGACCAGCTAACATTAATCACTTGGAGGAAGCATTTTTACCGACCCGGATACAAGTATGAAACCCAGGCATCCCAACCAAATATCGATGGGATTTCTTTCAGGTTCTATGACAACGAGGAAAAGGCAATAAGGGATCTAGAGGACAATAAATTGGATTACATAGCATGGGCTATGTCTCAGTCGAAAATCAATCAATTTGCCAGTAATCCTGCTCTGACTTTAAAGTACCTGAAAGGTGTAGCGATGGTGGACATAGTCTATAACATGAGAAGCAAATCCTTTGGATACGATTATGCAAATCAGTTTTCAAGCAATGATCTCGGAAAACCTCTTAGAAGGGCGCTTGCCCATTGCGTAGATACGATGACAATAAATACCATGACAAAATTCGCCGTCGAAGGAGAAAATCTCGGTTTGTATAACAAGTGGCAAAACACCTCTGCTCCACAATACTCATTCGATCCTGACGAGGCAATCAGGATTCTCGAAAAAGCCGGATACCTGTTGGAAAACTCATCATTGCCTCCAGGTAATGGTAATTGGTGGCTCAATCCTGACGGCAGCACTATAGGTAATAACCCTAGCGGTACAATAGAATTGCTTATCTCCAAACAAGAACAGGACCCGCTGATGTTCCAGATTGGCAATATGGTGACCTCTCAAATGTGTGAAATTGGAATCAATATAGAACTTGTTCCGCTGGAAATTAACGGGTTATGGGGTAGGATTTTCACCGGAGAATTTGAAATATGTATTGTAGCACAGGATTATCAGACTAGCAGCCTGGTACCGTTTGAATTCTTTAATGACGAAGATGACAGTGCATTTAGCCACCCACCCGATTACCCATCCCACCCTATGCCGCCAGGCGGGGCAGTGGATGTCAGCCCCTACGGACCGATGTTAAGCGTTGTTGTAACAGATCCTGATGTGGATTCTATGACAGTCAGATTCTATGATGCTTCGGACAATAGTCAGATAGGAGTTGACCAAATAGACACTCGGAGCGGTGATGTGGCCTGGGTTAGATGGCACAACCTCAATGGCTTCACCACCTACTCCTGGTACGCCACCGCAGACGATACGTCTTCCGTGACAAAATCACCCACCTGGAGTTTCACCACCGGAGTCAAGATCGGAACCCGGGCAAGTGTGGGCAATTTTGTTGTGGGGGAGGGGGTTCCAGAAATTTATCTGCAAAGGCCTGAAAATTATTTCTACAGTTCTTTCCATTCCAGCAATATAGACGACGGTCCAAACTTCTATGGGTATCAGAACACATCATATGACCAGTTGATAGAGAAGGCCATGTTTCCTATTGACAGAGATGTGGAAATTCAGCTTGTCCAGGATGCGGTTGCTGCCCTGGCATATGACTTGCCAAAAAACCATTTGTATTATCAGTACAAATATGAAGTTCACAGGAGCGATAATTTTATGGATTACGTTGACGACGGCTCCGGTTCGCTTCTGAACCCTCAATCCATGATTAGCATTCGGGAACTGGAGAAGGACTTGCTTGTGGCTAGATTTATTACAATTCCGCTTACGGCCATAACAGATTCCACATTTCAGGTGAAAATAAGAGTATTGGACCAGAACGGAGAAACGGTCAGCGATGCATCGATTCTCTTAGAATCATCATCAGGACACTTTACAGATGATAGGGGCCAGACAAGTGAGCAGGGATTTTTCACCACATATTTCACGGTCCCGCATATTTCCTCTGAAATGGAATCAATAAACGGAACACCAGTGTGGGTATCAATCAAATCTGTGTCCAAAGAAGGTTACCGAAATGCTGTAAGCAGAGAGTCAATGATCACAGTATATCCAGAAAATGCCATTCCACTTTCTGTCAAAGTCAGTGCCTTAACGGACATTATTCAGGACAAGGTCTCTTCCGATATAGCTGGATTCACTTACGTCGATGTTCTGGTTACTGATCCAAACCAACTGCCGATTGTTGGAGCATCAATCACTGTTGAACTAGATGGTGCACAAATGGTTTCAGATTATATGACTGGACTAACGGATTCCCAGGGAGTTCTTCGGTTAAAGATTACTGCTACGGAAGTGAATGAGACCGAAGAATGCACAGTCACAATAACCGCGTCCAAGGATGGGTTTCTGGATGGTCAACAGCAGCTTTTCTTGACGATATTGCCCACTAACTGGGAGACGGACGTAGTTGAGATACATAATGATAGCTGGCCCACCTTTACAGTCATTATATCTATTGCAATTGTGGTCGGAATTTCATATATCAGATGGAAAAAAGGTTGGAAAAAGTGAGGGCCCACATAAGAGTTCAGTTTTGTAAACTACCAGGCCATAAATGACCTGGCGTTTCTGGTTGTATGGCTATTGATGCCAGTTCCTTTATGTCTGTATGTTTACCCATTTAGCCGCACACCTGATTATCAAAGCCGAACAGCTTTGATTTGATATACTAGAAAATGTACGGTATGCGGCGGATTTCCCTTGCTATAATCCGTGTAAATAGTCAATTTAGACGACATCAATGTCGTCAACACGCCAAAACTCATTTTGGCGTTCCATCCCTGGCCTAAAGACCAGGGGGTTCTTGACCGATTTTCACTAAAGGGTGTTCATTGATACCGGAATCGCAGAGTTATTAATTTAATTGGGCTGCGTATTCTACCATATAATTATTTCTGGACTGATTAATCAATCTTTCCCCATTTGAGATTAATCTTCTGAACCGCGTTCTGGCAATTTTTCGTCTTCCACGAAAGCCGCGGAATCGGAACGTTCCAAATCCGACTCTTCGATGGCAATGAAATCTACTTTGGCAGATAAAGCCTCATCATCTGGCGGCTCTTCCATCAGTGTATCGCCTGGTGGAAGTTCTTCCTCCGGTGTATTGCCCGGAGGAAGTTCTTCCTTGCCAGGGTCAATCTCTTCCGGTGTTTGTTCATCAGGCCCTGTTTTTGGGCCTTCTGATTCATCATCCTTGCCTTTTCTGATGATTTTTTTAACCTTAGGGTAAATATAATCCAGAACGAACGGAATCAATAATAAAAGACTAATTGTGCCAAACAAGCCGGTCCAGCTATTTGACGGCACTCTGTGATCTACTCCATTGACCCATAATTTGATGAGCCCGAACCAGGGAAGCTCTCCCCAGGCCTTTCCGATAATCCATTCAGGAAGTACTGGCTCATACCCTCCTGAATTTGGTTGGTCATAGGATGGTGCATTATTATCGCCCATTGTGATGTAACCGCCGTGAGGAACAATACCCATGCTTTCATAGTACAAGAGCAAGCTAGCTAGATTGATTCTGACAGTATCATGTTCGAACCCATAATTTGTTATGTTGAAAGAGTCGGTGGAATCATAGATGCCCAATGAAGGCACATCAAAGGAATAATTCGCATAGTCAATACCAGGGGCCTCTGAGTCTACATGTGTGGTATTAAGCTCAAGCCAGACAACAAGCCGATGGATGATCGGAACCATCGGCGCACCGTCGCTTCGATACTCCAGACCGTTTGGCCGATAAATCACAACATCACCAAATGAACCATAGGTAGAATGGCCAGTTGCCTCACCTTGAACATAGGTCAACACATCCTCACCATAGCTGGCGTTTACCTCCTTCACGAAGACCATGTCGCCAGTGTCTATTATGCCCACATAGCTTCTCTGCTCATAGATAGATGGCGGGTGTTCCATGCTGCCGGATTCGATTACCACCATAGGAGGCCAGATGCCGCAATATGAGTAAAGTGCCAGCATTATAACAGCAACAATAAGAAAAGCTATCATAATATCTCGGCTAATTTCTCCCATGCTCTTCTTGAGCTTTTTCTTGTCCATTTTGAGGCACAGTCCTAAGCTTGTGAAACCTGAGTTCGTATATTATTCTTATCGTCTAACGTTCGATTCCGAAGAACGTCCTTCAACACAATGTATTGTATAGCAGTCTGTTCCGGTGAACATCCTTCAACACAATGTATTGTATAGCAGTCTGTTCCGGTGAACATCCTTCAACACAATGCTCCCCTCCTACTTTTTGAACTCTAACAGCAATGTTTGAACCCAATCAGCGTTTGTTAGCCTAGGCATCCACTATCCACATGGCATCTGCCGTTACATGAATCCAATACCCATTGTAGCAATTCAATGTCTCTGTTGTCATATCTGTAATGTCTCTTATCATGTATGGATTTGTTGCATCATAGACCGACATAATATCTGCCACCGGGGGCAAAGTGTCTGAAGCCAGAACTGGTGTGATGGATGGATATCCTACAAGATTCCAACCAGTATACAATGGTATTGCAGTTGTCCCGGGCATTACTCCCTCTATGTCTATGAAGCCGTCCCCCAGGGAACCAGCATCTGGAATATGCACCCAGAGCCCCATGGTGTATGACACATTCATCAGATCATTGAGTCCAGCGGGTTTGGCATGGTTATATGATTTCCAGGGGTCCTGAATATCCTGGCAGTCATAGTATTTTATGATGTCCCAGGAAGTGTCTGCATCGTTCAGTGCATTTGGAAGAGAATTATCTGCCATAATCATGGGACAGGATATGAGGTTCCAGCCTACGCTCACAGGAATTTGCATAATTTGCGTTTCTAGGATAGTGAAATTCCAGGATTGATCAAGCCAATGGCCAAAGGAATCCACAGCAACAATTCTGCATTCTATTACATCTCCAGGTGAATATCCAGTGGGGTGGTCGAACCACACATGATAGCCGTCTGTTATGGTATTGTATTCATACCACACAGCAAAGTTCATGACATACAATCTCAATGTGCCCAGTTCAACGCCTCCTATATCAGTGACTTTGAGCTCGATTCTGGGATTTGTATCGAAGATTTCGCTCCCAGGCAATGGTAGTATGTCCCAGGCCTCTGGTGGTGAAAGGTCAAGATGCCAGAACCATGTGAAATCAAGGATATTTCCTGATGTGTCCTCTGCTAGAATCCTGACTGATATATCACCCTCAAGGTAATCACCGCCATGTACATAGGATACATTATAACCGCCAGGTATTGGTGCAATGTCATAGAACACAGGGAATCCAGAAATATGGAGTCTAATTGTTGATGCATCAACCTCTACATTGTCAGTCACATGGACCCAGACAGTCGGTCTTGGATTGTCTATTACCTCTCCGATTCCAGGATTTTCATTGGAATGCTGTGGTGGTTCAATATCTGCGATACCCAACCAGTTTAGTATTCTATACATGAGCAATGTTCTTTCAGCTACGCCATCAATACCCGAGAATTCAATTGAAGAATATACCAACTTGTATACGCCAGTATCAACCTTTGTCATTCCGGAATAAGATGTCGCACTGAAATCGAATGAAGACGTTCCAGGCATTATTGGAACATTCCAAGAAGAGTAGTCCCAAAGGTCTGGACAGAAATCTCCAGTGTATGTATTAAGAATCATACCGTCCCCAATCTCATCAAAGGGTATTCCTTCAAATGTCTGGCTGCCACCTATTAACTCATTAGCAATGGTCGCATGAAGATATGTTTCATACCAAACAGTCCAACCACCATTCCAGGCACCGTATCCGATTAACATTCCAGAGAGGTATAGTTTTCCTCCACCATTCAGATAATCCGAGACGAGGTTTCTTTCTTCAAGGGTCAGGCTTGTTGCAAAATCATTGCCAGTGAACCAAATAACCACAGCATAAAGGTTCATATAGTCAAGGCTTGGTGTTCCGTTAACCAGCGTGTCCCAGACATCATATTCATATCCATTTGCTAATATGGCGTCCTGATACCAGATCTGAGAGGATATGCCCTCATCATCATCAACAAGGAGTATGGGTGCCGGGTCAAGCCCGATAACATCAGTAGATTGATTGTTATTGTCCAACGCGGTTTCACCGGGTACAGGAACAACCAGTATCTCCAAATTATATGTACCTTCTGAAATGGGCATCCAGTAGAATGTAACAGGAACAGAGTTGCCGCTTCCGATGAAGGCTATATTGTTCGTGTCTTCTATAAAGCCATCAACCAGGAAGTTAATCTGTACATTGCTCTCGTCATTGGTACCTAAATTGGTGATGGTTGCATTTACTGGCGTGTTTGTGTTTATTTTGATGATTTGTTTCACATCAAGATTTTCTACCGCAAGATCATGGGGCAGCGGGGTCACGGTGAGGAACACGGAAACAATAACCTCCGGTGTGTTCGGATCATTGCTGGCAACCGAAATATTGGCCATGTAGAGGCCAACTTCAAGATTAGTTGCATCGAAAGTGACGATTATATTATCCGCATTTCCCGGGGCAACACTTCCAATCATGGGATTTTCATATAGCCAGGGGCAGTCTGATTGCTGGTGGAATCTTATGGCATTATTATTTCCAGGTACAGAGCCATATGATGTTCCATGTATTCCGTCGCCAAGGTTGACGCCCACTGTGAAGCTAGAATCCAGTGTTTCTATGTTTTGATAGTTGCACACGATATCGCCATTTTCATAAAGCACCACCTCAAAGGTATTGGAGCCGCCGGTGCTGAAATGTGCAATTTGATACCAGGTAACTACCACCCTATCGGGGGATGTAAGATGATCCACATACACTGCTCCGCCCGACAGCGGGTTCCAATCGTCTCCCAGCGGGAAGATGGTATTTGGCCAGCTGCCGGATGGCAGGGGAATTGTTCCCGGGATGCTTCCACTGGCATAACTGAAGCTTATCCAGCCATTTGAACAAATGTACAGAGAATTGTAATCAACACCATAGAAATTGAAGGTGAATGGCAAGGCATAGGTATCGTAATCATCATCTGAAAGAGTTAGCATGGTGCCGTTGCTAACCCCGTCAGTCCAGACATACCCAATATCCTCAACAGAATAATTATCACCGGAAGCCGCGCCCACATAATCCGTGATATCATAGTCCAGTGTTAGCGTGCCAGCATTCTCGATGGTCATGTTTCTGTCAGTGGTCATGGTCTTCATTACCGATACATTGTACTGCAACGGAGAAACAACTATTTCCGGTATTGCAATTACCTCCACATCCATCCAGACAGCATTGTTGTAGACAATGGTTTCACCAGGCACAGGAACAGCATAGATGGAAATATTGAATGTTCCAACGGCTGCCGGGGTGTAATTGAAAATTGCAGGAACCGAGAAGCCAGAATCAACATTCATTATCTGGCTAGACAGCGGAACTCCATCTTCCATGAGCCAGACATCCACAGATTCTGATGACAATCCCTGGTTGGTAATTATTGCAGATATGATAGCCGAATCTCCTAGATAAATTAGAGATGGCCCAACCATCTCATGAACTTTAATGTCGTGGTCAGGCATTAGCACGGTGAGGCTCACTGGTATGATTATCGCTGGTGTGTCCGGATCATTACTAGAAACAGTAATATTAGCCTGGTAGAAACCAGGATCCAGCATTGTGGCATCTGCGATAATAGTATGTACCGCTGGGCCAGCTAAACCAGTGTAATTGTAATATGTGTAGAATTCCCAATCTGGTTCCACGCCGCCAAATATAGTCTCTATTGTCCCGGTGGTCATATTCACCAGATAATCTGGACCAGGTTCCAACGGGCATATCCCGTCTCCAGGAAGGAACACATACAATGTCAGGTCCAGCAGTGGTGCATTGAAAGTATTGAATGTCACCTCCAGCCCGTCATCTGCTGGAATTGTGATATATGATGTTTCATTAATAACAGCTACAATTCCAGTAGCACCAGGCGAGATGAACCCAGTATTCGGCACTTCAGATAACCAATCTCCCTGTCCAAATGTATTATATATGGTAATATTGTCCAATTCAAACTGTCCTGGGCCTGTATAACTTTCAGGGATATACCATTCAAAACTAATCCTCACATCATCACCTGCAAAGGAACTGATATCTATAGAACCGAACAATTTTCCAGTATCGAAAACGTCTGTGCCTGCAACAGCGGTTAGTATAATCTCAGAATACTGCGCAGCACCGCCACCAAACGGCTCTATTTCTACAGTGAACGTTCTATCTAATGTTCCTCCGTATGGTGACATTTGCCATCCTGCTCTGTAATTAAAACTCAGGCTTGTAACTCCCTGTGGCAAAGTCATATCCTGGGTAACATATATGGTATCTGGCCCGCCACCGTCAAACCCATTTGATACAGAATAATTACCTATTGGCTCAGTGTTGAAGAAACCATTTGAATAACCCGCAGGAACCACCTGCAGCACATCATAAGGCGTGGCCATGTCCTGGGCAATCCAGTCAGTGAAATCACCAGTCTCAAAGCTTGGGTTCAGAACAATATTATTTGACTCGCTGCCTGTAAGGTCATCAGTAATATTATAGAACAAGTCTGCGAACCCATCATTGCCAATAGTCAAATTGTCATATCCAATATCACCAGCAGTCAGAGTGAAATTATATTCTGTTGGGGTTGCCCATATGTCTGGATAACCAATAACCAGAACATTTGTGCTTATACTATTATTCCAGACTAGAATCTCTCCTGGAACAGGAACAGCATAAATCTCCACAGTTGAGTTTCCAATAATGTCTGGAACCCAAGGGAATGAAACGGACATAGATGCCCCGCTGGGCAGAGAAGGTATGGTAATAGAGTCTTCTATGAAGCCATCAACAATAAATTCCACTGTAATATTAGTCTCTGGACTGCCAAAGCCCGTGTAATTGTAATATGTGTAGAATTCCCAATCTGGTTCCACGCCGCCAAATATAGTCTCTATTGTCCCGGTGGTCATATTCACCAGATAATCTGGGCCAGGTTCCAACAGGTATATCCCGTCTCCAGGAAGGAACACATACAATGTCAGGTCCAGCAGTGGTGCATTGAAAGTATTGAATGTCACCTCCAGCCCGTCATCTACCGGAGTTGAGATATATGATGTTTCGTTAATTACTTCTATAGTAACAGGACCCCCAGCAACCGCATTGACCACAGTTGCATTTACAAAGCAAGTATCGTTGAACGCTGCAGGATTTGGCACTGTTATGCCATACACGCCAATATCATGCTCTGAAGGTAGGACTGTCAGGCTGACCGGAATGATAATTTCTGGCGTATTTGGGTCATTGCTTGCTATTGTAATGTTTGCTTGATAGAATCCAGGAATCAGTCCAAAAGTGTCTGCAATAACATCATGGATCCCACTGGACATTGCAGGTATGGATCCGGAATCAGGGACAACAGAGAGCCACTCCACACCTGGAGATATTAGTCCAAAGGTTAGATTATCTATCAATTCAGCATTGTTGCCAGCATCATATATAACTACCCTGGTTATGATATCTTCAGATTGAACTCCCCAGAATTGCCCCTCCAACTCTCCGGTAAGTATGGTGATGCTTCCCAAGAGCACATCTCCAATACCATAAACATCAATATTAGTGTTAAAGGCTCCAAAGGGTGCCAGGAGCTCGAAACCAACAGAATTAACATTGTTTTCTGGGAATAAAATGTTTGTATTGTCTGCAAAAGAGTCAGGGCCCACAACCGTGCTTGGAAGACCTAGGAATCCTGTTGTCACAACCACCAGATTTCCTGTATCTGGAATACACTCAATAGAGAATCCCTCCATCAATGCACCCGGAGAGTAACAGAGATTATCTGTTAGGCTATTGAATGGCTCGGCAGACCCCTCAACATCATTTGGAGGCACATTGCTATTATCAAAGCTCTCTGTGGGCAGCCCAGGACATTCTATTTCAAAGTCTGCTTTATTTGTGAAGAAGGTCATACCAGGCAAAGTGCCACCTATGGAAATGGTGTAATTTAATATGCCAAGACCATCATTACCCAAGGTCAGATTATCATGGTCAATCTCCCCCCCATAAAGTATGAAATCAAAGGAGTTTGGACTAATCCAGATATCCGGTTCGGCTGTTATGTTTACTATTTCACTCATTTGATTATTGTAAGTAATATTCTCTCCGGCCACAGGAATAACATACAGAGTGATATTGTACTGGCTCTCGGCCGGCGGAACCCATTCAAATGACACAATTTGTTGCTGGGTAGAATCAAGCGCCGGAATGATTGTTGAATTTTCAAGCCCACCATCTACTAATAATTGAACTTGAACATTTGTTTCATTCTCAAATCCCTGATTGAGTATTGTTCCATTTATCCATAGGGGCTTTCCTGCCTCCAATGCCCCCTCAACAACCATATTTAGAATACTCAAGTCATGGGGTGCCGAGAGAACCGTCAAATTAACTGGAATTATTATTTCTGGATTGAATGGGTCATTATTTGAAACTGTTATGTTAGCCTGATAGAAACCAGGATTAAGTTCTGTTGCATTAACAATGACATCATGAGTGAAAGTATTGGAAAATTGAGAATAATTGTAGTATGAATAGAACTCCCAACTTTCGTCCACTCCACCAAATATCGTGGTAATCTGGCCAGCTGTGTAGTTCACAATATAATCCAAACCCTCTGTCAGAAGGTATATCTGGTCCCCTGGTATGAACATATATAATGAAAGGTCCAGCAATGGAGTATTGGAGGTATTGAATGTCACCTCAAAACCAGCATCTGCTGGCGTAGTGATATAGGAGGTTTCATTTGTGACCTGGGTAGTTGCATTCCCGCCTGCCGGAATTGTTCCGAAGTCAGGGGATATGGTGAGCCATCCAGTTGCATTCTGCGGTGGGGCGGCAGCATCTCCCACCTGGATGTCATCTACGTACATGCTATTGCTTCCTGCAACAGCATAGAAATGTATGGACATTGCTTGGTTCTGGTTGTTGTAGAAATCACCATCATTAACTATCTCGACTCCATCCTTCCAAGCATCAAATGTGTTATTAGCAAAATCATGGACTATTTTGATATCGAACCATGTGGATGTGTTCCACAAATGTCCAGTGTTCACATATGCTGCACCATTATAATATGCAATACCCATGGGTGTGCCAGTGGCGCTACCGGCGGAATTATCAAATAATATCTGGGCAGCAGCCGCAGCAGCATCCTGGTCTCCTTCATTTGATTCTGTTTTAATGGCAAAATAACCATTTGCATTTGGCATGTAGAGATTGGCATAGAATGGAGTTTCATCAGTTACTGTGAATTCTCCAGGATTAGTGTGGGCATATGCAGATGTGCCTGCCTGAGATGTCATCAGCATGCTATTGGGAGTGGATTTGCTGTAT
>JAUWNU010000026.1 GCA_030612505.1 Methanomassiliicoccales archaeon
TAGGCCAGGGATGAATTGACTATTTACACGGATTATAGCAAGGGAAATCCGCCGCATACCGTACATTTTTCTAGTATATCAAATCAAAGCTATCTGGCTTTGATAATTAGGTGTGCGGCTAATATCGGTAAACATACAGGCATGAATCATAACGCCAGGTCTTTTAAGGCCTGGTAGTTTACGCTGTGGTTGAATCGACCATTTGCACGAATTTAACAAGAAAATACCTGCCATGCACCGTATATGTGCTAGCATAGAAAATCAAAGTCACCCAGACTTTGATAGGTAGGTGTATGGCTAACATTGGTAAACATACAGCCATAAAGGAGCTGGCACTTCTGGATGAATTCGGGCCAGTTCCTTTAGGGGCTGATTGTTTACATTGCGGAAAATATTATTAGCATGTGCTATTTCACCACTTACTTCATTCGCAATGGACATGTGGCCTAGCTAGGATATGGCGACAGCCTCCTAAGCTGTATATCAAGGGTTCGAATCCCTTCATGTCCGCTTTTTCTTTATTAATTTTATCAAAAATAATTATGCCTGGCTATACCCCCTTTTATACTATATACAATATGCAAAGTAATATATAAGACCAGATTATCGGGTGGAATACCCAAATCATAGAACTGGTGAATAGAATGAAATGGCTCAAGAAAGATAGTTCTGAAGATGACAAGAAAACGAACGTAGAGTCGCAACCGGAACCAGAGCAAACTATCGAGCACGTTGACATAGATAACTCTAAACCGGAAGCTCTTGAGCAACCAGAAATGGATTCATTTGAATCCGCGAAATTGGACTCATTAAAGTCCACTGAACCTATATCGGTATCTCCTGTGGAAGAATCAATGGAGAAACCTGAAGAAGATTTCCCAGAGGAGGAATTTTCCGAAGAGATGCCGGATGCCTTTGAGACACAAGAAGAAACTGTGGACTTCGAGGGAGAAACACTTCAGCCAGCCGAGGACTCAACAGAGTCCAAAATTAAAACACATAAGAATGGCAGGAGAAGGCGCGACAGGCCGGAGGAACATTCCTCGGTTGAGCAAAAGAAGCCAGGTTTTAATCCATTAACCATGTTTGCAAGAACATGGATAGGAAAGAACTGGAAGACCATGGCTATACTTATGTTCATTTTCTCTTTGGCCCTCTTTGTCAGGTCCTACTATGGTGTTGTGCCGGCAACTGAAGATGGGTTCGTACTATCTGGTGGTTCTGACTCCTATTATCATAATTACGTCGTATTCTATTCACAAGATACTGGAGAGTTTCATTTCTGGGATGATATGTTGAACTACCCTGTTGGAACCAGAAACCCACGTCCTCCATTGTATGATATGTCAGTTTCACTTGGCGGTATCGGGGCATCTCCATTTTTTGATGGCGATGTATATACTTCAACCAATTGGGTGTTCCTGTTCTCTACTGCATTCTTTGGTGCATTAACTATAATTCCTACCTACTTCCTTGCTAAAGAGGCATTCGGAAGGAGGACTGGATTTATTGCAGCATTCCTGCTTGCTATCATGCCAGGTCACATTCAAAGAAGTGTGTTTACAAACGCTGACCACGACGCAATGGCTCTATTCTTCATTGTTACAACCTTTTTCTTCTTCCTGAAAGCCTTGAAGTTAATGGAACAGAAGGAATGGGTAAGTACCTGGAGAAAGCCAAAGGTGGTCATTGATGGAATCAAAAACATGATAATGACAAATAGGATTTCATTACTTTATGCTGTAATGACCGGATTATCTCTGGCTGCTGTGGCACTCATATGGAAAGGTTATGCCTATGTAATTGTCATCATGTCAATATATCTGTTAATTCAGCTATTGGTCAACAAGTTCCGTAATGCGGATTCATTGGGATTGACAGCAACCTATTTTGTTGCTGTTGGCGTTGGATTAATAATTGCATTCCCATATTACTACCAGTCAATTCAAATAACTAGTTGGTTCGATACACCGTCTTACATATGGTTAGGCGCATCTGTATTCGCTATGCTCCTTGTCGTGACCAGGAAATTCCCCTGGTTAATGGTATTTTCGGGCATGATTGGCCTTGGCCTTCTGGGCTTATTGGCAATAGCTCTGTTGGCTCCGTCACTTATGGATTCACTGTCAAGCGCTGTTCTTAGTGGAGCTGGTTATTTTATCCAGAACAAGCAGTACCAGACAATCGCAGAGGCACAGGCGCCACCATTCAGTAATCTTGCAATGTCATTTGGAATTATAACCTTCTGGCTATCCTTTGTCGGAATTGCATGGGCGGCTATCCAGCTTCCAAAATCATGGAAACCGGATTTCATATTCATATTCATTTGGTCTGCTACTTCTATATACATGGCAGTCACAGCTGCAAGGTTTATGTTCAATGCTGGTCCCGCCTTCGCAATAACTGCAGGCTGGGTAATTGCAATAATACTATCCAAGTTAGACATGAAAAAATATGTAGAGAATATGAAAAGGGCAGCTCAACCCCACATGTCAACCCAGTTCAAAATGGGATTGCTGGTTTCAATGGCATTACTGATTGTTATGTCCATTGTATTGTATACCTTTTCAAGCGCAGCTTATCCAGTATTTGTCATTGGTTTGACTGCAGTATTAGGAATTTACATTCTCAATCTCATTGCAGAAACAAATCCCAAGAAAATGTACAATCTATTTGCAGTTCTTATACCTGCAATGGGCATTCTGTTCTACATAATGGCTCAGTTCTATACTGACTGGGAATTCACCGGAGCCACCCATGGTTTCATTCTGTTTGTTCTGCTCTTTGGTTATTTTGCGCTTTACATGACCGTAAGAAGGAACTCATTCTCATTTACAGCAGGAATTGTTTTCCTGGCCTTCTTCGTAGTCATGCCAAATGTCTGGGGCGGACTTGATGCAGGCATACCATTTGAAGTAAAGAGTGAGCATGACCTGGAGATATACCAAGCTGCACCCATATTCATGCAGCCAGCCACCTATGATGCAATCAATGGTTCAAACTGGTATCTAGGCGGATTTGGTTATTCACTTCCTCTCAATAGCAGATATTGGCCTGCAGCTTATGATTGGCTTGCAACCCAGGATACTGAAATATACCCTCCCAGTGAAAGACCTGCTTTCATAAGTTGGTGGGATTATGGGTTTGAAATAGTCAATGAGGGTGAACACCCAACTGTTGCAGATAATTTCCTTGGAGGCCACCAGCTTGCAGGTAACTTTATCATGAGCCAGAGTGAGGCTGACGCAATAGCACTTCTCAGTGCTAGAATCCTTGAAGGTAATTGGGTATCATTATTTGGCACTTCCACCAATCAGCTGGATGATGATGTAGTATCTATAGTTCAGGAGTATGGAATAGATATTAACAAACTCAATGATTATCTGGAGAACCCAGGAGATTATGTTGATGAGATTTTAGCACATCCTGAGATATATGGCCCAAGAGATGATATCATTCAGGATGCCAATGCACGATATATTCTGATTAGAACTCTTATTACAGAACAGCTTGATGAAGAGGAGGTTGTAAACTTCTACAGTGATATTTCAGATGCCACTGGTGATTCTATCAGATACTTTGGAATAGACAGTCGTTTGTTCCCATTTTCTGCTGATAACACTGGAATTTTCTATGCTCCAGCAAAATTGTCTGACCACAGAATCGATGAGGTGGGCAATCAACCCTATGATTTCTGGGAGATAAAGGCAATTGGCGAATTTGGTGGTGAATATTCCTTGGATGAAATACCAATGGATGTCCGCCTTGACCCAAACAACCCATACAAGCTTGTTTACAAGGATATGTTCTACAATACAATGCTCTACAAGTGCTTTGTTGGCTATAGTGCGGCAGATACAATGAGGCCAGATGCAGACGGCGTACCTGGACTCAGCGGAAGCCTAGCTCAGGATCCAATCATGCCTGGCTGGAACATGACCCACTTTAAATTAGAGCACAGGACAGCATACTGGAACCCATATGGCGCTGAAGAGATTCAGAACCACACAGATGCATGGCAAGCAATGAACTACTGGGATGCATATGAGCTTCAGAAGGAAGGAGATGGAATAGCAGACCTAAGTGACCGTTCAAGTATGTACCAGGGTGTCATGATGCTGAAGTACTATGATGGTGCAATAATAAGCGGAAAGGTTACGCTTGAGGACGGCACACCACTCAGCAGTATTTCTGTCACCGTAGCCGATGACTTTGGCATACCTCACCAGAGGGTTGTTACAGATTCAGATGGAAGTTATTCAATCATTGTTCCTTATGGCGACATAACACTTATTGCCTCAACTGGACCAGTAGATCCATTGAGCCTGGTGGGTGCTGAAATGAATGTCACCAAGATGCACATCGAAGATTATCAGGCCATGAGAGAAGATGAAGACAGGGACAGCAATGGAAAACCAGATTATCTAATAGATCTGGACCTGATAATAGAAAGCGGCAGCCTGGACGGTGTTGTGTTCTGGGATACTGACATGGACGGTAACTTTGCTGAAACTGATGAGATAATCCCAAATGCTGACCTGAGCTTCTGGAACAATAATCTAGCTTACTCATATGAGACAGAAGCAAATGACACTGGCGACTACTCTGTAGAAATTCTTCCACCGGGAGATTATTCTGTTGATGTTTCTGTTGCTGGAATTAGCCTGGGACAGCTAGATATTACAGTCACCAGTGGGGCAAATCGCCAAGAATTATTGGCAATTACACCATCTCCATTGACTGGTACTGTCACTTTCCAAGAGGATGAAAATCCTGTGAGCCAGGCAATAATTAGCCTATGGAATATTGAATCTAATCTGAGATATTCCACAGAATCTGATGAGGCAGGAAACTACACCCTTGAAAACATACCATATGGTGAGTATTTCGGTCAAGCGGTTATGGAACCCTATGCAAGCTCAATAGTGAGAGTCAACATCACCAGTGATGTGAACAATACCCATGATTTCGAACTTGTGTATTCATCTGTTATAAACGGTATATTGACGCTTCCCGACGGGAAGCCTGCAACCAATACAATTATTAAGTTCCATGGGCAGGACGAGGCAATGGTTCACACAGATTCTTCAGGCCATTATTCTGCTGTACTTAGAAATGGAATATATGATATTTACGCAGAGTATTCCATGGGCTCAGATGTTTATGCAATAATGGATGGTATACTTCTAGATAGCAATATAATAAACTATAATATCATACTTAAGGCTGGCACAATGATCAATGGAGTAATAACTAATCAGAATGATTTGCCTGGATCCAATATGCGAATCATATTTGAAGACCTAGATACTGGATTCACTACTAGGGCATTCACAAATACCCTTGGTGTTTATACTATAAAGGTTCCTCAAGGGGATTACCTTATCCAGGTATTATCTGAAGATGATCTTACACTGTATACTACCAGGTCATTCAGTACCAGATTTTATGTATTGGATATCTCTACAGTAGAAGGCAGCGTGATATCTGGCAAAATATTCTGGGATCAGAATGGCGATGATACAGCAGCGGATACTGAGTTGCTGGATCAAGCTAAACTCATATTCACTGACCCTGCTGGCCTTGAGGCTAGAGCAACAACCAATGCTGATGGGGAATTTTCCATTGCCCTTTATCCTTCTACATCTTATTCAGTAACTATCAATAAGATAGGATTCGAACCTATTTCATTGGGAGTGGTCAGTCCTGAAGAATTGTCTGAGGGCATAAACCAGAAAATGACACCAATAACAGTGCCAATACTTGGAACCCTTTTCCTAGGTGATGAGCCACTTACTGACCAGAACATTATGCTATCTTTCCTTGCTGAAACCAATGGTGCTGAAACCAAAAACATCCAGGTAGGTAGAGATGGTACATATTCCGGTGATCTGATTCCAGGTATCTATACTGTGACCTTCACACGTAATATAACAACAGGTAATGACAGCCAGATATACCAAATAAAGGAAGAATTTGACCTTGAGACTGGATTGTATGTCGGAGCATCAATTCATCTGGATGTAGATGCAATGCTCAGACAGAATATCTGGGTATCTGTTGAAAGTCCAGACCCAATGGATTTCAATGTATCATTCCGGAATGGTCCTGATAATCGTAGATTTGACATACAGAATGGAACCGGAACCTATTATGTGATGCCTGGAGACTATGTCCTTTCAGTATTGAATAGTGATAATGACACCTTCTGGGTAAGCATGATGGATGTCACTGTTTCCAATGTATCATCAAGCTTTATCACCACTATTGAGGAAGGAAATCATATATCTGGAACTATGACCTTCGAAGGAAAATATATTCCTAACCATCTTATTGAATTCAAGGATTTAGAGAGTAATGGTACTATTACATCTGAAACTGATGAGTTAGGTACATTTGACATTGTTCTGGCACCAACAAACAGCTATCAGGTGACTGTTGATTATGTGGAATATGATGAGAACTATGAAGCATACCATTATACCCTGAACAAGACAATAGATTCTGCATTAACCGTGTCACTTTCCCTTACATTGGAAAGGGATGAATATTACACAAATGTATCAGGAAATCTTTCAAATGGCGCTGCTGGCGTGGATATTACTTTCCACTCACTGGAGGGTAATTACACTGTAACAACAAGTTCCCTTGGCCAATATGAGATACCACTTAGGCCAGGAGTTTACACTGCATACATCCATGACCCCTTTTCGGATAAGGTATATTTGAATGTGGTCATCATAGACATTGATCCAGTAACTATAGATTTCGAGATGGAAAGGGGTTACAGAGCATCTGGAACTGTGTATTATGACCTTAATCAACATGAAGTCACAGAACTTGCGCTTCTTTCCAATATTAGTATGGTTCCAGTAATCACGGACTCTAATGGATACTACGAACTGTGGCTACCGCCTGATGAATTCGAACTCATAGGTTCATTAAATGCCCAGAAAGGAGACATTACTGTTCTGTATCAGCTTGAACATAGTTTCGAGATTATTGACAGAAACAAGCAGATGAATCTGCCAATGGCAATGGTTGAAGATAGAAGTGTTGTACTCTCTTTTGACTCTGAGCAACTGAAAGAAACAAGGGATAATGTTACAGTCACCTATAGTTTCATTGTGGAAAATTCAGGTAATATCAGGGACACTTATGACCTTAGTGTATCAGGAGGTAATCCTGACTGGACATTTGAATTAAGTGTAAATGAAGTAACTCTTGACCCAGGTCTGGATAATTATGCTAGAGTATGGGTAATTGCTGGAATTTCTGGAGACACAAAAATCAGTCAGAACAATATCAACCTTGTAGCAACATCCCGGAATGACCCCACAGTAACACATAACACAATCATGGGCGTGAATATACGGCAGCAACATTCCATAGTTATTGAGCCAGTAGCTACATCCCCAACCTTTGCAGAAGGCATCATCACCTCTGAATTCGCAGTCAAAAATAATGGAAACGGCGATGATATGTACACATTGTACATAGGAAATCTTGATGGTATCGCAGCAGATGGCTGGCGAGTTGAACTCGGTTCTGTGGCTGGCAGTGAGCTGCTCAATGACAATAAAAGGGTAGTCAATGTCAGCATAGTTTCAGGTGGCATGTCAAATATTCCAATAATCCTGACTCCAATAGATGTAAATCCTGCAAGGCAAGCAAGTGTTTTGATAATTGGCTTATCACAAACTGATGGCTATGCAATCACTTCACACCATATTATTATGAAATATCCAGAACTACAGATATTCACAGATAATGTGACTGTGGTTGGCGATGAGATATCATCCGTTGCTGTTGGTGAAAGCGTCACAAATGCTGGGGTCATGGTGGCTTCCGTGACTGTTGCCCTTGGACTATTCTACTATGCCAGAAAGAAGAGGTGGATAAGATGAGCAACAAATACTTCAAGACAGTACTAGCAATCATGCTACTTTCTGTTTTGTTATTGCAGGTTGTACCTCCAACAATTGCACAGACCAATACAAACAATATTCGTGTTGAGCTGCATGGTCCATCGGTCATCGGAACCATGAACCAAGCAGAGTATTCTGCCACCCTCATTGACCCGGACAACAGGGCATGGGATTATAGTATCTGGATAACCGCTGCCAATGATTCCGGTGCATCACCTCTGAAGGAATTGCCTGCTAATGGTACATTGAGCTCAGGAAATGATACTTTCCTGTTCAACATAACGGCCATGCAGAGGTCCGGAGAGCTTGAAATACATGTCAATTGCACATCTGGCACTCTGTATTATGAGAAGGTTCAACCAATCACAGTAGTTACTCCAATCGTATTCAATGTGGAATTAAACAACCCTTCAAATGTTATAATCAAGAATGCAACGGTCCAGTTTCTAGTTAATGGTGAAGAGATAGACTTTCAGACAATTCAATCAATCCCTGCAAGGCAGGGGACAACAGTATCAGCAGAATGGATATCTGCGGATAAAGAACCTGGTTGGTATGATTCCACAATACGTGTTGACCTTAATGGAGATGGAGTTATTGACACAGATGTTGGAGATATGATTGTGGAAGACCGTTTCTACATTGAAGGTGGAAGTGACTGGGTCTTTGCACTGACCGTTCTGATTGGTCTAGCAGCACTTGTAATTGGCTTTGGCTTGATAACAAAGCGTAAGATTCGCTAATAGAAAGATTAATTCCCTTCAAGTCCATGCTCATCTGGTTTAATGAGGGAAAGCAAGACAAAAATTGTTGGCCGCCAGGCAGAAAGAGATCTGATAGCGAGTACACTTGAAAAAGCTCTGGAGAGCCAAGGCAAGATTGTTCTGATAAGTGGTGAGGCAGGAATAGGCAAATCCACAATTACTGGCTTCCTTGAAGAGAAAGCAGAGTCCTCAGGAATGACCCTATGCTTGGGTGATTGCACAATTCAGGATACTGGAATACCTTATATGGGATTTCAGAGGGCTTTATGTGATTTGACTGAGGAATCACTATTCAGCCTGGAAGAGTTTGCCTATTTTGATGAGATATTTCTAATTAGCAATATTGGCCTGCTTATCTCCCATGTGTCCAGAACAAAAGATGAAGGAATAGACGAGGATATTCTGGGTTCCATGCTTACTGCGGTTCAGGATTTTGTAAAGGATTCATTTGGAGGAGGCGAGGTAGAGGGCCAAAAAGGCGGTCTAGGCAAGCTTGAATACCTTGACACTAAGATAATCATGGAACACGGTGACCTTGTCTATATGGCCGTCGTAACCTCTGGTGAAGAGCATCCTGACATGAGAAAGGACATAAGGAAGTGCTTAGTGGACATTGAGAGCACTTATTTTGATGTATTAATGGACTGGAATGGCGACCTGGACTCACTTGCTGGCTCGGTTGATATGCTTCAAAAGCTATCTGACTCGAAATACAGGGTCAAGCGTTCACTGGAGAACATCAATATTACAGCCGAGAGATTGAAGGTGCAGAATAGAATCCATGAAATTATTGAGGCCAATGCCAAGGATGATGGACTTCTATTGGTTCTGGAGGACATTCACTGGGCTGATGAGTCAACAATACTGGCAATACCATTTATTGCTCGTAATATTGTTGATGATAAGGTCATCCTTTGTATAACATACAGACCAGAGGATATTGAAGATAATCTTGAATTGAAAAGCGTTATTGAGAACCTTAAAACTGGAATTGGCTGTGTTGATATTTCCATGGATTCCTTGGATGAAGATACACTGGATGCCCTTGTATGCAGCCTTCTGGATGATGAAAATCCACCAGACGAGTTAATGGATAACCTAAAAGCAGAAACATCTGGTAACCCTTTCTTCATAATTGAGGCTGTGAGGGCATTAATTGCCGAGGGAACACTTCTAAAGGACAAGGATGTGTGGATATTGAAACATGGACAAAAATCAGCAATCCCGCACTCTGTGGTGGAATTGGTATCCAGGCGGCTTGAAACATTGGAGCTTGATTGCCTGAGATTTGTTGAATATGGAGCCATTCTTGGAAGAAGATTCAGCATGCCGCTATTATGTTCTGGCTTCAAAATGGATGATGATTATATTTCAAAAATCATTGAACAGCTTGTTTCCCTGAATATATTTGACAGGGCTGGCAAGGATGAACTAATGTTCCAGCATTCCAAGATTCAGGAGGTCATCTATTCTGGAATGAGCCAACGTTGGAAACGGGTACTGCACAAGAATGCTGGTCAGACCCTTGAGATACATTATAAAGATAATCTCGATTCTGCATTGTTCAACCTGGCATATCATTTCAGCCGTACTTTGGAGTATGAGAAGGGCATTGATTATTGTGTTTCAGCAGGTTACAAAGCAAGCAATAATTTCGCCCCCCGTGAGGCAGCCAGCATGTTCGAGACTGCCATTAAAATCATTGATACGCTTGAGAGAGAAGATGACCGTTATCTTGAGCTCAATGATTCTCTTGGAGAACTATATGAGCTGGATGGCAATTATGAAAAGGCAATAACCAGCTATGATAAAATTCTTGAAAATACAGATGATAATAAGCAAAAATCCAATACTCTAATGAAGAAAGGCAGGGTCCTCCAGGCCCAGAGCAATTATGATGAAGCTATAGACTTATTCAAAGAGGGGGCGAATATGGCTGAAAAATTTGGCGCAACTCTGTTAATGGCAAAAATTAATGGGCATCTGGGAAAGATCTATTTGAGAAAAGGAGATTATGACAAGGCCCTTGAACTTCAGAATATTTATCTATCTGAAAGTAAGAGGACAGGTGATGCTATAGATATTGGCCAGGCCCATATGAATCTTGGAGGCGTCTATTATCACTTGAGCGACTACAATACAGCAATCCTTAACTGGAAGAAATCGCTTGATTCCTTTGAAAAATTGCGATTCAGTCAGGGAATCGCCTTTGCCAATGATAATTTGGGTGTTGTTTATGGTTTATTGGGAAAATACAGTGAAGGTATCAAACATTTTGAATCCTCCGCTGAAATCATGTCTAAAATTGGGGACGTGAGAGGGATGTCAATGATTTTTAACAATATCAGTGTCCACCTTCAGACTATGGGTGAACTTCAAAAGGCTCTGGAATATGCGAGAAAAAGCCTTCAAATAAAGAAAAAGATTGGTGACCGTGTAGGTGTAGCTAATATCTACAATAATATTGGAGCAATTAAATTAGATATGGATGAATATGAGGATGCAACAGATAATTTTAATCAAAACCTCACCCTGATGAAAGATGCTGGTGATACTTGGGGGATTTCCAGAGCACTTTGTCATATAGCTGAATCCGAAATCGAACTCGGACGAATTGGAGATGCAAAGAAACATTGTGAAGAATCACTTGAACTTGCTGAGGAACATGAATTCAATGATGTTTTATCATATGATTATATGATTATGGGAACCATTGCATCAATTGAGGATGATGTTCCAACAGCAGAAAATTACTTCGAAAAAAGCCTTATTATTGCAGAAAAGACCAAAACCCCTCTAAGAATTGGAATGGCTCATTTTCACATTGCAAGAAGCCATGTTAGACATGGGGAAATTGATGCAGGTATTGATAATTATGCAAAAGCATTATCAATATTCGACAAATCAAAAATAGAGGGGAAGGCTAGAAAGGTTCGAATAGAAATGCAAAAGTATGTAGAACCATCATAATCATAATATTTTTTTAGCCAGGCTGAATATATCTTTAATTTAACTATAAGAAACATTTATTAGTGATATAAATCATACAATCAATTGGTGCTAATATGGAAAGGGAAGAGTATTATGTGCGCAAGATTGTTGTTCCATTAATCTGTTTTTCAATGATCATAAGTGTGATTGCTTTTACTAATTCAGAATCTGATTTGTCCTTTAATGAAAATAATCCTACTCCGGTAATTAAAGGGTGGACAGAGGATGAGTTCATTGTCAGCTATGATGAAGCAGGTGTTTACGATGCCATGGCCCCAGATATTGCTGTTGCTCCACCTGGCAGTCCCTGGGAGGGTTCTATTCACACTGTTTGGGCTGAACTTAACAATAGTGTTGATGACCCTTATGTTGAAATCCACTACTCAATGTCAGAAGCTGGCGAAAGAGGCCTAGAATGGAGCAATGATGATGCAGCAGAAGAGGACAAGCTCATCAGCCAGGATTTTGTAAATACTGGTGGTAAAGGATTTGCAAATCAAGGCAATACATCGTATCCTTCCATAGCCATTGATTCCATGGGCTGGATCCATGTAGTTTGGGTAGAAAGTTACACTGACTGGACCTATGAAGTTCATTATTCCCGCTCCGAAGATAATGGAAAAACATGGACTGGCTATGATGGTGCTGGCGATACATTGATTACTGAACGGACCGGGGAAGATAGTTTCTGGATTGAACAGCCAAGAATAGCAGTAACCGATATTCCACTAACCCTGCATGTTGTATGGAATGAAGTGTCTCCAGTTGGAGAGGCTACCGAAGCCTGGTATGCTAAGTCATCCGATCAAGGGGATTTATGGTCCCTGCCAGTGCAGGTAAGTGGCCTCAGTGCAGTTGGAGAGCCCAATGTATTATCACCAGATATTGCCACAGGAGGGCCTGGAAACTCTGTTGTTCATGTTGTCTGGACCCAGGATATAGAAATTTCACCAGGCATCTGGGCAAGTGATATTTTCTATTCCCGCTCGCCTGATAATGGTGAATCATGGGAACCAGAAAGAACAATAAGTCTTCCTGTTCCGGACACTTATGCATATAGAGCAAGAATAGACGCCCAAGGAGATAATGTGCATGTTGTTTGGGATCAGTCTGCTTCACCTTTGGAGATATATTATTCAGGCTCACAGGATGGAGGATTCTCCTGGTCTGGCGAATCTGAGGATAATAATATTAGCTTTCCTGATGGAAATGATGCAATGTGGCCAGTTGTAGCATCCTATGATGGACCCGGCGGTCCAGAGGTCCATGTTGCCTGGATTGAACGGGATGAGACAAATTTCAATGGCACCATGGAAATTCATTATTCCATGTCAGATGACCCCTTAGACCCCCTTTCCTGGACTGGAAGAGAGGGGGATATGGTTTTGAGTTATCCAGATACCGGAGAATTTGCCGAAGCTAATGCTCCAGCGATTGCTGTTGGAGAGATAGGTGGTAAGGTGAGACCCCAGATAGTCTGGGAAGAATTGAATGTTGCTGGAGCCTCGAAAGCCGAAGGTAATTATGAGATTCATTATTTGCCAGACACCACTTATGATGTCCCAATTCACCTTGGCTGGAACCTTATTTCCTGCCCACTTATTCAGAACGATACCAGCATCCTGAATGTGCTTAATGATTCTGCAGGAGACGGCCTTACAACCTGGGACAAGGTGAGAGGATATACGAATAATGGAACCGTGACCACCTGGACCTCCTATTTCACAGCCAAACCCGCATCCCTAAATGACCTGTGGAACATTGACCACAAGATGGGTATCTGGATATACATTACCAGCTTAGGCGATGGAAACCTCACATTCAGTGGAGATTATGGAACAAGCACAACAATTGATCTGAAAGCCGGTTGGAACCTGGTAGGATATCCAGCCCAGACATCCAAGAGCATTACTGATGCCCTGGGAGGAATAAATGATCGGCCTGTTGAGGGTTACAATGGCAGTGCGTCCTATCTGATTACACAACTTCCTGGAACCTATATGATGCAGCCAGGTGAAGGATACTGGGTCCATGTAGCATCAGATACTGTATGGACAGTAGATTGGTAATTATTTCATTGTAAAACCTATCTTCATAATACCTATGTTAACAATGTTAAGTATCAGAAAAATGTCATAACAAAAATGTATCTGCGTGGTGTATTGCAAGGTTATGTATTCGGAAGGTATATAAGCTAAGAAAGGATAATTCGATTAATACCTAAGTGAAATTGTAGACAAGGACGGGATAAAATGACATCAAATGGAGCATGGAGAGCTCTGATTGTGGCTGTAATCACATTTGCATTGGTTGCATCGATTGTACCAATTGGCATGGGCCAGATTAATGGAGAAGAGAACTTGGGAGCACCTGCCCCAGAACCAGATTATGTAATAGGCGGTGATCTCATTGTCAGCTTTGACGAAGAAGCGAATCTAAATGATGCACTGCATCCTTCTGTTGCTGTCCCACCATCAGGGGCCACTAATGATGGCCTGATCTTTGTTGTATGGGATGAGCTAGATGAACTCAGCGGCTATCGAGAGATCCATTTTTCAATGTCCGATGATGGCGGTGTATCCTGGAGCCAGGATCATGAAGATTTTGTTATAAGTGATAATAGAAAAGATAAGGCAAACAATGGAGATGCAGTTAACCCAACAATTACAGTTGACCACAATGGATGGTTACATGTTGTATGGTCCGAGCAGATGGCAGTAGATGACACCTGGGAGGTCATGTACAAATATTCCAAGGACGATGGCGAGACCTGGATTGGAGATGGACTAGATGATATGATGATTAGCTGGCGTTATGGTGACCGTCAGGATGCAGATGTCATGTCAACTCCAGAGATAAAATTTGGAGTTTTCGGTGGAAAAGCACCTGAAATTCTTCATGTCGTCTGGAGTGAGAGAGATGACAAATTCACCCAGGAAGAAGTTCGATATTCACGTTCATTTGATTTTGGAAATACATGGACTAGCATAGATAACAAAGGTGATGATTATATCAGCAAGCCAGATGACATCTTTGCCTCTGACCCTTCCATAATTATTACCGGCGGCGAAGCAAACAATATCCACGTAACCTGGACCCAGGTTGATAAACAGGGTTTTGGTCTTGATGAGATATGGTACTCAACTTCAGATAGTTACGGTGACAAGGGAACATGGCGTGAGGAAGAACCTGTCAGTGCAGGGCTGGACGACAATATGGATGCAAGAGATGCCTCTATATGCGGCGATATCGATGGTAGACTGTATACTGTATGGAAACAATACCCACATGAGAAGGATAAGGCGTCACCCCCTGAAATTTTCTATTCATTTTACGATGGCGAAAAATGGTCTGGTGTTGAGCAGGATACCTCTATCAGTTTCGAAGATAGCTATGAACCCTTTGCCCCGAAGATCAGTATGAGCGATAAGATAGTCCAGGTAGTATGGACTGAAATCGATGAAAAAAGCCCATTGGGAACCCAGGAAATACACACTTCATGGTCAGAAGACCCTATGGACCCACAGAGCTGGACAGGTTCAAAAGAGGATATAGTCCTGAGCAATGGCGATGATTGGGGACCAGCCCATGCAAATAATGTTTCATTTGTATATGGAAATCTCAAGGGCGAATGGAAACCTATTTTCGTGTGGGACGAATTAAATGACGGCCCAACAGGAAAGGGCCTTGACAGAGCTGAAGGCAATTATGAAATTCACACCGAGCCAGTAGAATGGACCCTGTCTGTATCTACAGTTGGCAGCGGTTCTGTTACAAAGGACCCGAATCAACCCACTTATATTAATGGAACCTCAGTTAGTCTTACAGCGAATCCTGGCGTAGGCTGGGACTTCGACCACTGGGAACTTGATATCAGCGGCAGTTCAAATCCTTACAATCTCCTGATGGATGATGACAAGAGCGTCAGGGCTGTCTTTGTTCAGGATCTATGGAAGGACCTATATGCATCAGCTGTCAGCGGACCAGCATCCTGCACCGAGGGAGATTCCATAAGCATTTCCCGAACATACCAGAATCAGGGAACAGATGCTTCAGGCACATTCAGATATGGGCTTTATTTGTCCACAGATAACTCAATCACTACTGATGATACTCTTCTTTATTCATATCAACATCCAGGCCTGGCAGCAGGTGCTTCCAGCACTCTCTCAATTGGTGTTAGCCTTCCATGGGGTACTACTGGAACATTCTATTACGGCCTATTAGTTGATGATTTGTACCAGGTGGTTGAGACCAATGAAGGAAACAATGACATAGCCTCAGCAGCCACAGTTACCATATCAGCAACCCAGTTCACCCTGGGAACAAGTGTCGTGGGAAGCGGAACAGTTACAAAGAATCCAAATCAGGCAACGTATGGACGTGGAGATAGTGTAACACTCACTGCAAACCCGAGCTTTGGATGGGAATTCGATCAGTGGGGCGGTGACCTGGTAAGCTTCGCAAATCCTGACTCGATAACAATGGATTCAAATAAGGCTGTAATCGCCTACTTCACCCAGATTACACATGATATTGCATTGGTAACTGGCTGGAACCTTGTATCAATTCCACTTGAACAGG
Organism: Methanomassiliicoccales archaeon; assembly: GCA_030612505.1. Taxonomy (GTDB): domain Archaea; phylum Thermoplasmatota; class Thermoplasmata; order SG8-5; family SG8-5; genus JAGLQM01. The sequence goes on from JAUWNU010000026.1 coordinate 16,268, forward strand.
CAGATACATCAATCGCAACAGTTCTGAGCTCCATCAGCGGTAATTATTATGCTGTGAAATATTATGATGCAACAGATCAAAATGATCCATGGAAAACATACCGAGTCGGCGCAACAACCAATGACCTTACAGACATTGACCATACAATGGCATTCTGGATAGACATAAAGGCACCATGCACATTTTCACCTACTGGAGAATATGCAGCATCAACCAGTATCAACATATATACTGGCTGGAACTTTATCGGATATCCATCAGCAAATAAATCCACAACACTAGCTGATGCATTAACTGGAGTCAGTTATGATATGATAGAGGGCTATGATGGCGATGACCCATATCTTCTGAGAACCATGGCAGGGACAGAGATGATGATGCCTGGCACAGGATATTGGATACATGCTACATCTGATAGTCTTTGGACAATTCACTGGTAATAAAAAAGAAGTGCAGACGCCGGGATTCGAACCCGGGCAGAAAGCTTGGAAGGCTTTAATCCTAACCAACTAGATCACATCTGCACAATGTTACAGTGTCAGCGGTATTATGGAATGGAATAAAAAGGCTTCTATTGTTAAAAAAATAAAAGGAATGGCCAGGGAGCCTAGACCCTGACCATCAGGATGGGGTTTTTGGTGGAAAAAATCTTCATTCTTGTTCAATGTCATCAATGGGATGTTTTACATCTGTAAATTGGTCATAGCATCTGTTCAGGATGTAAACACCCTCCCAGCTGCAATCATCTATTTCCTCGAAGCCGCTCATTTCACTCACCTCAATCTAAACATGGCAGGATGGTATATAAGCCGGAATAGAGGGGGTAACCGAAAGTATTACCTCCATAATCTCTTGCTTTGAGACATCTGGCTACGAGATTACGGGTTTTTTTTGATTGCGAATGTAATAAGCCGTTCAATCAGGGCGAATGCGCCAGGTTGTTAGATTTAGATATGCATTCACCGATTGCTAATATATCAATGTGAACAGTATGGCACTAGATTTAAATTGATAATGTTACCATGCCATTGTCGAATACTATTTGAAATAACTATGCAAATCGTATTCAACTTTTATTGCTCTGCAATTTAGCAAACCCAAGCACATCAAGGATAGAGCAAAACATTATCAAAGAATAGGAATTGATGTGATTATCATTCCTTTGAAGAGTTTGCCAAAGAATGTCAAAGATAGAGAAAAAGCGTTGAAAGATTGGGTTATCGAATAATTGTTCCCTCCGGGTTCACATCTCCTGCAATGTATTCTTACCGCAAATTTGACAGTCAAACTGAATTTATGTTTGTCAAATCTGCGTTACACCTATTTTTGATTGTGATGAATATAATGTCAAAAATAGGACTTAACGGTTCGCCACACCCTAAACCTAAAACAATCGCACGATACGCAAATTCTCCGAGTCTCAGTACGTAAACGCCTCAGAGAAAACAAAAAGTGGATAAGAATCACTCCCAATTTCAAGTGAACAGCACAAATTGCTTTAAAGTTCATCGTTTGTCATATCTGCATCTCTAAGAATGCTCTTTAAAATTTTGGGATGAAGAATCTTTTTTGAGTGGTAAGGAACAGTAACTCGGTTTCCTTCTTTATTTTTGAATATCTTATGGCTACCACTTTGGCGAATGCAAACATAGCCGCGTTTTTCCAAAATCTTAATAATTTTTCCAGCAGTAATACGAGGGAGCCTAGGGCTCATACAGCCACTTCCAAAGAGGTCAGACTTATAGATTCAACAATCGGAATTGTTTCTCCTGTCTCAATCATGTCCTCGATGTGAAGGCGAATGGCATCTTCAATATTCTTCATAGCCTCTTCATAAGTATCGCCCTGGGTGTAACAACCTTGAAGTTCAGGGCAAAAGGCAAAATAACCATCTGAATCTTTTTCTACTACTACTGAAAGTCGGAAGTTTGGCATATGTTCACCTCAATGTAATCTATATAATACTCTGCCCTCTATAAATAATTAGTGTATCTGCTACCAAGAAACGAGAGAAAGTGTTGAGTGATTGTTTTTACCAATCAACAACCCAAACAGTATCTGCTGGTACATGCACCCAGTACCCTTCTCCTGGCTTCATCACATAAGTTGCCTCAACTTCTTTAATCAAGTACGGTGAACTGGCATTGAAAACTTCTACCCTGTCGCATCCAGTGCCCCATAGAGCGTTCGCTACAGTTTCAGTTGTTTGAGTAGGATATCCAACCAGATTCCAGCCAGCATAAAGGGTAATACTTGTAGAACTCGTAATATTTCCCCTAACTGTCAGGTTCACATCAGGCTCGGTAATATTAATCCAGAAACCCATAGTGCTATCGATACTAGCTAAGTCATTGGTTGAAGCACCCAGGCGATAGGTCTTCCAGGGGTCATTAGCATCAGTTGCATCATAATATTTCACAACATTCCATTGACCACTGATAGAGACCAGCACGCTCGGAATTGAAGTATTGACCTGTTCCAAAGGCACAGAAATCAGATTCCAACCTTCCAGCAATTGAACTTCATACAATGCCAGAACAGTAAAGTTCCAGGTGAAATCCAATGTATTACTGCAATTGTCATCTGCGACAATTCGACACTCGACAACTCCCGGGTCAAAACCTCCAGATATCCAGGAAACATTATAGCCATCAGTAATCGGTGTTGCAGTATGGACTACAAGACTTCCATTTATCCATAGCTGGATGGTGGCTTCGTTTACACCAGATGGGTCGGTTACGTGAACTGAAACGTTGGTTCCTGGAGCGTCCTTGTAGCTGTCTGGAAGGGGGGTTTCATTAGTGTGGGTTGGTGGTGAAGTGTCGGGGAAGTCTGGATAGCGTTTGTACATAATGTCATGGTTTGTATTTGTTATTTTATCGAACCACACAACATGTTTTTCCCCATTATCAACTGAAATTCTCGGCCACAACCCCCATCTAGATAAATTATAAGATAATCTCAAATCACCATTCCACGTTATGCCTCCATCTGTGGAATTCTTATAATAAATCTCATCATGTTCACCATCATCTCTTTCATCATCCCAGACTACATGAACATGGTCACCTTCAATGTCTATGTCAGGTGAGTTTATTCCAGACACAGGACCTGTTAATAATTGAATGGGGTTCCATGTAACACCGTTGTCTGTGGAATTTCTATAATATAGCCTATACTCTGGCCCTGGCCATAATTGGTCAACCCATATAATGTGGATTTGAGGGCCGTAAACTGCGATAGCAGGGTCTATGAATCGCTTGTGGAATCAGTCAATTTCCTTCCAACATTTGGTGTCCCTGTTCCATTTTCCCAGGTAAAACCATTGTCTTTTGAAATCATCCAGTAAATTTCCCAATCTCCATCTCTTTCATCACCCCAAATAACAGAGATGTTAGAGCCATCACCTACCATATTTACGCCACCAATATCTGCGGGTGAAAAAGAAACTTGACGATCTTCATCTACACCTTGTCCATTGTCAAAAGTTATTCCACCGTCCAAACTACGGCGATAAAAAACCTGTCCATTTGTGCCTACTCTGAAATCATGCCAGAGGATGTGGACATTGGAATTATTGATAAAAATGCTAGGATTTCCTGCATCGACACCATTGGAACTTATTCTCTTAATTGAATTCCAAGTTTCACCACCATCTGTCGAATTTCGATAATATATCCCATCCCAACCAGTATCATCATCCCATACTACGTGAATATTTTGACCTGAAACATCAATATCGGAATATATGATCCCGAAATCGCTTTTATCAGATATATTTCTGGCAGGTTCCCATGTTTCACCACCATCATTGGATTTTGTGTAATAAAGATAATATTCTAGGGGTCCATAGTTTGTATGTGACCAGACTACGTGAATATCTGCGCCGTTTGCTTTGATTGAACAGTACTTATCCTGTTCACCCAGATTACTTAAAGTTATATCATCTGACCACCCAAGAGGTGCCCCATCAGTTTTATTAATGGGATTCTGGCTTCCACTAACTGGAATGAACATTGCCGATAACATCAGTAATCCGGTTATGAAGGAAAACAGAATCATGTCCCTTGCAGGTTTCATCAATTAACTATTCATTTACTCATACATAAGGCCTTGATGCAAAACTAATCGTTCCACTGGAAATCTAACCGAGCCAGCATCCGAATATTATGAGCATTGATTTTTGATTGCACTTCATTTTTTCGACCAATTTTTGAACGACATCGAATCCTGTATCCGAAGCGTGTTTTCATCATGCCGAACGCGGTTTCGGCATGATTCCGTTTTCCATACAGCGATTGATATCTCTTTGGCCAGTGTGTGAAAAAACTGACCATTCGCTGATATGCAGTCTCTGGATGACGATGATACACGGCATTTTTCTTGATGCCGTGTATTGGTGTTGCACCATGTTTCAAGGCGGTTTGAAGGCATTTTTCTCCGTTGTATGCAGCATCAGCCAGGCTGCGTATTGGAATGATGTTATTCGGAACACTATTCCAAACATCATCGAATAACTGGCTGTCATGAATATTCGGTTTTGTTAGTTCATAATTCAGGATAATAAAGCTGTCGATTTCGACAGCTGCATGTAACTTCACCCAGTTCTGCTTTGCACGATGACTGTAAGGTGTTTCTTTCCATGTTTGTCTTAGTCCACTGAAACCACTGGCATCTGTGGCTATGATGGCCTTCCTGTGGGAAAGGCCATTCAAAACGAAGCGATAAAATCGCTTCCAAAGATGATGCCAGCGTTTGCTCTGATTATTTCTACTTAAAACGCTGTGGCTTGGAATTTTTTGAAATTCAAAGTAGTCTTTGAAACATCTCATCAGACCCTGAGTCTGTCGAAATGTTGCATCAAAAAATTGCCTGAGTAGGAACCCAATTAACAAATCTCGTTCGCAAGTCGGCGGTCTGCCAGTTTGTTTTCTACGCTGCCAGAATGGGAAAGAATCTGCGAGATCTCTTATCCTTTGCATTGAAAGATGGAGGTCATTGACCAACCATCTGCTGTATTTGGTAGACACCGATACAGCAGGATTATCTTTCAATGACCAGGTATCAACATTCGTTTGACCAGAAAACTTGAATACTGCTTCT
>JAUWNU010000039.1 GCA_030612505.1 Methanomassiliicoccales archaeon
TTTTGTATGTAAACTTAGACCCTCTGTTAACGATAACCAAACAAAGACCCTATTACTTTTGAATAATAACTCAGACCCTAGACCCTCACTAACGATAACCTGGCATAGACCCTTATTAACGGTAACCAAACAAAGACCCTAGACCCCTTGTACTTGAATCTAAACATAGAGGCTAGACAAACTTATTATTCCCTTATCATATCCAGTGTAGCATGTACGTAGTGGTGGCCGGAGCAGGCCAGGTGGGGACCCAGATTGCCCAGACACTTCTTGATGAGGGGCATAGCGTGGCGGTCATAGAGTCTGATAAAAACCGATTTGAAATTATTGAATCCCTGGACGTTCTGGCAGTGAAAGGAAATGCTGCCAGTCCTGCAAAGCTCAGGGAGGCAGGTATTAATTCAGCAGATTTACTTATTGCAGTTACAGGGTCCGATGAGACAAATATCATTGCCTGCGTCATTGGCAAGTCCAAAGGTTGCAAAACAGTAGCCAGATTATCCAATGCTGATTATATGAAAGAGGGCGCAGAGACTGGACGACTGGACATATTCAGTATTGGCATGGCTGTTTCTCCGGACATGGTGACTGCGAAACAGATAACCGAGATGCTGCTGCTTCCATCCCTGGTTGAGTCAGGTAAACTCTCTGGTCATGCTATAATAATCGAATTAAGACTTACTGACAGTTCAAAGGCAATAGGCCGTATGCCTGCCAGTCTTGGACTTCCCGGTGGTGCAATAATCGGCTCAGTAACAAGGCATGGTGCTGTTATTCATCCGGATAATTCAGGAGATTTCAGGCCTGATGACCGGGTTATTATGGTTTTGAACTCCAAAGAACTGGTGGCAAATGTGGAGGCTGCTTTCGGCGTTCCCTCGGGCAATGGAAAAGCAGTTGGCCAGCGCCTGGAAACCGGCATGCACAAGGTTGCCATTGTCGGAGCAACCCCCATGGGCATTCAGGTGGCTAAATCCCTTGAAAATGATAGGATTGTCATACTCATAGATGATAGCCAGGAAAAATGTTCCAGGGCAACCGAGGAACTTGGCTCAACATTGGTAATATGCGGTGACGCTACGGATTCTGAGCTATTCGATGAAGAGGGAATTCAGGATGCTGGAGCCCTTGTTGCTGCAACTGATAAAGAAGAGTATAATATGCTATGCTGTTTGCTTGCCAAGAAATGGGGTATTGGAAAAACACTGGCAATAGTTGATGATGCAGAAATGCGCCAGGTCTTTGAGCAGGTGGGCGTTGATGTGGCCCTTAGCCCCAGGATGTTGACTGTGAACACAATTATTCAGCAAATTTCCGGGAAGAAGGTATCCTCGACACTAACAACAATGCAGGGTTCAGGCACAAAGGTCATGGAAGTCATTGTGAAGGAAAGCCTGTGGATGGTGGGAAAGGAATATGGCCAGCTCAAGTTTCCCAAGAATGCCTATGTAGGGTCGGTGGTTCGCGGCGGCAAGGTCATAGTACCAACAAAATTTGATATTGTTCGGGCTCATGATCATATGATAATCTTCCTTGGCCAGGAGTCATTGAAGAAAGTTGAAAAGATGTTCTCCCATCATAATAGACGGGGGCTGTTTTAGGGCATGCGCTTCAAAGCAGTTCTGGCAACCCTGGGATATCTTATAATAATTTTCAGCTTCATGTTCTTAGTGCCGCTGATAACTGGTTTGGTTTACAAAGAGGATACTGGATTTCTTATACTGGCCTTCATAGTTCCAATGCTGGCATCCCTGTGTATTGGATTTATTTTCTGGTTCAATAATCGGCAGTATGCAGAGGATTTGAGAGAACGAGAATCATTCGTTGTTGTTGGCCTTGGGTGGCTGATAATTGCTGCACTGGGGGCTCTACCCTATCTTCTTGGAGGTACATTGGCCAGTCCCATTGACGCATACTTCGAATCAATGTCCGGCTTCACAACCACCGGAGCAACAATTTTAGATCCAGCTGTAAATTACATTGATACCTACGGTCACAGCATCCTAATGTGGCGGGCCATAACAACCTGGCTGGGAGGTATGGGTATCATCGTTCTCAGTGTGGTGATACTGGCAAGGTTCATGAACGCCGGATTATCCCTATTCAAGGCAGAGGTTGCCGGGGCTTCAGTTACCAGATTGCGGCCGAAACTGCATCAGACTGCCAGGCTTCTCTGGGGCGTGTATGGGCTGTTCACCATTCTGTCCATAGTTCTCATGATGGGCGCTGGAATGCCAGCCTTTGATTCTGTATGCACTTCATTCTCCACGCTATCCACTGGAGGATTCACCGTACATTCGGATAATATAGGGTTTTACGACAATCCAGCCATAGAAATGGTGGTGATGTTCTTCATGATAATCGGATGTACGAATTTCGTGCTTCATTATCGTTTTATCACAGGAAAATTTAAAGCAATAATCGAGGATTCAGAATTTAAACTGTTCTTTCTGTGGCTTACTACCATCACGCTCCTGGCAATAGCAGGGCTGATGCTCTCTGGATACGGGATTACAGAATCCTTCCGAGATGCTCTATTCCAGGCAGTCTCGGCAGGAACAACCAGCGGTTTCTCAACTGCAAATGACCTGGCTTTATGGCCTCCATTCGTTCATATGCTGCTTATACTGCTGATGCTGGTAGGTGCAACCCTGGGTTCCACAAGTGGTGGTCTGAAGATATCCCGAATTATCATCCTGCTGAAAAAAGTGCAGAATGGAATACAGAAGGCAATCCACCCAAGGTCAGTGGTATCGGTGAAGGTTGATGGAAAAACAGTGCCAGACAAGGTAATTGAGAAAATTCAAATCTTATTCCTAACATATATTCTCACCTTGGGCATTGCCATGGTCATAATCTGCGCCACCGGCGTAGGAATCGTGGACTCGCTGTCTGCCACAGCAAGCTGCCTGGCCAATTCCGGTCTGGGATTATTCGGGCCTGGCGATGGATTTCATACATTGAATTCGGTGGCAAAATTTGTTCTCATAGTCTGCATGTGGATGGGCAGGCTGGAAATATTCACAGCATTGATAGTGCTGGCACCGTCAACCTACAAACGTTAAGCTTTATGATTTTCGCAGATCTTGACGAAATTCTTAAAAATATCCCCACACGTTTTTTTCTTTTAATGATTTTCTGCGCTGGCTGACCCTCCTGCGTCAAATCAAGATTTGACAAAATAGATGCACTCTGGGAAATTTGACAAGTGCATCTAAAAAAGAAAAAAATGTGGAAAACAAGAAAACCCGGGTCAGCATGCTCGAAAATCAACTCGGAACATTATTTCATATGTTCCTTGCATATTTTGACAAAGTTCTTGAATATATCAGAGCCCTGCTCCGTATGCTCAACCTCAGGATGGAACTGCAGCCCATAGTACGGTTTTTTCAGATATTTAAAGGCCTGAACCTTGCAGCTGGCCGAGTGTGCCAGATTGATGAAGTCTTCCGGCAAAATCTTGATCTCATCATTGTGAGATTCCCAGGCCTTGAATGGTGTTTTTATTCCCTCAAGAATATCCCCTGGCTCTGTGATTATGACGTCCATGGCCCCGTACTCGGGAGTCGCTGCAGCATCTGCCTCTCCCCCAAAATAGGCCACAATGAACTGGGCGCCTACGCATATGCCCAGTATTGGAAAATTGGCCTTATCAAGAATATCAGCGGTATTGCCCAATTTCATTGCCTCGGTTCCGATCCTTGGGGCTCCGCCTGACAGGACTAAGCCATCTGCATCAATTTCATCAAAATCAATGGTATTTGGAATTATCTTTGTCTCAACACCCAGGTATTTCAGGACCCGCCATTCTCGATGGGTCCACTGGCCTCCATTGTCCACGACGTCAATGCGCATGTGGATGGGGAAGCGAAGCTGGTATTTTTAGTATTCGGACTCTCATGCGTCCGAGGCAGAATCAAGCAATTTTGATTCGTCCAGATCGCAGAAGAGCCAGGTAACTATAGTGAGAATAATATTGATAACGACAAGAGAGATAATAATGTGAATTATATTTGTTATATAGATTCCACTATATTGAATAATTTCTTGAAATCTTGTATCAGCAATCCATAGATATATTGATAATAAAGAAGCTAAATGAAATCCAATTGAGCCTAAAATAAATTCTTTTTTAGGTTTAATTGCCAACATCAATGAAATTAATAAGAATACAAGATAGAGAGCTACGATTGGTACTTGAATAAATTCGTCATAATTCATCACTGGCTCACAGCCAATTAGATAATCAAAGCCACTTTTGTAAAGCCTAGGTGCTGGTCCTGAATAGAGACCTCCCATTCCGCTGGTTTCTATGCTCCCTGTCCAAGGTGCAAAGAACATCAGTAAAGCCAACACTAAAATTCCAATTCGGAAGAAGGTAATCAATTTGAAGTCAATGAATTTCTTATTGGGGTCCATTTTCTCTCCAATTCACTAAATGTGAAATTCACTATTTAAATAAATTGGTACACCTTTTGTAAGATAGGTATGAATGGCCGTGTTGTATGCCGGTGGCGACCACCTCCCCACCCTCACGGATGGGGCTTCCAAAGTTTGAAAGAAAAAGAACAACTTGTCACCAGGCCAGAATCATACCTTCTGGCCCACAACCCCGCCCTCCACAGCTGAAACCCTTCGGCTTTCAGCCTCCTTCACACAAAGTATTGTGTTCACAGACGGGGCATGATTGGCTCAGCCGTCGATTTAGGCTCCGCTCTAAGTAGGACTGGGAATTAATAAATGAGATAGAAAAGAAACTACTTCTTTCTGTCGTAAACAGAAAGAAACTTATTCTTCTGGAGTTTCTTTTTCTGCTTCTTCAACAACTTCTTCCTCTGCCTCGGCCTCAACAACTTCGGCTTCCTCGACAGGTGCTTCAACTTCTTCAGTTGGTGCTGCTTTTGGCTCATCGGCCACAAGCAGTTCTTCCTCAACAACCTCTTCCTCTGGCTCTTCTTCTTCCTTCTCTGGTATATCCGGAATAAAGCCTGCCTTGAGAACTTCGGACTTGCGGATCTCGACTCTCTGGAGCGGCTGGATCGGTTTACAAGCTACTGCTGCCTGCTTTGCCAGCTGGCCTGAAATAATTGCCTTCACAACTTCATCGAGGTTCTTATTGGTTGCGAATTCGCCAATAACATTCTCCATGGTAAGACGGATAGCCGATTGCTGGCTGCTTCTTACCCTGCGATTGGAGATTGCCAATGGCTTTAATCTGATAATGAAACCGTCACGGGTCTTTGCATCAACGATTGTGTCTATCTTGGATTTCCTTCTGCGGGTCATGCGGCGGACATAATCGCTTGTCATGTCGTGTCCGATAAAATAAGTGTGAGCCTCTGTTCCTCTTACATCATTTATTTTAAAGCTCATTTTGATATGCATCTTGGAGAAATCGCCGGTTATCTCCTGGACTGTGACCTTTGCAACCCTTCCAATTAGCTTACTGGGTTCGTCTGCCAGTGTCTCGGCAACTTTCTGGCGGTTGAACATGTCAGGGGCCATGATATCATACCATACCTTGGACTTCCATTTGTCCTTGCTGCGTGAAGCGGCCCTGCCCTTTGCTTTGGCTTTTGGTGCTGGCATTAAATTAATCCTCCAGTGGGGTACGCCGAGATAATAGAAATGTTATAAATAGATATGCCAATCATTTTTTTCACCTACTTGAGTTCTCCAAAACTCTTCTGGAAATCATCATATCTGGCCTCAAGAACCTTCAGGGCGTAGAGTATAGCATACTTTGGCTCAACTGCTCCATCGGTCTCGAACTTGAAGAAGTACCTGGATGTATAGGCATCTACTGTTATTGCATCCTTTCCGCTAATATCTTCATGCTCGCAGGTGCGGCACAGGATACATGCTTCGGGATTCATGGCCTTCAGAGACTTTTTGCTTATTTTATAAACCTTTCTTGGGCAGTTTTCAACAACCCGCTCTGGGTCATTAATCTTCTTTTGATTGATTGTGATATTGGGAATCGGGCGGTAGCCAGCAGCATGAACTGCCTGCCATCTTGCATGCATGTCTCCGGTTCCGATATGTGCAATTGCGTAAATGAGGATTCCTTCATCCTCGGTAAGCTTGACTATTGGTATTTTTGCATCCTTTGTCTTGAGCTTCTCGTCACCCAGTGGTTCAAGGTCTCCGGAGTAAACAGTTGCTGGGCCTCTCTTGTTCAGGGAATACATGACCTGGCAATTTTGGCAGCCTGTACCGGAGCAATCACATTCATCAGCTGGCTTAAGATGACCATTGATAAGTGCCTCTCCATCAGTAGGTACTGGAATCATTCCCAGCCTGTGTGCGATAATCTCATCAAAAAGTGGAGTTGTGCTCTCATATGTTCTGCCATTCTCATCACTAATGGCCCCAAGGTGAATCTCAACCTTGTCAATTGCCATTTTCGGAACATCAACCATAAGTGCACGTCTGAAGGCATTTAGCAAATGCGGCTCAACATCAGAGAGTATTATTTCCGCCCTGTTATCGGACAGATTTGCACTTTCAATTTTCATGAATTACACCCTTCGGCCGCGCCGTCCGCCTTTCTTTTTTGTTCCGTCATGGGGCAGAGGTGTCACGTCCTCAATTCTACCAATTTTCAAACCAGCTCTGGCCAGCGCACGAATTGCTGCCTGTGCTCCTGGCCCTGGTGAAGAATCTTTATTTCCGCCCTGTGCCCTTACACGAACATGGATCGAGTCTATTCCCTTCTCCTTCAGAATATCTGCCACATGTTCTGCTGCCCTCATGGCAGCATATGGTGATGATTCGTCCTTCTGGGACTTGACAACCATTCCACCAGTGCACTTGGCAATGGTCTCGCCGCCTGTCTGGTCAGTAATTGTGATAATAATATTGTTATAAGATGCGAAAATATGTGCTATTGCCCATTTTGATGCCATTATGACTCATCCTCCTTCTTTTCTTCCGCTTTGGGTTTCTCTGCTGGAGGTTCCTCAACTGGTGCATCTGGAACTGGCTCCGCTTTGGGTTCCTCGGCTGGTTTTTCTTCAACAGGTTTTTCAGCAGGCTGCTTTGGAGTGGGCTCCGAAGCAGATTTTTCTGCTGGTTCTTCTTTTGGAGCCTCTTTTGGCTCTTCAGCTGCTGGCTTCTCTGATGCCGGTTCTGGAGCTGATTTCTCTTCAACAGGTTTTTCAGCTGGTTCTTCTTTTGGAGCCTCTTTTGGCTCTTCAGCTGCTGGCTTGGACGGGTCAACGCCCTCTGTTGGCTCGGTTGAAACATCCTCTGCCTTTGGTGCAACAACTGGTGCTTCATCCAACTCATCTCTTGGTCTGGCTGGATGCATATCATCTGCCAGTGGTGAGTATCCGAGATAATCAATAACTTCTTCTTCGGACCTTTTTACCATATAACCTGGAATTGTGATCTTCTTGCCATCAATAGAAACATGACCGTGAACGATAAATTGCCTAGCTTGCTTTGCACTATTACTTAGGCCTTTCATGTAGGCCAGTGTCTGCAAGCGTCTGCCAAGAAGTACTTCAACATCAAGTGTAAGAATATCGTCAAGTGAAGCTTCATTACTTATTACGCCGAGATTGTCCAGCCTGGCCATTAGCTCGTCCCTTTCTTTCTCTGCCTGGACATCACCGTATCTGACCTTAGCCTGAAGTTCCCTGGCCCTTTGTCTGAAAACACGAAGCTGGGTTTCAGTTCTCCACAGCTCCTGCTTGTTCTTGAGACCATATTTTCTAAGAAGTTCACTTTCATTGGCGATTCTCTCGCCTTCCCATGGATGGGATGGTGTGTCATATTTTCTTCTGCTGAACTTTGGATCGCCCATTGATACACCCTAAACCTTAATTGCTTCTACGTTTGGATACACCAAGCGTTAGACCACTGCGGCCATTGGATCTTGTCCTCTGACCTCTTACCTTGTGACCATTCTCATGCCTGATGCCCCTGTAGCACCTAATCATTCTCATCCGGTTGATGTCATCCATCTGGGTCATGTCTAATTCTGTGCTAAGAAGATGTAGATCGTCTCCAGATTCCCAGTCCTTCTGACGGTTCAACATCCATTCCGGAAGTGTTTCAGAAAGTTCTTCCAAGATAGTGACCAGCTTGGCCTGTTCTTCATCGGATATGTGGCCAATCTGTTTATTTGGTGGGAACCCAATATCCTTGATGGCTATTTCTGCAATTCTGTTTCCTACTCCTTTTATGCTGGACAGGGCTGTGATGGCCTGTTTTTCACCATCAATATCAGTGTTAACTATACGTACGATGTACTTGAAGTCCTCGCCCTTATCATCATCCTTTTTCTTAGTAGGTCTTTTGTCTGCCAAATTGGATCCTCCAGTAGTAATATACTGTCTGGGAAGTAAACCCTGTATAAGTAGGTTCTATATAAAGATAACTTGAAAATACTATGCTCCAAAATACCATGTTTTAGATGGAGCCAGCATGTTTTTGAATGGATAGTTGCACACGACAGTTTTTGGATATTTTCATTTGTGGATTAGACTGATTTTTCCTGCAAGCATAGGGCTCCCCGAGGCTAAAGCCTAAGGCATCCCTTCCATCATCTGATTGAATGACATGATTAGGTTAATTATATGGCCATTCAATCTTAATCAGGGATACTTGTGCTTTGAGCTGGAATCCCTTTGACTGAACTATTCATCGCCTTTCATCCACAATCCTGAAAAGGTTGTGGTATTCAGGCGAGACATGTTCAGTAATACATTATATGATAAATGGAAACTATTTAGAGACTATAAACATTATGGATGGCATAATGGTAAAATGGACCGAAAAATACAGGCCAAAGCGGCTGGATGATATCATTGGCAACTCCAATGTTAAGGAAGACTTGCTTAAATGGGCAAACTCCTGGCAGAATGGCCCTCCGAAAAAACGAGCAGTTGTCCTGATGGGGGGTCCGGGAATAGGCAAAACAACTGCAGCACTGGCACTGGCTAATGATCTTGGGTGGCAAGTTGTGGAGATGAATGCCTCGGATTCCAGAAATGCTGAAGCCGTGAAAAATGTGGCACTTCTGGGGGCCATGGGCGAGACTTTTTTAGATACTGGAGAGTTCATCAGTTCGAAGGATGGTCAGCGAAAATTAATCGTGCTGGATGAGGCAGACAATGTATTCGGCAGAGAAGATTTCGGCGGCATCAAGGTCATTGCCCAGATAATAATCAATACCAGGCAGCCAGTAATACTTATTGTAAATGACTGGTATGCCCTGAAAAAGCGCTCCTCGGTAATCGGAAGCAAAGTAATAACATTAGGATTCACAAAGCCCAGGTCAACATCCATTGCCAAGGTTCTCAGGTTCATTTCCAATAATGAGGATTTGACAGTTTCAGACGAGGTTATTCGCAGAATGGCAGAGAAAAGCGGAGGCGATGTCAGGTCTGCCATCAATGATTTACAGGCACTGGCCATAGGTCGAGACACCATAGAACTGAAAGATATTTCCACCATCGGAGAAAGAGATGTCTCCAGCACTATTTTTAAATCACTAGCCACGGTATTTAACACAGGCAATTGCAAGCGCTCCAGAGAAGCGTTCTTCAATCTGGATGAAAACCCGGAAATGCTTATCCAGTGGGTTGACCAGAATATCACCAATGTCTATCGCGATCCAAAAGATGTGTACGCAGCCTATGAAGCTCTTTCCCGGGCAGACATATATCTGGGCAGGGTGAAAAGGAAGCAGTATTACGGACTCTGGGGCTATGCAAATGATATGATGACCTGCGGAGTTTCCCTGGCAAAGAGCCGTGAATATCGCGGTTATGTGAAGTATCAATTTCCAAGCTGGCTAAGCAAGATGTCAAGGTCAAAGGGCATGCGGGACGCTCGTGATGGATTCGCAGCCAGGCTTGGCAAGCATACACATTCCAGCGGCAGAATGGCCTTGCAGGAATTGCTTCCTTACTTTCGTCAGCTGTATATTCAGGATAGAGAATTTCAACTGACAATGACTAAAAAATTAAACCTAACAGAGGAGCAGGTTGGGTTTCTTTTAGAGGCAAAGCCAGACTCCCATAAGGTCAAGCATGTTTTTGATGCCATTCGGAAGGTTGAGGCTGTTTCGAGGCCCAGTAAGACCGAGGAGCCAGAACCCGAAAGCACACCTGAAATAACAGACACAAAAACACCTCCACCTGAAGATAAAGAGCCAGAGGAACCAGAACCCGAAAAGCAAAAGAACCTCTTTGATTTCTGAGGCGAATACATGAATGATGATATCAAGGCAATTCTAGAGAGACAAAAATACTATGTTGTTGGCGAACATAGCGGAGTCAAGTTATGCCACTGGCTAGGCGAGAAATTGTTAAGAGGCAGGCCATGTTACAAGGAATCATTTTATGGAATTGAGTCCCACAGATGCCTTCAGATGACGCCTGCGGTGAACCACTGCACTTCCACATGCCTGTTCTGCTGGCGTTATCAGGGGCATCTGGAAACTGAAATCCCCCATGAAGATGACCCGAAGTTCATTCTTGATGAATCAATCAAGGGCCAGAGAAAATTAATAACTGGCTACAAGGGAGATGAGAGAACAGAGCCAAAGATGTACGAAGAAGCTCAAAATCCGAACATGGTAGCTTGCTCACTTTCCGGCGAACCCACAATGTACAGTCAATTAAGCGATTTCTTTGAGGAATGCCATAAACGGGACATGACCACTTTTCTGGTGACAAATGGTACAATGCCAGAGGTTCTAGAAAACATGGACACCCTGCCAAGGCAGCTCTATGTGACTGTAGCCGCGCCTAATGAGGAAATCTACAAGCGCCTCTGCGTGCCATTGCAGAAAGATGGCTGGGAAAGGCTGAATAAGACTCTGGAATTGCTGCCGAGCCTTGATACCAGAACAGTCATACGCCATGCTCTGGTGGACGGCTGGAACATTGGATGGGAGAAGCAATATGCCAAGCTTGTGGAGAAGGCAAATCCACTGTTCATCGAACCAAAAGGTTATGTGTTTGTTGGTTATTCCCGTGAACGGATGCACAATGACAATATGCCAAGCCATGAAAAGATCATGCAATTTTCAAAGATACTTGGCCGTGAGATTGGTCGAGAAGTTCTTGCAGAGCAAAAGCCAAGCCGCGTGGTTCTGCTGGGCGAAGACAAGTCAAAAATGCACATAAGGAGAGATTGAGATCTCTGATGAACTAGAATTCCAGGAAAATATTCAGCAAACAAGCAAGAGGGTTTTGAGCGCTGGCCAGGGATTTCAGAAAAATGTATTCAATAAGGCAAAGAATGCCATGAGGTCAGTAGGCAGCAAGTTCGGGGAAAAAGAGCCAAGCAAGGCACACAAAAATCGACTTTTGACACCCATTGTGCTGGCCATCATGAGCATTTGCCTGAATCCTACTTTACTTCATTTTATTGCATCCAATATCAACTCGGGAATTGTCAATTTCATTGCATATTCAATATGCGGCCTGAATATTATTTCCGGTATGCTGGCATTCATGGGATTCTATTATGGGACAAAATATTACCCAAATGAAAAGATTGTAAAAATTGGCAAGCATCTATCATTCTTCCACGGCATAGCATTGTTGATACTGGCCGGAAGCATAATCCAGAGCAGCAGCATGGACATGGTTGACTGGCTGTTTACCCTGGTCCAGAATCCAATGGCCTACCTGACATTTGTACTCATTTTCGCATTCCTGGCAGCAGTTATTCTACCGATTCCTGTGGAGTTGGCACTTGCAGGTTATATTGTTTATCTGACCATTCCAGGTTCATCATTCCTTGGCCTGGGAATATTCGGTGCATTCTTGCTAATCTCCATAATAATGGGTCTGGGAAAGGCACTGGGAAGCTGGATAGTCTTCGTCATCGGAATTAAGGTCGAGACCCTGGTGGCAGGATATCTGAAATGGAAATGGTTTAACAAGATGATGATGGCCACCCATCGATTCTGCGTGAGATTCGGGTATCTGGCCATGTATTTTGTAATGTGCATTCCCTTGATGACCGACACTGTTCCGCTGTATATTTTCTCCATACTAAACAAGGAAGGCGACGTTTTCGAACTCAAGTGGTTCGTCATGTCCAATTTCTGGGCTGGCATAGCTAGAACTCTTATTGTGGGCATCACAGTGGTGGGTGGATTACTGAGTTATGGATATGTATCGTAAAGGGTCTAGGGTTCAGGGTCTAGGGTTCTTACAACACGTTTGGGTCTAGGGTCTGAGCTATTATTCATAAGTAATAGGGTCTAGCTTACATTCAAAAGGGAAGGGTCTAGGGAAAATTAATAAGGCCGGGGCATCCAGCCAAAAGACCCTAGACCCTCATAACAATAGCCAAACATAGACCCTCTATTAACAATAACCAAACAAAGACCCTTTATTAGCGTTAATTAAACATAGACCCTCCACTAACAATAACTAAGTAAAGACCCTATCTCTTTTGTATACATACTCAGACCCTCTTTAATAATAACCAAACAAAGACCCTTGATAACGATAACTAAACACAGACCCTCACTAACGATAACCAAGCATAGACCCTAGACCCTCAATAACGATAACCAAACAAAGGCCCTATCTCTTTTGTATACAAACTCAGACCCTAGACCCTTTATTAGCAATAACCAAACACAGACCCTGATGGAAACATTTTATAATGAAAGCATAATCCCAGCATGAGCATTGTTTTACCGTTTCCAGCTCACAAAACCAGGAAATAAGGGTAGATCATATGGACTGGAAACAAGAACTTCAAGGATTACGAGGCCTGCGAAAACCGGCTCAACCAAAGAAGCTAGCTCTTTTAGTAATTGACATGCAGAAGTATTTTTGCCAGGAAAATGCTCCCGCCTACAGCCCACGATTTGAAGCTATCATTCCTAAGGTTCAGAAACTCATTGATACTTTTGAGAAGGCTGGTTATCCAGTTTTCGCCACCAGGTATTATTCCTCAAGCCCTCACGACCCAGTTGTTCGCTGGTGGAACACTGAATTGCCCAGGGAAAGTGAGTGGTTTGACATTGATGGCAGGCTGAAATTGGGAAACGCAACAATACTTGACAAGAACCTTTACGGCACATTCTCATCCACTGACATTGATGGAAAATTGCGGGATGCTGGGTGTGATGCTGTTGTTATTTGCGGAGTTATGACCGACCTATGCTGCGAGACAACTGCCAGAGAAGCATTCCAGGAAGGCTATGATGTGCTCTTTGCTGCTGATGGTACTGCAACTGGTTCTGATTTGCTGCAGATTGGCACACTGGCAACACTGGCCCATGGATTTGCCTATATTATAGATACAGATAATATCATTACATTATTGGGGGAAGTGCATGGGTAAAGTAGCAGTAATCGGCGCAGGGCCAGCAGGAATGGCAGCCGCAGTTCAACTGGTAAGGCAAGGCCATGAAGTTCAGGTATTCGAGCATGGCAGAGTTGGAGGAACTCTCTGGAATGCTGGCTTGGTGGAGAACTATCCTGGATTTCCCGGCGGCATAACCGGACGGCACCTGGCAAAGCTCATGGAAGAGCAATTGTACCAGTATATTGACAGCATCATTCCTGAGAAGGTAAACAATATTAAAAAAATAGATGCTGGCTATGAGATATCTGGTGAGATATATGATGGCATTATTTTGTGCACTGGCACAATAGCAAAGAAAGCAGAATTTTCCGGTGAAGATGAAATTGTAGAGGCAAAGCGCCTGTTCTATGGAATAGAAAACTTAGAGCACTGGCATGGCGCAAAAGAGGCTGCCATAATCGGCGGCGGAGAGGCAAGCATGGACATGGCACTGAGCCTGGTTGAAGCAGGCATGAAAATTACGCTAATTCACCGTTCCGAGCCAAGTGGGATTAAATCGCTTTCGGACATTGCAAAGACCGAAGAAAACATCACCTGGCTCCAGGGAAATGTCGGCAGGGGACGAATGCATGAGAATAAGGCAGTGCTGGCTCTTGATAATGAGGAAAAAGCATTCGACCTGGTTATTGTGGCTGTTGGCAGGGAAGCTGTAATGCCAGAATTTGAAGGTTTTGATATTGATGAACCACCAGCTGGCCTGCTTATTGCTGGCGATGCCACCAGAGGAGGACTTGGCCAGACAGCAATGGCAGTTGGCGACGGCGTGGAAATGGCAATGATTATGGATAGATTTCTGAGGAGCAAAAATGAAGATAATAAGTGAGCATGGAAACCCGGAACTGGCTCGAGTTTTTGTCGGAGAGCTCCATGACGGCCTTAAGATAGAGTTTGTGGAGTCTATCCAGCCCCCAAGGACAAAGCAGGAAAAGTGGGTTAATGTAATTTCCACCATGGTTGGGTGCCCTGTGGCATGCAAGATGTGTGATGCTGGCGTGGGTTTTGCCAGGCATTTAACTGCTCCTGAACTGCATCAACAGCTCAGCATACTGGCCAAGGATTCTTTTCCCAATGGAATAAACACAAAAATGTGGAAAGTTCAGCTTGCCAGAATGGGCGAGCCTACTCTCAATCCAGCGGTGCTGGAATTTCTCAGCCAGCTTGCATCCATGGAGCATGATAATCTGGTTATCAGCCTTTCAACAGTGGGGCCATCACAATGCGCACCGTTCATTCAGGAATTGCGGAAGATAAAAGATACTGGCTTTGCCGGTAGATTTCAATTGCAATTTTCAATTCACTCCACAGATGATGAGATTCGCAGGAAGCTCATACCAATAAAGGGCCTGATACTGCCGGAAATTGCCGCTTTAGGGCGGCAGTTCCGCAGCCCTGGCGACAAGAAAATCACTCTCAATTTTATCGTGATGAAGGATGTGCCCATTGACACAGAAAGAATTGCCAGATTGTTTGATGGCGAGAATTTCTTAATCAAGCTTACTCCGCTGAATCCCACCTACCGGGCACAATACTTCAAAATACACCCTGGCTTTGATTCGGAAAAGCCTGAAACAGTTCAAAAACTAATTTCAGAGTTTGAGGCCAAGGGCTTCGAAGTAATTCTCAGCATTGGAGAGCTGGAGGAGAACCAGATTGGCAGCAATTGTGGGCAGTATCTTGAGACTTTAAAGCAAAACACAATCTAACAAAAATGTTTTAAAGGTGTTTGTGCATATTATGCATAGCATTAGTGCTAGGGGAAGAAAAAATGAGCTTTCATGATGAACTAGAAGAATGGGAGAAATTTCTGGACAAAGAAAATTGTCCGATATGCAATGAAGAGTCACCACCGGAAGATGAGATAATAGTAGCAGAATTTGATAAATCCTGGTTACTGGCATACCCGGAAGTATGTTTGAAAGGAACATGCTGTCTGGCCCTGAAACCCCATGCTGTTGAAATCTATGATATATCGGACTCTGACCTGATGCAGTTCATGAGAGAGGTTAAAATTGCATCAAAGGCACTGAAAGAAGTAACAAAAGCAATAAAAATCAATTATGAAATACATGGAAATACAATCCCACATCTGCACATGCATCTGTTTCCAAGATACGTGGACGACCCTTTCCCAGATGGGGCCATTGATTATAATAAGGTTGAGCCAGCAGTTTATAAAGATAATGAGTTCGAGGAGTTTGTTGAAGAGCTTCGCAAAAAGATCAATGAATATGAGTGGCCGAGTTAGTCGTTGAACACAACTCCAAACATTTCCAAGCAGAGTGTTCGACAATGATGCGGTATCGAATACAAACTAAATCCAGCATCATACTGCTCACAGCATTACCCAAGCAATTGTTGGGTGCGAAATCTAAATTATAAAAAATACAGCGCCCGACCTGATTGAATAAATCTAACAATAACAATCAAAAGATTCTGTAAAATCTCCGCAACCAGCGAATTCAAAGCAATGAGGTTGCGGAATTTTACAGGGGCAATGGCTTAATTAATTTGGCCTGTATGGAATTATTTCATTAAATCCGATGCATTTATTTACACAAAGTACCATTTCTAATTAATGGACATAGATATAGACCTCATTGTAGGATTGATAATATTAATGGTAGGAACAATGTTCACTACTCGGAATAAACGATTTTCTGAATTTTATTATGAACTTACTGGCCCCCGGAGAAAACGCTCCAAGTTCTATGCAAAGTTATACACAGAAAAGAACATCAAAATCTTTGTGAGCCTGGCAGGAGTGGTCTTAATCGCCTGGGGCGTTTTCTTGCTATACAATGTATAAGAATGCCTGACCCTGATATGTGGATTGGATGAAATTCTGCTTAATAGATATTGTATGCAATCTTTCAGAAAGGACTCTTAAAAGAATAATTATTTATACTTGTTAATACATAATTGATACTAATTAATATCAAAAGGTGATTGAATGACATCAGCAAAACCTATTCCCCGATATGAACATTCGCCAACACTCAATACGGTCATCATGGTAGAAGAAACGCTTCGAAATGTGGATAAGAGTGTGATAACAGTCGCAGAACTGAAAAGACTCCTTCCAAGGAAAGTCAACCATAATAGGTTAAAAACAATTCTCAGATATCTTGAAGCAAGCAATAAGATACTTGCCACAGTAGATGGCATAACCTGGATTTTCAACCCAAACCCCCTGCTGAGAGATGCAATATCAAGAGGATTTGAGTTATGAAAGAAGTTCGAGTGATTCTCTCAGAAGACGCAGAAGAAGCGTATAAATATCTGAACGAGCGCGCATCTGAATCAAAGATAGAGCGTTCAATACTCAACTCGATAAACAATAAGGTGGAATTGATAAAGGTTAATCCACATTATGGGGAACCAATATCAAAGTCATTGATCCCCAGAAAATATATTGAAGATTTTGGTATCACGAATCTGTTTCGGGTTGAGCTAGCCCGTTATTGGAGGATGCTCTACACTCTTACAGATGGGGAATCAACCGTGGAGATAATCGCATTTGTATTAGACATTATTGACCATAAGAAATATGATAAAAAGTTTGGTTACAGGAA
The DNA here is from genome assembly GCA_030612505.1 of Methanomassiliicoccales archaeon. GTDB lineage: Archaea > Thermoplasmatota > Thermoplasmata > SG8-5 > SG8-5 > JAGLQM01. The sequence continues at coordinate 16,926 of JAUWNU010000039.1, forward strand.
AAAATAAAAAACCCGCTTGGCATGCTCGCTCGGAACATTGTGATGGCCGTTACAAGCAGCTGTACCAATCTACTTAAATACCGCTACCAACAATATCTATTATTATGTTCGCGCCACACAAAGCACTTCCAGCAGAAAACAAGGAGTATACAAATAGAGCTATCCTGTTTCGGACGGTCTGGCTCATTGGGATAACCCTAATATTTGTGTTGACATACTTTGCTGTATTTAGTTGATTTGCTCCAGGGGCTTGTGTATTGTAGTTAAGACTAGGCTAATCAAGTTTGAGTTTATACTCATATTATTTTTTAATAAATAGGTTTTTAAAGGTGTAGTATGATTCAGTGCTGGAGAGTGAACGAATGCAAAATTGTCCTAATTGTGGGTCTTATTTGAATCAAGGATATTGTGGCCAATGTGGTTTCAACCAAGTACAACAAAATCAGTACCAACAACAACCAAATTATCAACAACCTCCTGCATATGCGCCACAACCAATATATGCTCCTCCTCCTGAAAAAAAGAGTAGTGGGGGCAGCATTGCAGCAGCTATTGTTGTAGTAATTGTCGTAATAATGGCTCTCGTATTAATTTCAACTTATATTCTGCCAATGTCTGGAATAAATATAACTACTGGAGCGATTCAAGTAAGATATAATTCAGTTTGGGGAGGAGATGTCAATATCTACATTGATGGAGTATTGGAAGATACTATCTCATCTGATCAATGGTACACATTCAATGGAATTATTCAGGGTTCTCACACTGTTTCAGCATATAGTTTAGATGGTGGATTCCTAGATAGTAGTACAGTTCATGTTAGTGCGGGAGAAACAACATCAGTCCAATTGTCATACTTATGAGGTGAATTTTATGGGTAATAATAATGATGGAGGTGCTGCGGTTGCAATGATTGGTACGATTTTATTCATAATTGGATTACTTTTGTATATTTACGAAGAAGTTACATGGCTCGGAACATATTACCCTTATACTGGTGAAGGAGTACTTTTGATGTTTATTGGTGGAATAATGATTATAGTAGGCATAGTTGCTTCTGTAACTTCGAACACTAAAAGTCCACCTCCACCACCAATAATACATTATCCACAATATCAAGCACCACCTCCAGAGCCTACAAAGATGTGTTTGAAATGTGGAGCTCATATATCTGTGAATAGTAGCTTTTGCCCACATTGCGGTGCAAACATACATAAATAAAAATCGTTGAACACGCCTCCAACCACTCACCAAAGAGAGTGTTCGACAATGATGCGGTATCGAATACAAGCTGAATCCAGCATCATACGGCTCACAGCATTAACTAAGCAATTGTTGGGTGCGAAATCTAAATTACAGAAAATACAGCGCCCGAGTCTGATTGAACTTAATCTAACAATAACAATCAGAGATGCTGTAAAATCTCCGTAACCACCGAATTAAAAGCGGCGAGGTTGCGGAATTTTATAGAGTGGCCTCAAACTCTTCAATTTCCATACCAAAGTCATCGTCTGACTTGATTGTGCCCCTGCTCTTCAGGTACTCGCGGGCCATGAGCCAGTACAGGGTTGCCAGTGCCCTTCGGCCCTTATTGTTTGCCGGGATAATT
>JAUWNU010000075.1 GCA_030612505.1 Methanomassiliicoccales archaeon
CATTGTTCGGTTAGATGATAAGACCTGCATGGAAGTTATAACAGCCCAGGGCAGTTCTTTCGAATTGAAAGAGCTGGCAGATGCAATCAAGTCCATTAAAGGTGTGAAACACACAGAGCTGGCAAAGAGTTCTATAAAGTAATTCTCTTTAACTTATTTATAGGTGAAGTGTATTCGCCAGCCTGGACACATTATTTAGTTCTTATTGCGGGGGTACCCGAGCATGGCCAAAGGGGCTAGGTTGAGGGCCTAGTGGTTAGTCCTTCGAGGGTTCAAATCCCTTCCCCCGCATTATTACTTTATTCTATATTTTACATCAACGAAGGATTTGAACCCATGGAATGAACGAAGAGAGTTCCATGTTGAATCCCTTCCCCCGCACTGTTTTATTATGGTCTGTAATTATTGCATATATAAATTCCAGAGAATGGGTTAGTGGTATCGATGATATGCTAGAACCTCCCCGCCCTTATGGACGGGGTATCCGAATGGCCTTTTGTGAATGAACGAAACTGAATAAAACATTTCGTTTCACTGCCTCCCCGCCCTTGCACTTAGTGCATGATTGCTTCGGCCTACGCCTCGCAACTCTTCACCGAACCGGATGGCTTCGCCATTGCCAGTCCGGTTCGAGCGGGGCATCCGGGCTCCGGTCTGATGACCGTCGGGAACTCACTTGAAAAACATTTTAAAGTAGAATACTTTCACTTCAAATATTCATTAGTAATCTTAATAGCACAATACTCGCCGCACATGGTACACACATCTTCCTCGCCTGGCGTACTTGCCTTTCTTCGCTTTTTGGCAAGCTCCGGGTCAAGGCATAATTTGAATTGCGCATCCCAATCCAGTTCCTTTCTGGCTTTTGATATCGCTATATCCCGTTCCATGCTGCCCCCTCTTGCCACATCTGCCACATGGGCTGCGATTTTACTGGTTATTGTGGCGACCTTTATGTCTTCAACTGTTGGAAGGCAAAGATGTTCTGATGGACTAACATCACATAGGAAATCTGCACCATGATAGGCAGCCAAAGCTCCGCCAATTGCCCCGGTTATGTGATCATATCCAGGCGCAATATCTGTTACCAGTGGCCCAAGAACATAGAACGGTGCGTCCTTGCATATGGTCTTCTGCATTCTCACATTTGCCTCAATCTGATTAAGCGGCACATGACCTGGACCTTCAACCATTGTTTGGACTCCTGCTTTCCTGGCTCGCTTCACACATTCTCCGAGTATTATCAATTCCTGAATTTGCGGGCCATCTGTGGCATCTGCAATACAGCCAGGTCTGAATCCATCTCCCAGGCTAAGTGTAAACTCATATTCATTTGCCAGTTCCAGTAAATAATCATAATTCTCATAGAGCGGATTTTCTTTCCCATTGTGAAGAATCCAGGCAGTTAGGAATGAACCACCGCGGCTGACTACTCCCATTAAACGATCTGCCTTTTTTAATGCGCTTATACTTTCCTTGGTAACGCCGCAATGAACAGTCATGAAATCTATGCCGTCTTTTGCATGTGTTTCAATTCCATTAAAAATATCATCCTCGGTCATATTTACTATTGAGCTTTTTCTGGCAAACTCCAGCCCGGCCTGGTAAATTGGCACGCTTCCGATTGGGATATTAACCTCTTTTACTATTTTCCTGCGAATTTCGTCAATATCGCCGCCTGTGCTGAGGTCCATTACGGAATCTGCACCATATTTTTGTGCAATCCTGGCTTTCTCAAGCTCTTCTTCTATATTTATACAATCCTCGGAAGTGCCAATATTCACATTTACCTTTACCTTGGTTCCCTTTCCTATACCTACTGGTCTCGGATTGTGGATTGGGTTTATGGGAATTACTATGGTTCCATTTGCCAGGCCCCTTGCTATTTTTTCCGGGGTTGTGCCCTCGGCCTCAGCGACTATTTTGGCGACCTCGGGAATTCCAGTCCTGGCTTCTTCCATCAAAGACATAGGCACCAGCCATTGCAGAATATGATATAATAATTATTGTCTGTTCTAGTGGAAATAGGTCAAGAACTCTATAGTCTTTAACAGAATTGACTATTTACACGGATTATAGCAAGGGATATCCGCCGCATACCGTACATTTTCTAGTATATCAAATCAAAGCCATGTGGCTTTGATCATCAGGTGTGCGGCTGCCCTGGGTAAACATACAGCCATAAATGGGCTGGCATCAATAGCCATACAATCAGAAAAGCCAAGTCATTTATGGTCTGGTAGTTTACAGGCTATTTTCAAAATCATCAGTTAGTTCCCTAGCGGCGGAATAGGGGTCAATCTGTTTTGATAATATTTTTGATAATAGCTCATCAAATTTCTTCTGGTCCATTGAGCGTTCGATTATGTATTTTGTAACATTGGCCTTCAAAATATGAATAAAGTCTTCCCGGGCTCTTTCCTCACCTATTAATTTCATCTGGCCGCTGGACTGAAGGTAATCAAGATGTTTCTCAATCTCATCTCTTAGTTCTTGAATTCCATCCCCATTAATAGCCACTGTTCTCATAACTGGAGGGAGCCAGGGCTTTTCCTCTGGATGCAGCGAGAGCATGGTTCTTATCTCGGCTTCAGTGCGGTCAATACCTGCACGGTCTGCCTTGTTAATAACAAAAATATCACCTATCTCCATGATTCCGGCCTTTATTGTCTGGATATCGTCACCCAATCCGGGCATTTCCACTAGAAGAGTAGTATGGGCATAGGAAGCTATTTCAACTTCCGATTGACCGGCACCTACAGTCTCAACAATTATCTTGTCCATACCATAGGCATCAAGGACCTTTATGACATCAGCTGTACTGCGAGCCAGGCCTCCCAGGTGACCTCTGGTTCCCATGCTTCTTATGAATACCCCGGGGTCAGTGTTTAAATCATTCATTCGAACTCTGTCACCGAGAATTGCTCCTCCGGTGAAGGGGCTGGAAGGATCAACCGCTATTATTCCTATTTTTTTATTTAATTCCCTATATGATTTAGCCAGCTTATCCACTAATGTACTTTTTCCGACTCCTGGAGGGCCAGTAACCCCAATGATATGGGCATTTCCCGTGTGAGCATGCAAAGCGCTGAGTGCTTTCACTGCCTGCTGGTCACCATTCTCTATCATGGAAATGAGCCTGGCAACAGCTCTTTTATCACCATTCAATACTTTTTCCACAATTTCCATGGACTTACTTCCTTGCAGCTTTCCTGTGATATTCAATAATCTCGTCTATTGGAGTTCCAGGGCCAAATACTTCAGCAATTCCAGCTTCCTTGAGCTTGACAATATCATCCTTGGGGACTATGCCGCCGCCAGTCACAATAATATCTGCTGCATCTTTTTCTTTCAATAGGGCCATAACCTGTGTGAACAATGTCATGTGAGCACCAGAAAGGCAGCTTAATCCAACAATATCAACGTCTTCTTGAATAGCGGTCTCCACTATCTGCTCCGGGGTTTGATGAAGGCCTGTGTAAATAACCTCCATACCAGCATCTCTCAATGCCCTGGCTACAATCTTTGCGCCGCGGTCATGGCCGTCCAGTCCAGGTTTGGCAATTAGCACTCTAATTCTTCGCTCGCTCATAACATCACTATATCCTGAAATACAGATAAGAAAATAAAACCTTCGGCGAAATTGTCTTTGAATATATTAAAATCTGTTTAATCATCCAGAGGTTTGGGGCTTACTGGGTCTGTTTCCTGGGTTTCTTCCTTGAGGTTTTCCTGAGCTTCCACATCAGCTTCCTGTTGTTTAGCCCTCAGATCTTCAATAGCTGCCTTCTTCTCATCCAGCTTCTCTTCAAGCATCATGTACCATTCATGAGTCTCGGAACGGAGTTGGTCTCTTTCCACCCTGTAGATTGATGACATTATTGTGTTCTCGGCAAAAAGCCTGCCAACCATTGCACCTAGCAATGATAATGGAAGTATAAGGATAATAGAAATCATTACATTTTGGGCAACATAAATATAATAATCCCCAAGAACCCAGGTAGCTCCAAGTAGCATTGGAGACAACAGAGTAAGTACCACTCCGACAGTTGCGACTGTGGTGAGAATGAAGGAAGAAAACACAGTATAGATAGCATCTACTTCCCATGTTACGATTCCTAACATCAGACCACACATTATGGGACTGATAAGCATAACTGAATCGCCTGGATTAAAGCTTGTTGCCCAGGCCAGGAAATTTGTGCTGAAGAAGAATGAAACTATGATGCCAGCAGATATGGCCCAGATAAATATCTTTATCTTCAAGATAGACTCTTTATCCATGACGAACCACCACACTGTTCATGTAATATATACCGTCCATTCTCTGAGAGGCATCAGGGTAATTGACCATCCTGTACCAAAGAGTTCCATACAAAAATACATGAACATTACCGTCCTGTTCAGCTAAATTGAATCTCTCCATATTTGCTGAATCTGGATTGATTGACATGGAAACCTGAACTTCCCTCATAGAATCCGCGGATACTGTATTATTTCGATTGCCCACAGACCCGCTTCCAATATATTTGTTATATTCCATTATATCTGCAGTAGAAGAATCCACATTTACCATGTATTCTATTCTATATATTTCAATATCCAGATTAGAAGGATTATTTATCAAAAACATGGCAGTTAATGAGATTTCGCCGGTGCTATTATTTCTGATAATGTCCACTTCAGATATTATAACCTCTACAGTTGCATAAGCCTCGGAGATATTGGCCCAGGTTGATGCTGTATAATAAAGACCTCCGGCTGACACTATTGCCACTACTATTAGTGTAATGCCAACCAGATTCACAATATCTAAATTAGGCTTTTTCATTGGGACTCAACTGGATTATCTATGTCTGTTGCCTCTTCTTCCTGCTTCACTGTTTCCTCGAAAGTTGGAATATTTGGTACTTCAAAGGAGATATCGCCGCCAAAGTGGCACTGGACATAGTGGCCAGTCTTGACTTCCTTCATCTCCGGTCTCTTCTCTTTACATATTGCCTTTGCATAGAGACATCTTGGATGGAAAGCACAGCCAGTTGGCAGATTAATCGGAGATGGTAAATCACCCTTAATCTCGGTCCTTCCTCTCTGCATCTTCGGGTCAGGAATCGGAACCGCTGAAAGAAGAGCTCTCATGTATGGATGGTATGGTTCACTTATGATTGCTTCGGTTGGTCCATATTCCACAAGATTGCCCAGATACATCACGCCAATGTAATCGCTCATGTATCGTGAGACCGATACATCATGGGTGATAAACAGGAATGGAATATTATACTGGCTCTTGAGGCCAAGCATAAGGTTCATGATTCCTGCACGGATGGACACATCAAGCATGGAAACCGGCTCGTCTGCCACAATGAACTCTGGTCTGAGAGCAAGGGTTCTGGCAATAGCAACCCTCTGTCTCTGGCCACCACTTAGCTCATGTGGGAATCTTCCGATGTATTCGGAAGCAGGCTTCAGCTCTGCATATTCCAGTGCCTTGGCAACCATGTCTTCACGCTCTTCGTATGATTCGCCTACACCATGAACTGTTAGAGGTTCTGCAACTGTGTTGAACACGGTAAATCTAGGGTTAAGAGATTCGTATGGGTCCTGGAACACCATCTGCACCTTTCTTCTGTATTCTTTGAGTTCACGGCCTTTCAATGGCCCAATGTCCTGGCCATGGAAATACATGTGCCCAGCAGTTGGGTCGTCAAGACGAACAAGGAGACGGCCAGTAGTTGTTTTACCGCAACCGCTCTCACCTACAAGTCCCAGGACTTTTCCCTTTTCAATATTGAAGGAAATATCATCCACTGCATGAACGTACAAGGAATCCTTGCTGACCAGAGATTTCAGGAATCCCTGATTAACCTCGAAGTACTTGCGCAGGTTTTCTACTTTGAATACTATTTCTTCTTCTCCCATCTAGCTCACCTCACTCAGTTGGCCATTGAATATCTCTAAGGCAAAGTGGCAGGCCGAATGATGATTCGGTTCTACCTCTGTCAATTCTGGATTCTCTTCCTTGCAGATGCTCTTTGCATACTTGCATCTGGGATGGAACCTGCAGCCAGACGGTGGATTGCCCAAATCTGGTGGAGAACCAGGAATAGAGTATAGCGGCTTTTTCTCGCCAATGATACTTGGGAAGGATGCCATCAATCCAATGGAATAAGGATTGGACGGACGCTCGAATATGGCTGAAATATCGCCATACTCCATGAGCCTGCCAGCATACATGATTGCTATCTTCTTGGCAACCTCAGCAACCACAGAAATGTCGTGGGTAATGATTATCATGGCCATTCCCAGTTTTCTCTGCAAATCGCGTATTTCAGCCAGAACACGGTCCTGCATGATCACATCAAGAGCAGTTGTTGGCTCGTCAGCTATGATAAGCTGCGGGTTGCAGGCAAGGGCCATTGCAATCATGGCTCTCTGCCTCATACCACCACTGTATTCGTGGGGGTAAGCATCAATTCTGCCTACATCCAGACCTACCAATTTGAAGAGCTCGATGACTCTTTTTCTGGCATCCTGTTTGCTTATTTCCTCGTGGGCCAGAATAGCCTCGGCAATCTGATCGCCTATCTTGTGTACAGGGTTGAAAGCGTTCATGGCACTCTGGAAGATCATGGATATTTCATCCCAGCGAATTTCTCTCATTAACTGGTCAACATACTTGGCCCTTTTTCTCCTTGGCAATGCACGCTCCTCTTCGCTGCCTGCAATGACCTTGCCATCAAAGGTTATTGTTCCACCAACAATGTCTCCATTGTCTGGGAGCAATCTTGTAATGGCAAAGGCTGCGGTTGTCTTACCGCAACCAGATTCACCTACAAGCCCCATTGTTTCTCCTCTTTCTAGGTCGAAGGTAACTCCATCTACGGCCTTAACCTGACCTCTTACGATTTCAAAGTATACTTTCAAATCACGTACTTCTAGTAATGCCATATTATCACTTCCTCCTCCTGAGTCTTGGATTCACAATCTCATCAAAGGCCCTTCCAAGCAAGAAGAAAGCCATACATACGAGTGTGATACATAATCCAGGGGGTAATAGCCACCACCAATTGCTCAGAGCATTTGAGTGCTGTACATAGTTAAGCATCATTCCCCAGGTCATTGTTCCGGGGTCACCTAGGCCAATGAAACTCAGGGCTGCTTCGAAGAGAATTGCCCCACTCACTGCAAATGTCATGTAAAGAAGTGCAAGTGGAAGCACGTTTGGAGCAATGTGCCTGAACATGATTCTAGACTTGCTGGCTCCTGTAACACGGGCTGCATCGATGAAAGGTCGTTCTTTGAGACTCAAAACTTCAGAGCGTATGACTCTTGCTACTCCGCCCCAACCTATAATTGAAATAATTATGATTATATTCCATATACTCGGATTCATAATTGCCGCAAAAGTAATAAGAAGCGGAAGTGCTGGCAACACAAGAATCACATCAGTGAACCTCATGAGAATGGCATCAATTCCCTTTCCATAATATCCAGACACAAGACCAACAATGACACCTAATCCTATTGAACACGCTGCTGAAAGGAATCCCACAAGAAGTGCGACTCTTGAACCTAATATAGTTTGACTCAGAATATCATGCCCTTGGGCATCTGTGCCTAGCCAGTAATCATTACCGCTCTCTGATGCCTCAATCCAGTGTGGTGGAAGTGGACATGTATTATATCCTTGTGCACTGAAAAGATACATCCTGCCTTCAGTTATATTTCCATCTGGTTCATAGTAAACAGTGGCAATACCCACATCTGCCTGAGTTCCTATATGTTGATTATTGATACAGGCGAATGGCTGACCAAGAACAACACCCTCAAGGGTCTTTCTCCAGATGATTGTGTCATTTCCAGTTGATGCCATACAGTAAACAAGGGTGAAATCATCAGATGGATCACTGCTTGTATCATTGAGATTTCTGGCAACTATGAAAACTCTTTTACTGTATGTAGAATCATAATATGGAGAAACAATTACCTGAGTTTCTTGAGTACCAACTGTTGTATCAAATGCTATATTAACACTTGCATTCTTTGCATTGATTGTATATGCATATCCAGATGTTGAACCTACCAGCAATATGGAACCATCAGGTGTGGTGCTCAAGTCTGTGAGATTGCCTCCATCTGGAGTGTTCAAGTCTGGGCCAATAACAAGGCCATCAACATCACTTGTACCCACAATGTGAGACCATTTATTCACTGCAGTTCCATTGGAACCCCAGATAGCATGGAGCATTCCATCGGATGTAGATGAATAAACCACTGTTGGAGATCCAATAGCCATGGGAGATGTTGACCAGTATCTGTCTGTTACCTGGAATGTCTCACCACTCCATTCTGGAATGGCCTGACCACTTGCCGCATCAAATCCATGAAGTTCACCATCAACTGTGCCTACATACACATGACGGCCATCTGCTGATACTGTTGGTGCAGTAAGGGAAACATTGGCAATCTGCCGTGACCACCTGAATGATGGTGTGGTCTCATTATACCCTGGCCCCTCAAAGGCATAGAGGGTTCCTGCATCAGAGCTGGCAAAGAACATGTCTACACTATCGAAGCCTAGATTACCATACTGATAATATCCAATCTTGCCTACAACTTCACCATCTAGTTGATAGGACCATAAATCATCTCCTGCAGGTCGTGTCAGGCCATCGGCACCAAAGCCATCTCTAACTGCAAATACCCTTCCATTTTCGCAACCGAAGAATATCATCTGCTCTGCCTCACCAGCGTCATCTTCGCTGCCAAAGTTACTGGTAACGAGTCTAGTTGTAATCATTGAATCTGCATCCACAATCCAGATATTTTGACCATTATCTGGATTATAACTATACAAGCCATAAGGAGACCCTAAAATGCCATTGCCCCCTGCAGCATATATTCTGTCAATATCAGAGGATGTGCCTCCGGCTGGTATAACCCTGTAGTCCATTCCATGAATGAAGGGTCCACTGGTACGCATTCCCGCACCATCATCCAGATATTCATCTATTCTCAGAATATCGACATCAGGAGCCCACCAGTTCATTGGATCTCTAAGACCCATGTACGGTGATAGAAGGGCCATTAAAACGAAGGCCACCATGATTGCCAGTCCTATCAAGCCGATTCTGCTTTCCTTGAAAAGCAACCAGCTGTGTTTAACGGAACGCCTGTAATCTCTTATTTTTTCCTTTAATTGTCTGCTTGTAACCATCATATCACCTCACAATTGCACCCTCGGATCAAGCCACGCATAAAGCAGATCAGCAACCATATTACCAAGAATAGTGATCAGAGCTAATCCATAGAAGGCTCCTTGAACCACCGGGAAATCCTTGGTAAGGGTGGCCTCAATGAGAAGAGTACCCATTCCAAACCATGAGAATATAGTCTCGGTAAGCACACCACCACTGATGATTCCGCCTATGGACATTGCCATGGCCGTAACCACCGGCAACATGGCGTTTCTTGCCACGTGCTTGTAAACAACTGTTCTTTCTTTCAATCCCTTTGCCTTGGCTGTTGTTGTAAAATCTTCTCCCATAACCTCAAGCATTGCAGTTCTCATAAGGAGAATATTACCTGCCAGACCAAGAATCATCAATGTAACCAGAGGCATAGTCAAATGCCATAATACATCAATTAGATATTCGCCGCCATGCAGAGGATTACCATTTGAATCGATACCACCCATTCCCGCCAATGGGAACCATCCCAATTGTGCATAGAAGACCCACTGCATGATAAGAGCAAACCAGAAGATAGGCATAGAATAGAAGAACAGGGTCACAATAATAGTACCCATCTCCAGTGCCGTGCCTCTTTTCCAGGCCACAATAACACCCACTGATATACCTATTATATAGGAAAGTACCAGTGCTGAACCAAATAAGAGGGCGGTGGATGGGACACGTTCCAATAGAACTTCCCAAGTTGGCCTATGATATATCTGAGAGGTCCCAAAGTCGAATACCAACATGGTTTTCATGTAAACAAGGAATTCCTCCAATGTGCCTACCTCTTCGACATATTTTGGATGAATCAGGATGATCTCTTGGGCTGCTCCATCTGGCCTGGCGACATATGCCATTACCGAGTCACATATATCGCCATGACTATCTACGGCTGTTGCATTGATAACAAGCTTGAGTCCAGATAGGCTGAATGGATATACTGGATCTAGCAATTCATTTCCTTCTTGATCAACAGGCAAAGCAACAAGATTGGTCAGCAATGGATAGATTGAAGGATTGCCATCAACTGGAGCTGGAATTGTTGTAATATCTGAATTTACTGGATATCTGTAATATGCAGAGATATCACCCATATCTACCTGGAATGTAAGAATACCATTCTCTATAGGTGTGTAAGAACCGTCATAGACATCTGCTGTAGAGTTAGTTAATGTGACTGATTCAGACACTGAAACATTTGACATCAACATGCTGAACGTAGGAGTTCCGGTTCCCTCAATTGTTGAGCTAAGGGATATAGGGTCTCCCATTTCAGGATATGAATAAACATCATTGGCATATGGTATGTCTACAGTAAGATTGCAGAGCTTTGATATCTCTCCAGAAGTGATGTTCAATTCCAATGCTGCAGTTGCCATATTTCTTGCGGAGTCCTCTACTTCAAAGATAAACTGGAACAATTCACTTCCGCCAGCATCCACAGACAGATCTGTTCTGGTTGTGCCTGAATAATAATAAGTGTGATTGACCTCATCAGACATATTGGCCCTTGGTGCCAGTGAAAAGGACTCATTATGCAAAACGGGTAAACCTTCTTCAGTGATTACAATGTTTGGAGCGAACATCATAACATCTACACCTCTAATAGCACCTACGTCCTTCACAAGAAGGAATACTTCTGCCTCACTGCCTAGAGTGGCATTTGTCACAAATCCAATATCATAAATCTGCGGTGCCAGTAAATCAACACTGTCAGGTGCATTAACATCAAAATACGTATCAAACGATTCTGTATTACCATCAGACGTAGCCTCCACTGTAACGGTATATCTGCCTATGCTCGGCGGCAGGTAATTTCCTACCGCGTGTTCACCAGGATAGTCGACATAACGGCCAAAACCGTACCTGACCAATATCTGTTCGACCTGGACAGGGGTCATGCCTGGCTGCATCATCATTCCTGCAGCCCTTTCGCCTGGCATCATTCTGTAAAGGACAAATAACAATACTAACACTATCAGAAGCGTGATAGCCATATGTATG
>JAUWNU010000154.1 GCA_030612505.1 Methanomassiliicoccales archaeon
ATCAATCCTGGCTGTGGTCCATGTCTAGGAGCCCATGAGGGTATTTTAGCAGCTGGCGAGAACTGCATTGCCTCTACAAATCGTAATTTCCAGGGAAGAATGGGCAGCACCGAAGCAGGCATTTACCTGGCCAGCCCGGCAACAGTCATTGCCAGTGCCATAAAAGGTGAGATTACAGACCCAAGGAAGGTGAGCTCATGGTAAATGGAAAAGTATGGAAATACGGCAAGGATGTGAATACAGATGTCATTCTGCCAGGGCGGTACCTGGACAGCTATGAACATGATTATCTGGCAAGTCATGCCATGGAAGACCTTGACAAAGAATTCTCCAAGGGCGTGAAGCCAGGGGACATTGTTGTTGCAGACACGAACTTTGGTTGCGGGTCATCAAGAGAGCAGGCAGCCAGCTGCCTCCGGTACTGCGGCGTGCAAGCGGTTGTTACAAAATCCTTTGCCAGATTATTTTACAGAAACGCAATAAATCAGGGAATCGCAGTCATAGAATCTCCAGAGTGCGTGGACGCACTGAACCATGGTGATGAGATTGACTTTGACCTTCTAGGCGGCACAATTAAGAATATCACAACAGGTCAGGAGATGACATTCCGCCCGCTTCCAGAGTTTGTTATGGAAATAATTAATTCTGGCGGCCTTGTGGAGCATTTAAAAAAGAAGCTGGGTTAGTTGATGGAACTAACCCTTGCTTTATTTTTTGCAATACTTATTATTCTGCTTGCCAGCTTGGTTCAGGGACTTGCCGGTTTCGGTTTTTCCCAGTTTGCACTGCCACTTTTATTGCTGATTATGCCCACCCAGGAACTTATTCCCATAATGGTAGTGCTGTCGCTTTTTCTCAATCTATTTCTGGTATATGAGCTTCGAAAATACGTGCAATTAAAACGTATCTGGCCATTGATGCTTGGCGGCGTACTGGGCATTCCTGTGGGTACATATCTTCTTCTTATTGCAGATACCAGCATCATGAAATTGCTCATTGGCATTATCATTATTATTTTCGGCCTGGCATTGCTATTTGAGATTCGTAAGACCGTAAAAAATGAGAAACTAGCTATGGCACCTATTGGCTTTGCCGGAGGAATCCTAAATGGCAGCGTTTCCATGTCTGGCCCACCGCTGATAATATTTTTCTCCAATCAGGAGATGGGCAAGCAGGTGTTCCGGGCCAACCTTATTGCCTTCTTCATGTTCATTAATCTGGCAACTTTGCCGGTATTTTTGTTTGCTGGTCTGCTCACAACTCAGGCCATAACCATATCTGGAATACTTCTGCCAGGCATGGTCCTGGGCGCCTTCATTGGTTCCCGGATGGCATTAAAAATTGACGAGGCCAGGTTCAAAAAACTCACCATGATTTTGATATTAATCATGGGGTGTATGTCCCTGGCCAGCGGTCTTGGATTGTTCTAGTCTGGTTTCTGACCTATTTTTGATACTTTTAAAATATAATTATACTCCAAAATAGGTGTAACGCAAGTTTCTGAATACTTTTATTAATTAGCACATTCATATATGATTTTCATGGAAGGCAATTGTAAAGGCGCAATTTTTCGTGGAAACATCGAGTATGTCACCAAGAAATTTGGCAAGTTGGGTCTTGAAAAACTTATGGTGGATATGAAGGAGAAAAGGCATAGGCTTGACCTGAATCACATAATTGACGGTAACTGGTACCCCATGGCTACCAGAATGCAATTCCTCAAATCTACAGTTGAGCTTTTTGACCTGGATGAGGCCCAGATACTGGAGCTTGGAAAATCCGGGTTCAAGCAGTCCGCCATAATCCAGATATATCTTAAAGTCGCAGGCAGCCCGAAAAAGATATGCAAGTTTGGCCCAAAGGTCTGGTCCCACAACTATGATACTGGAAGGCTAGAGACGGAATATGGGGGTTCGGAAGGCACATATTTTAGGATATATGATTTCAAGGGAGATCCACTTCTCTGCACTTACCTAATGGGTTTCTACACCGCGGCTTATGAGAACGTTGGAGCCCGGGATGTGATGGTTGATGAACCCAAATGCCCTCACAAGGGAGATGAGTTCCATGAGTTCAGGATAAGATGGACTCCTTGAACTTCATTCTATAATTATTTTTGATGGCTCTCTATAAGCATCTTGGTTTTCTCAATCATGTATTTGGACTTTGCTTCTTCAAAATATGCCAGCGACTCTTTTAACTTCTCCAATCCCTCATACGGATGCCCAAATATTGTAAGTGCCCTGGAATGCTCTATTGCAATCATGCCAGTATCGAATGGTACATTCAGAGATTTCATTCTTTTCTCAGCTTTGTACAGCCAACTGATTGCATCGTCTTCGTTTCCATCCTCAATTTCAATCATGCCTTTTACCATCCAGAGATATGAGACCGCGTATTTATCTTCGGAATCTTTCATTTCTATTTCTGCTTTTTTTATGATTTCTTTAGCCTTTAAAGCTTGCCCCAATCGGATATAGCATTCTGCCATGTTCGGGTAAAAGTAAGCAAGTTCATGAACTGCAACGTTTTTGCCGATTGCATCCAGCCCTTCCATGTAGCTATCCAGGGCTTTATCATATTCACCGCTGATTTTGTATATCTCTCCCCTGTTGTTTAGGGCCATGGCAACTTTAGACGGGATTTCTGCCTTTATGTAAGCTTCGACTGTCTTTGAATTAGCTTCCAGGGCCTTTTCAAATTCCCCAATGCCATACCAGCTGACCATTATGATATTACTTGCTTTTCCTATCAGATGTTGATTATCTATCCTTTCCCCAATCTCCACCATCTCCTGTCCCGCAGTAACTGCCTTTTTAACCTTTCCAGTTCTGAAATATATCTCTCCCAGTCCGCCTAATGTGAGTCCAAGAAGATAGGGATTTTCAAATTTTTCCACCATTTTCTTAACAGTTTCAAATTTAATTCTGGCCTTTTCCCATTTTCCACTCTTTGTAAGCTGAGTTCCCACCTTAATCATTGCCTCTGCCTTTATTATTGGATATTTATACTCCTCTGCCAGCTCAATAATTCTCTCCAGATTCAGGGTGCTGTTAAACCACTTACCCTGCATATTGTCACAGTCAGAAAGTATGTTCAGAAATTTTATTGTTGTTTTTATGGATTCGGTATCTTTGGACTTCTCCAATTTATTGATACCTTCCAGGCAAAGCTCTCTTGCATTCTCATATTCTGCATCTTCAAAAGCTGTTTCAGCCTGCCCCACTAATTCTTTTATCGTATTCATATATGATTTTCGCAATCTTTTACAGATATTAAACAGTATGTATGGGGGATGAAAGACCGAATCTCTGGAGTGCCCGCCAAAGACTTATGAATATGCTTGATAATACAGCTTCGATACTATGAAAGTCCTGATGATAGGCGGCGGAGCCCGCGAGCATTGCATAGCCAGCAAATTGGTTGAGGATGGTGCAGAATTATATACTGTAATGAATAATAAAAATCCCGGTCTGGCCAGGCTTTCAACGGAATTCTTACTCGCCTCGGACACAGATATACCGAAGATAATTGGCTGGGCTGTGGAAAAAGGCATACAGATGGCAGTTATTGGCCCGGAAGCGCCACTGGAAAAAGGAATCGTGGATGAGCTGGCTGCCGTGAAAATCCCCTCGGTAGGGCCCACAAAGTCCGGTGCGAGACTGGAGACCAGCAAGTCTTTCACCCGCAATCTTTTAGAAAAATATGAGATTCCAGGCAATCCGAAATTCAAAGTCTTTAAAAATTCAGATGGAATCAAAGAATTCCTTGCAAAACTTGGCGAGTTCGTGATTAAAGATGAAGGGCTGTGCGGCGGCAAGGGCGTGAA
>JAUWNU010000004.1 GCA_030612505.1 Methanomassiliicoccales archaeon
GCAGATAGACTGGTAATGCTAATTTTTGTGCCAATATTGGTGTGGATAGTCATAGCCTTCTGGAACATGACAGAAGTGCTCACTGTGCCATATCTGGATGTGCCTCTGACGCTGTTTGACCTGATGTTCATCTGGTTCGCATTTGCAGGGCATTTTACTGCAATTCAGAGAGGCAGAAGCGCCTGGAAGATTTTGACTGAGAAGTATGGGGAAAGATAGCCGGGTTGAATGCCCCCTGGGCCCATAATTGATTGCCTCATGTCCATCATCATAACCCTGCGTTCTGAGGTATTTCTCCGGGTTTTCGTGTTAGGATTGTCTCCTTCACGCTCAAGGTCGCCTAAAATGCTTCGGCCAAGTGTTTACGAAGTTTTATATTCCCATGATATCATAATGGTAAAATGGATTATATGATAACGAGGGGAGGAAATCCTAAAGGTTTTAACAAACAAATCTTATCTTGGACAATCATAGCAATGGTTTGTCTAGATGCACTCATCGGAATGAGTGTAATTACTCCAAACGTATCAGCTGACAATGTAGTTGTTTCTGCAACTGGTGATTTGAATATCACCACCACTCAAGTCAATATGAACACTTATATTTCTCTAATGATAAATTTAACAGGAGAGGGTGATGTTTCAAACATAAATATAACAGCACCAACAGCTTTTGATGGAGGGAATGTCTGGGTCAAAGATATAAATATTTACATTGAGAATGATCTTACCTGGTATTACGGTGTGGAGAATTCTAGTATTTATGGGATAAGCGGTAGCCAAAGATATGCAAATATTACATTGACAACATTCTTCAATAGTACAAGCCTAAATGACAAAATTGTTGTGAATTACACGGCAATCGCCGGAGGTATACCCACAACCAATGCTTTATTTACAATAGAATTATTTAATGGAACTGGATCGGACTCTGGACCAACGACTATTATTGCAGATGGCAACTTGAATGTAGATGTTTTGGATACAACACCACCAGACATCATTGAAACAACTACATCACCTGCAACCACCGGTGAATATTACAATATAAGTGCAGATGTAACTGACAACGTTGCTGTAGATACTGTCTGGTTAGAATACAATATGACATCCATCGATGGCTATTATCAAGTAAACAACGTCTCCATGCTATCTATCGACCCATTATACTGGTGGAATATGACTCTCTGGGATAATGCAACATGGTTCAATTATACCATTTCTGCCAACGACACCTCTGATAACTGGAATACTTCCATAGATAATGTAGTAGTAAACGATAACGACAATCCGAGTCTTGATGCCGATAATTGCGCGGATGTTGGCACTACTGGTGATAATTTCTTTTTTGATGTTAACGTTTCAGACAATATTGGCGTTTCCAGCGTGAACGTTAGCTGGTCTCACGGAAGCCTCAACGGTAATGACCCCCTGATTGATGATGGGGATGGTACTTGGAATCATGCAATAACACTTGATGATAGCATTGGAGATCTTACCTATTCTGTCCAGGTTAATGACACAAGTTTAAATGATGTATCCCAGCCCACTCAAACTATTGCAATAAGTGATAACGATGCACCACAGTTATCAGAGTATCCCACAGCAAATCCTACTACTGGCGACTCCTACAATTTAACAATAAATGTTACAGATAATATTTCCCCTCCATTATCTTTAACTGTATATTTGAATTATTACTGGGCAACGACCACTGGAGATACATCCTGGTCAAATGTAAGCATGGTATATGATTCTGACACCAAATTGTTTTATTATGTTTTGACTGTTCCAAACAACGCCCAGATATTATATTGGAATGTTTCTGCAAAAGACACTTCAAATAACTGGAATGAAACTGGCCAGATCTCAATTACTGTGATAGATAACAACAAGCCACAGATAACAGATACATCTGCAGGAACACTAGCTACAGGTGATTCCTTCACAATCACAGCAACTGTAATTGATAATATTGGTGTCGATGAGGTGCGTTTGTATTATTATTACGACACCACAACGGGTCCAACATCTGCACAAAACGTGAGCATGAACGACCTTGGTGGTGGCAATTATGATTATATGATCTCCGTACCAGCAAATGCTCTGACACTATACTACAATATATCTGCTAATGACACCATTAACAACTGGAATGAAACTGGTTTAGTCCCCGATACTGTATTAGATGATGATTGGCCCGACATTATTGAAACAACAACTACAGCTGCGAACACGGGTGAATATTACAATTTGACAGCTGTTGTGACAGACAACATTGCAGTAAATACTGTCTGGTTAGATTACAACATGACATCCATTGACGGTTATGAGACAAATAATGTATCCATGAATCCTTCCTATTGGTATAACATCACGCTTTGGGATAACGCAACTTGGTTTAACTATACCATTTCCGCCAATGACACTTCTGACAACTGGAATACCTCTACAAATAATGTGGCAGTAAATGACAATGACTTATCACAAATAACTGATACGACTGTAGGTACCCCAACCACTGGAGAAACATTCACAATCACAGCGACCGTGACGGACAACGTTGTCATAGATGAAGTACATCTGTATTATTATTTCGACACAGTTGCCGGACCTACCACACCACAGAATGTGACAATGAACGATCTAGGGGGTGGCAACTACGATTATACAATCCCTGTTCCCGCGAATGCATTGGTATTGTATTATAATATCTCCGCCAATGATACTTCCAACAATTGGAATGAAACAGGAGAAATTACTCGGAGTATTACTGACAATGACTTGCCTGAGATTGCTGATACCACTTCTGGCGTTCCAACGACGGGAGAAACATTCACAATAACTGCAACGGTAATCGATGACATTGCCGTTTATGAAACACATGTATTCTATTACTTTGCTACTACTACAGGACCTACAAGTCCTCAGAACGTCACAATGAACGACCTTGGTGGGGGAAATTACGACTATACTGTTAGTGTGCCTAGTAACGCGTTGACATTGTACTACAATATTTCAGCAAATGATACGACCGACAACTGGAATGAAACGGGCATAACTTCTATTGGGGTCTTGGACAATGATTTACCACAAATCATCGATACTACAGTAGGGATCCCTACTACGGGAGAGGCCTTCACGATTACCGCAACTGTAACTGATGATGTTGCCGTTGATGAGATACATCTTTACTACTACTTCGACACCACAATAGGTCCTTCAACACCTCAAAATGTGACTATGAATGATTTGGGTGCCGGAGATTATGACTACACCATATCTGTTCCAATAAATGCTTTGACACTTTATTATAATATCACTGCAAATGACACAAGCAACAACTGGAATGAGACAGGGGAAATTAATTTGAATATCATAGACAACGATTTACCTGAACTCATTGATACAACACCTGGTATTCCTACGACGGAGGATCCTTTCACAATAACTGTTACTGTTACTGATGATGTTAATGTAGATGAAGTGCGTCTCTACTATTATTACGACACCACAACGGGCCCGACATTTGCACAGAATGTTACAATGAATGATTTAGGCGGTGGAGATTATGACTGCATAATATCTGTACCAGCGAATGCTCTGACTCTATACTATAATATTTCAGCTAATGACACATCTGACAATTGGAATGAAACTGGGGAGGTGGCCCAGAGTGTAACGGACAACGACTTGCCTGAGATCGTTGATACAACATCTGGTGTTCCAACTACTGAAGAAACATTCACTATCACAGCGACTGTCACTGATAACATTGGTCTTGGTGAAGTACACCTGTATTATTACTTTGATACCACCACTGGATCCACACCATCTCAGAATGTCACAATGAATGACCTTGGTGGAGGAAACTATGACTATACTGTTTCTGTGCCTAATAACGCATTGACTTTGTACTACAATATTTCTGCCAATGATACATCCAATAGTTGGAACGAAACCGGCATAATTTCTATTGTCATTCAGGACAATGACTTACCTCAGATCATTGATACAACAATTGGAACTCCCACTACGGGAGACTCTTTCACAATCACGACGACCATAACAGACAATGTTGCGGTTGATGAGGGATATTTCTACTATTATTTTGACACTACCTCTGGTTCGACATCTGTACAAAATGTGAGTATGAACGACCTCGGCGGTGGCAATTACGATTATACAATTTCCGTACCAGGAAATGCTCTGACCTTATACTATAATATATCCGCTAATGACACCACAAACAACTGGAATGAAACAGGTCTGCTTCCTATTACTGTGGTAGATAACGACAGGCCAGAAATTACGGACACTACTGTTGGAACTCCAACAACGGGAGATTCCTTCACAATCACAGCAACTGTAATTGATAATATCGGTGTTGATGAAGTACATCTGTACTATTATTTCAACACAGTTGCTGGACCTACCATACCACAGAATGTGACAATGAATGATCTTGGTGGAGGAAATTTCGATTACGTGATTACTGTTCCGGCAGATGCCTTGACTCTCTATTACAATATCTCTGCCAACGATACCACAAATAACTGGAATCAGACCGGAGAAATTAGTGTGAGTATTACTGATAACGACATCCCTGCATCAACTTGTAGTGTAGCAGGTTACTGGTTCAATAGCACACCGCTCACGATTTCATGGTCCGCAAGCGATAACGTCGATCTTGCCTCTATCGAGTTGTTCTATCAACATAGTGCAGACAACGGTAGCTGGGGTAATTGGATAAGCTTCGATATTCAACCAACAAGCGGACTAAGCGATTCAGGCACATTTTCATTCACATGGCCCAATGGGGATGGCTATTATCGATTTGTTACGAATGTCTCCGATATGGAAGGAAATATGGAAAATCCGCCTGGCTATGATGATTCGGGGGCTTATGACACTACAACACCTACGAGTACGATGACTCTTGGAAGTCCCCAATTTACTAGCTTTGAGACTTACGTTACCTCTAGTACACCCATCAATCTCACAGCCACAGATGGTTCGGGAGCAGGTGTATCTTCAACATGGTACAAGATTTGGAATGACGGTTCATGGACTGCTTGGACTTTGTATACTGGGGACTTTACGATCCCAGGTAGTTATGTCGATGGTTTTTGTTACATCAATTATAATAGCACAGATGCTTTAGATCAGAACGAGCCAGTGAAAAATGATACGGTGATCCTGGACAATACTGATCCGATTTTGATCTCTGTAATAGATTTGGTTGAGAACAGTAACTACATCTTCTATACTGGAGCGATGATGTATTATAGTAACGATCAACCTATGAGCGACATGTTCACGATCCAAATATCTGCAAGTGACGGTTCTGGCAGTGGTTTGGACAGAGCGGTTGGTGAAACTTTATTTGGAGAATCTAATCCTACAGACACCACCTACGTTGGTATGTTCGAGATAAATTACACCATTAATCAAAATGAAGACGGCGGTTTGTCCATATTAATTTCTGTTTATGATAATCTGGGTCACATGAACACGACTGAGTTACAGCTTTCTTTGGATAACCTGGCACCAGATTTGAGTATAACTGGCGTGAGCTCGAACTATCTGGAATACTTCTATGAGGCAACATTCGCCTCAATATACTATTTCAGTGACGATGACGGCATAACACATACGTTAACCATAGATGGAACATTCAGTGATGCGGATAGCGGAAGTCAAAATGTGAGTTTTGAGGCAGGCATTTTCGGTGATTCGCCTTCATCAATCACAGCCAGCCCGTTTTCAACCAGTGAATATACGATTGAACCACTTGTCCATACAACAGATACCCTTACAGTGACTGCCTATGATCGGGTGGGAAACCCACGCTCAATCACGATAACCTTTATTGAAGACAATGTCATAATTGGATCTGTAAGTTCAATAGAGGAGAATAGTGAATATCTATTTTCTCCAGACTTGAGTACCGTTTACTTCGGAGATGATATGATTGGTGCACAGTATTTCTATATAAACAGTACTTTTACAGATAGCGGTAGCGGGGTCTATAACGTCACATACAGTCCTTGGGGGGACGACAATCCACCAACTGAATACAACCCACCCTGGAACGCAACTTATACTGCTGGTGGGAGCGATGTGACAGGAACGATAACGATTACTTATAGAGATAAGGTGAACAACACATTTACAATTACTATAAATATTGTGAGAGATACTGCAGTATCTACAGTGAATGTTTTTGCAATCAATGAAATTTTCAATACCAAATATCTCTACGCAATAGGTTCCACTCTCTACTATAACAACAATTTCGCAAGCAGTTTTTCAATAGATATTGATGCGTCAGACACTGGGAGCGGCCTGAACCTGGCGAATTTCGAAATCGCATTCGGTGAAGGCGGGGACGACACAATAGAAAATCCTTCGCCAGTGGTTTATACTATGACGTACACGATAGAAATCGGTGCCATATATTCAGAGGCTTTGACCATTACAATCTATGACAACGTAGGCAATTTCCAAACTGTTGACGCAATGATAATTCTGGATGTGCAAGAGCCTACCATTGAGACTGTCACACTGGTCGAGAACAGTATGTATTTATATTGGGATGGAAACACGTTATACTATTCTAATGACCAAGTGATGAGCGAACTTTTTACAATTCAGGTCACATCTTTTGAAGGCGGATCCGGCCTATGGAAGGGCGTTGGAGAGAGTAACTTTGGCGAGACTTTACCCACAGATACAGACTATTCAGATTCCAAATTCGATATATCTTACACGATTGATCAAACGGAAGATGGTGGAAATGAATTAACAATCTGGGTGTACGACAACGTCAACAACATGAACTCTACAACCATATCTTTGGAACTGGATAATGACATTTCTGGTTTTATCAATTGGATAATAGAAACTTCTCCCTACCTGTATTTCTCTGATTTATCCCAACTGTTCTTTGGTGATGACATGGGTGCCGTGCCACAGTCATTCACAGTCAATTCCACATTTACAGATGGCGGCGCAGGTATGTATTCGGTGACTTATACCTCATGGGGTGATGATTCGCCAGCAACAAACTATAATTCACCCTGGCAGGCAACTTATGATGTGGAAACTGGAGATGTATCCGGAATAATTACCATAATTTACAGAGATCGGGTGAACAACACTGCGCAGGACACGATAACCTTGACCAGGGATATTGATATAACAGGCAGTGTAACATCAATAGAAGAATACAGTCAATACGTGTTTGTCGAAGACTTAGCAACGATATATTTTGGTGATGATATGCTCTCAGCACAAGATTTTTTCATCAACAGTACATTCTCAGATGCCAGTAGTGGAACCTATAACGTGAGTTATTCAGTATGGGGTGACGATGCCCCGCTTGGAGATTTCAATCAGCCCTGGAGTGCGACCTATGCCGCAAATGTAGGAGATGTAAGCGACACGATTGTTATAACATTTAGAGATAATGTCAACAACTCTGTGACTTATACAATCAACTTACTCAGAGACATTACACTCCCAACAGCAAGCGTATGGGCAATAAACGAGATATTCAACGATCAATATCTGTATGTAGATGGATCGACCCTTTATTATAACAACATCATCAACTCCGAGTTTTCGATAGATGTCGATGCGTCAGATACAGACAGCGGGTTGGAACGGGCAAACTTCGAGAGTGCGTTCGGAGACGGAGGAAACGACACTTCAGAATCAGCACAGCCCACAGTTTATTCGATGACTTATACAATAGAGGCCGGGGTCACATACTCAGAAACTCTCTCGATAATTGTTTATGATAATGTCGGAAACACTTTCACAATAAATGTCATAATAACCCTTGACATCACAAACCCAGAGATAGATCTAATAACGACAATCATCGAAAACAGCATCAACATCTACTTTGATGGTGTGACCCTTTACTACAGCAACGACCAATCAATGAGCGATGTTTTCACAATCTGGTTAACATGCAGTGATATAGGTAGCGGCCCATGGAAAGCAGTGGGTGAAAGCCAATTTGGTGAATCAGATCCAACAGATACAACTTACGTTGCACGATTTGAGGCGACTTACACTATACATCAGAATGAAAACGGTGGTGCTGGGCTTACTATCACGATATATGATCAAGTTTCGAATATCAATACAACAGAGTTACTACTGTCACTCGACAATGACGTATTTGGTCAAGTCAGTTCAATCGATGAAACCAGTTCGTACATATATGTATCAAGTCTCTCACAGGTATATTTCGGAGACGATATGTCCACAACACAAACAATCACTATTACGAGTACATTCACGGATGCTATCAGCGGTACATACAGTGTCAGTTATTCAACATGGGGTGATGATTCGCCGTCAACTAACTTTAATTCTCCATGGCAGGCGACTTACACCGTGGACATCACGGACACCAATGGCACAATTACCATCAGATACTATGACAGAGTAAACAATATGGCCATAGATATAATATCTCTAATCAGAGATATAGAAATATCCGGCAGTGTGACATCAATTGAAGAGAACAATCAATATGTGTTCGTGAAAGACCTAAGCACCATCTACTTTGGAGATGACATGGTAGATCCACAGGCATTCTATATCAATAGTACATTCACAGATTCTGGTAGTGGCGTTTACAAAATCACATATTCGGGTTGGGGGGACGATGCACCACCAGTGAATTACAATTCGCCATGGGCTGCAACTTATACCGCGTATGTTGGGGATATTGGTGGCACAATCGTTGTAACCTACTGGGATGAAGTCAATAATTCAGTTAGTTATACGATAACTTTAATAAAGGACATTATACAGCCAACAGTTAATATTCACGCAATAAGCGATATCTTCAATTCTCAATATTTATATGTAGATGGTTCAACCATCTATTACAACAACATCTCAAGCACAGAGTTCTCAATAGATATTAATGCATCAGATGTTGATAGCGGGTTATCCTATGCTCATTTTGAAGAGGTATTTGGAGAAGGCGGCATGATTACGAGCGAAGGTGTATCGCCCAAAGTTTATTCTATGGATTACTCAACTGAAATTGGAGCGAATAATTCTGGCTCATTGTCTATCATCGTTTATGACAACGTGGGAAACTCTAAGGAAGTCAATTTTTTAATTATTCTTGATGTAGAAAAACCAACTATAGAAACCATGACATTGGTTGAGAGTAGCCCCTACCTATACTGGAATGGAAACACGCTTTATTATTCTAATAATCAGGAAATGGATGAGCCATTTACAGTTCAAATTACTGGATTCGACAACAGCTCTGGCTTATGGAAGGTCATGGGTGAGAGTCTGTTCGGTGATACTCTACCACAAGACACAGATTACTCAGATTTCAAGTTCGATATATTATACATAGTCAACAAGAATGAAGATGGCGACTTGTCCATTGAGTTAACTTTGTACGATCAAGTGTCAAACTGGAACAGTACCATCCTCCCGCTTGTCCTAGATAACAATCCTCCAGACATAACCCAAACTATCGAAACGGTGAATCAGATTGGAGAAGTAGCATACTCTAACCAATTTCAAATTTGGTTGAACGGAACCTTTGAGGATTATTCAAGTGGGTTGAATCCAGATTCCATAATAATTCAAATTTCGAATGGCACGGGAACATCATATGAATTGCCTTCTAATCTCATTTACATCAACGTTACTGAGTGGCGAGCACTTATTGATGTTAATGCATTTCCTAGTGTTCCTATCTCATTTTGGAAATATGTCCAGGTTAAAACATCTGTAGAGGATCTAACTGGAAACCTAGGCATTACCAGGGTTATCAATTTAGCTATTGAACAGTCACCACCTCAAATTATCGAACCTGCTTTCAATATAAATGAGGACACGATAGCACCAATTATAATTTTCACTATCACCGACGAATCACCAATAATGGACAGATTTGTCAGCGTGACACTTACAGATGGGACAGCTATTATGTCAAACTGGACTACAATTGGAAACAATCAGTTGTCTGTTACAATCAGCGAAGATATGTCTGAATACGCAGGTCAAGAACTTAGAATCAATGTATTTGTGCTTGATGCTGCTGGGAATGAAAACATGACCGTATTTTCAATTACCGTAGCCTTAGTGAATCATCCTCCAATATTCCGTCTTAAAGTATTATCTGGTCCAGAATATAAATTAATTGACTATTTGTATATGCGCACGGGAAATTCTCTTAAACAAGATGAGGGGTATCTAATATTCGATGCCTCTTATTTTGTCGATGATAATGGAACCTCTTGGAATCAAGATGACCGTGACGGGGGTCTTAGAAACCTCACATGGTATTGCGATGGTGAAATAATTGGATATGGTTCCAGTGTATTGGTATCATTTCTAGAGAGTGGAAGCCATCAGATTGAAATTAAGAGCATAGATGAACATGGGAATGAGGATTCCACAACATTTATAGTTAATGTGAAGGTATCACATTACTACAATAGTACACTACTATTGGTCATACTAATTCTCTTGACGATACTGTTATGTAGTTTATTTGCAGCATATAAACACTATTTTTAGTGAGTAATTTTCCTTTATTCGATATTTTTACATATTTCAGAAACATATTCATATGTTATATCCCACAACCATATGCTGGTAGCACACAATTGAGCCTTCTGCCAGTATTTGTCTATATCATTGGAATTTTCTATTTCGTTCATGCGGTTGATTATAGTGGGACTATGTGAAGGGGAATCATATAAATATTGAATCGATTGTAAAATCGTTTTTAAAATTAATTCAACATGTTCAGGTAAATCATTATCTGTCAATTTTATCTGTTTTATTTTTTCCTTTAAATCTTCGCATAGGTCATTGTTTTCACTTAAATTGTGACTTACGTTTCGATTAGATATTCTCTCCCTGTATATGTCCGCATATTTATCGAGTCTATCATGCTGATTTAAAAGGGAATGTAATTCATCTTTATTTGTTACACTTTTCTCAATGCAATATTGAAAATCGATTAACGCCCGCTTGTATATATCCTTCTTCCAAACCTCAAGTAATCTATTTAATGCCCATATGGGATATTCAATATATTTTCGATCTAACTTGTGTTTGACCATTACATTAAACCATAATTCATTAAACGCAACAGAATACACATTAGGAAGAAAATTTGAATCGGGATGATTATATTTGATATTTTCATATATATTCTTAACATCGGAATCAATCTCCATATATTTATCTGTGCAAAAAAAGTATCTCGGAGGGAGATGCATAGTGCATTTGTGGCAATTTATTTCCCCATAGAATACAGGATGACGGCAATATGGGCAATGCCCTGTTGTAACTTCTTCTATCCATAATTCTAGGTAATCATCAATTTCCGCTTGATGTTTTTTATAATAATGTCTATAATGTCTCATGGATACCCTAGTGTGCTTAGGTGTATCTAACATGTTTTGAGATACAATAACATTATCCAAATATTTATTGAAGTAATTGTAATAATCCTTGTTTAAAAAGACAGTTTCTATTGACCTATGTAGGTAAGGTTTGTCCTTAAATTTTTCAATTTTTGATTTTCCGAGTGCTTTATGTAATTTATTTCTTGGCTCTATTTCTTCTTTACCCAGCAGTTCTGGTATTGAAGATATCAATATATATTGGATAATTAATTTCTCAATTGCAGAAATATACTCCATTTCTTTTTTTATCCATTGCTCGTGCAATAGAACACCGATTATATATCCGATTAAAAATCCGGCAATTACAAAGATATAGACAAAATAGAAATAACTCTCTATTATCTCTACCAAGTAACCAAACAATATGTTTAATCCAAGAATAATAATGCCGATAAAAAGAAGGAATAGGGGCATAAAGAAAACAGAAGGCCTGAAGAGATGCCTTGATGAAGCAGGTGAGAAAGATATACCGAAAATAATCCCAATAATTGCTGGAAATAATATTTTAAGAGTAAAGTAATCTATGAAAGATATGTTAGATAAGTCTAGAAGAAATACATATGTACATATTAGAATGAGTATAAATAATATTATCGTAAATAACAGAAGGACAAATTTCCGTGATATACTCCACTCATCTTGATACATAGTTAACACTGATTTCAAGCGAACTATATAATCCCTGCGATATTACCCAAGAGTTTAAAAATGTTTATTCAAAATCTTAAAATTTGTTTAAGTCAGCCAGTTAGCAAATAGTCAATTTCTATGGCCTTAATCCTGGTTCTGAATTAATTCATACAGTTCTGGACTAATTCTACTGATATCTAGTTCCTGCAATAGAAATCTATTGTCGATGATATTTTGAAGTTCAGCACTTAAAGTAGGCATCCAATATCTGGAAGAGTAAACATCGTTCCATATTTCAGATGTTATTGATTCTCTAATGTCTTCCCCCCAGATACTCAAAGCAGCTTGATTTATTGAGTGCCTAGCGGCAAGTAATACATCGCCAGAAATAGAGTGCTTATCAAAAGATTGATCATATTCTTGAGGAAATAATGTGTCGAAAACGGCTAATGTCTGTAGTATTTCTATGAATGTTGGACCTGAGATTAGAGAAAGGCATATATCATCAAATATCACAGGATGACCCAATGTTACGATAAAGGAATTAAAGCCGTCAACACACAGATTATCTAAATGGTCATTGATATCTGAAATCATAGTATCAAGTGAGTGAGCACCTGAAATAAGTTTGTGGATTACAAGAGTAAAATGGTATAGTCCACTTTTCACATCTAAAAACGGATAAATTCCTGCTGTGGGGCCATAGAAAGTCATATGTTCATGTTCCCCAATTTCAATGTTATTAGTCTTAGGTATGAACCACTGAGTAGATACTTCTTCATCTATCCCTTCAAGAAAATGTGACGAATCAGACATCAGAATAATTGAGATGGGATCTATCTGATTACAATATTCTTCTTGATCCAAACATCTGTTTTGCTCAGCTTTAAGATGTTCCGGTTTGTCCTCGTCCAAATGAGCTTCTAATCGTTTTTTCCAGAGCTCGATTTGTTCTTCATCATGTCGATTTATAAGCATATGCTTGAGTCCATCATTAATAAGTATAGATTCTATGATGTTTGTCTCAATGAGATGTAAGTGTTCTTCTCTTGTAGTATTATACAATAAAGGTAAAAGTAAATTACATTGAGTTATGCTTATAATCTTATTGATAATTCCATTTACGTTTTCAACATCTTCAATATTTCTACTTAAATGCTCGTTACTGAAATATATGAATTTGATTCGCTTGTCTATTGCGTTGTATCTCAACTCTCCTAGATTATTACTAACAGACCATGGACACAAGGGATTCATGCACCCACTAAATTTTTCTTTTAACGGAATTATCCTTGAATAAGGTTCCCTCATAATGGACTCAATATGATGAAGAATACTTGATTCTGTCAAGGATTTAATACTAATCCAAGAGCCACAGCTAGGGCAGTCAAACATACCTGGAACCCAAAGGTTTAGTATCTCGTTTATTTTATCATCCACAGAGAGGCCCGTCCCTAATTTTTCAATGGTTTTATTCAGATAATTATACTTCTTCAAACCACCAGAACTGTATATATCTTCTAATTCATTAATAGTTAATACGTAGTTATAAAAACAATCTTTATTTCTGTCTAATAGGTGCCACCATCTTTTGAAACATTTTTCTGCGAGGAATGAGGTGCATTCTGCGTTGTTAACGAGGGACTGCCATATTCTAATGCCTCTAACGAATGAGTCATCATCTGTATTGCCGTTATCATGCCTCAGAGAACACCGAACGATATCTCCAGTATATTCAATGTGTTGGCACTTTAAACATATAGAGTCCTCCCCTATTTGCGCTATTATATCTTCCGGAAGAGTTAAAGATAACGCCGGAGCATCATCATTATCATCATTAACTTCCCACCATTTGATATTAAATTCCTTGGATGTTTCCGCCAATTCTCTGATTATTTCCTCACGCACTAACAAAGGATGCGGGTTAATAAAATTGTTGTTAGGACCCCAATTGCGCTGTGCATAGTTCTGGTATCCCATTTGTATTGCCTTAGCAAATGAGTAAACAGTATTCACATACCAATTATTACCTTTATCCCAGAAAGGCAGTATATTCAAGTTGAATATTATGGATTCTGTATCTATTGATCGTATGGTATCTATTGCGATTGGTGTTGCACCAGAACCCAAACCACCACCTGTGCTGTTGACAACTAATATAAAGCGTGGGACGCGTGTTCCATTCTCATCAGTGATTCGACATAATTCCAATATACGTTCCCTAAACTGAATACAGAAATCATCCATTATCTGTTTTCCTTTACCTAACTTTCCCTCACAACTATGAAGGTCGTTTGTAGGAGTAAGCCAGAGGGTGTGGTAGTTCCTTTCTTCAGCACGGCCATTATCATCCCGAATTTTGGGGAAGAAACGTGTGTTTAGGTTTTTTATTTCTGGGCCGCAATCAACTGCGAGATACCTGTTCTTTGTGGCATTCCACATCAATGCGGCTGCAAGGTTGACGTTCTTATTTTTATACAGATACTCAAGGCATGCCTGAACCACATTGCATCCTGCTTCCCCAATTCCTATCCACATGACAGAGGACATTGCAGGGTCGTCATTGAAAGTATAAAGTTCATTACATTCTTGGTTATTACATTTACCCATTCTCTTATCAAGTTCCTCAAGGTTCAAGGGCTTGTCAGAAGGACAGCCGAATTCATATTGAAAAATTAAGAAATTATCACTGCCTTTAGGTCGCTCCTCAGAGTCAACAATGCAATTTCTACAAAATAATTTACCACAGTCCTCAGATGTGCATTTCCATACACCGTATTTTTCTACATACTCTAAAGCTTCATGCTGACACATACCAATTCCCAACTATATAGCTAAGACAACTTAAAATAATTTCGAATTCAACGTCTCTGGGAATTGACAAGCTTTATGACTTATGTTAGGTAATAGGCTTCTAAAGTTAAGTATGATTTCATGTTTAAATTATTCTGCATTTTCATTCTGATGTGCTTGATCTACTGCCTGTTGCTGTTCTTCTTCGTTACCAGGGGGTATGCCACCACCTCCTGGGTCCTGAGGTGGGGGATGTTGTCCTTGGCCCTGTCCGCCTTGCGGTTGTGGAGGACGTAAAAAGTTTTGAACAAGTTGATTAACACCAACGCGTTGGAAATTAATTTGATCTAATAGTTTTCTATTGTTAACAATACGTAGGTTGTTTCTATTTTTGGTTGTTAACCACTGGCTTGCAGGGCAAACTTTTATCCATTTAGTAGCTGTTAGTACTGGTTCAATATCAGTGTGGTCCCAAAGACCTGGTGCGGCGTTATTTATAGATTCCCTAGCAGAGATATATATTTCCCCAGGAACTGTATACTCTTTGTTAGATTCCAAGTATTCATGGGCTAGGTATAAATCAAATACTGCTATAGATTGTAACATTTCGATAAATAATGGGCCAGATAGTAACGACACAGATATGTTGTTATAATTCACTGGAGAAGTAAAGGCTTTACAATATGAATATGGCTGTCTATGCTCTACGCAAATCCGATCAAAATCCTTCTTCAATCTAGTTCCTATGTCTTGTAGATTTTCAATTTCAGGGTCACCTCTGTAAAGAATCTGGGTATAATGCCTATTAGCTGATGGAACATCATAGCCAAAGTCATCGTCTCTATCTTCCTCTTCTTCCTCAAATTCCTCATCCTCTCCCATGAGCACCTCCATATTCGGCGATGAAAATTCAGGATCGCTTTTTGCATATTTGTTTGGATATATGCCTGCAGTTGGACCAGAAGCAGTAATCCAGAAATAATCCCCCACAGTTTCCGCATCGAGAGTTGGTTCATACCACGTTGAGCCTAAGTTGTTAAAAAACAAATCAGAACTAGTTACATTAATATCGCTTTTATCTAAACGTTGCTGCAATGTTTGAATGGGTATTCTATCTAATATCATTGCAACACTAATTGGGTCTGTGTGTTTGCAAAAATCTTCTTGGTCCGAAATCTTATCCCGCTGTATACCTCTGGTTTGATGTGTACTGTCTTGGTCTCTAGTATCTGCTGGTGCGGGTGTGCTCTGGTCCCCAACCAATCTATCCCAAAAACGTCTTCTCACTTGCGCTTCAGGGTTATCATCTGTCTGTTGGTTCAGATTTGCTGGCTCAGGCAGATTATTTATCCAGGCCTCCATTTTTTCTCTATCATCAAAGTTAAGAATGAATTCTTTGATGTCATCATCATTTTTAATTTTATTTATAATAGTTTGTTCTATCCTGTCTTTGTGTACATTATCTGTGGACGCCAAGAGTAATGGTGTAAGAATATTACCAATAATTCGAGCCACAATTTGGTTGGTCGCTCTATAACGAAGCACTTCTCCTTCATCAACTCGTCTATTAATGTTTTGATCCTGTTGTAGAGCTATTACTTCAGCCTCAAACTCTTCCATTCTGTCAGTTTGTTGTAGCCACTCCTTGTATTTTCTCTCTACTTCACCCATCTGACCCATGAAAAATTGATTGCTAATATATATGAATTTAAGCTTTTGATCCCAGGCAGAATACTTAAATAGGTTTTTCATTTTTTCTATCGTTGGATTATTCAATGGACAACTAGATCCCTTACAACCGGTATTTGCTTCAAGGGTCAATGAAGCACTTGTATTACCTGCTATCTTAGCCATTATGTAATTCTCTGCTTGGCTTAATACACTTGCTTTATGTATACTAGATATCTCATTCCATTCTGGACATGAATGACAAGGAGCTTTTCCTAGGTGAGTCAGGAACAATAATTCTTTAACCATGTCATCCAATTTGTCATCTAATTTATTTATTTGGTCTAATTTCTCTTCTTCTGTGCCATTAAATTCTGTACTTATAAGTTGGCCAGCGATATTATTTTCTCTAAAATCATTATCATCCAACACAGCATAAATAAATTTTTCCGTCTTCCATTCTTTTACAAATAAATCCCACCATTCAGAATGCACAGATTTCAATGTTTTCTTTATTTTTTCTTTAAGTTCAATCTTAACGAGACTAGGATTATAGTTAATAAATGTTGTTTTATCATCCCAGTTACGTTGGGAATAACTCTGGTAACCTAACTGGATGGCCCTAGCAAAGCAATAAACTGTGTTCCCATACCACTTAGCATCATTCCAATACGGCATGATATTGAAATTTATTATAATAGCATCTGGATCCATACCACGTATCGTTTCTATAGCAATTGGAGTGGCGCCAGACCCCGTGCCTCCTCCTGTGCTATTGATTATAATTATGAACCGTGGCAGACGTGGTAGCTGTTGGTTGTTATCCTGTGCGATTTTTGTCCTTTCTTTGATTCTACATAAATCTCGTATTTTTTGATTTAAGTCATCCTTAAATTGATCCATAATATTTCTACCCTTACCCATGTGGTGACCACAGCCTTTTAGATTATCATCTCTAGACAGCCAAAGCGTGTGATAATTGCTTCTTAATTGAACCCCCGTTTTACTTCTTTTTTTAGGGAAAAAGCGAACATCTAAATATCTTATTTCGGGACCACAATTAATTGCAAGATATCTATTATTGGTTGCGTTCCACATTAGAGCAGCAGCCAGTTCTACATCTTTATTGTCACGCATATAACGCATACAAGTTTGTACTACATTGCTTCCCCCCTCTCCTATTCCAATCCACATAATAGATGACATGTCTTTTTCTGTCTGATGAAGGTAATATTCATTGCATTTTAGACAGACACCGATGGTTTTACTTAGGTCTTCAAGCTTCAGTTTTGGATATCCTTCTCTTTCTTTTTTTATGCTTGTTATAGGGTGTTTTGGATCGGGGCCTATGGTATTGTGTTCATAGGGATCCTTAGTACAGTTTTTACAGTATGTGACACCGCATTTTTTACATACCCAGACACCATAAGACTCATTATATTCCAGTTCCCCATTTTCACACATCTAATCACCTACAACCTTATTGCTTATCCATCTTAATATATTTTCTATTAATTATTGTTTAGAATAGAACCGTATATTATTTTTATATTGTCTTCAGAATTTAAATATTCATCATAGTTTAGGTAAAGTTCAAATATAGAACCTTCTAAAGGAGATACTTCCAGTTGATTGTCTTCAACCTTTACAATATAAATTTTTGTACCTTCTGGATTTATGGGAGGTGAAAACAATTTATCCATGGCATCAGGATTTTGTTTGATTTTTATTAATTTTTTCTTTAACTTGTTCTTGTTTTCATCCTCTATTTCTGCTAATTGATATATATCATTTGAGTACGTCACGAGGCCTATATCAACTAAGATATTCAACACTCTTTCATATTCATCTCTATCAATATTTATCAGGCCGTGTATGAGTTCATTAAAAGTGGTATTGCCTTTTAGTGTAAGCAGAAAAAGCAAATGACCTCCGATAGTCAAATCTTCTTTGAAAAAATCACTCATTATCTTCACCTTCATCTGCCATCAGTTTAACTGCTGCGAGGATATATTCAAGTTTCTCTGATAATTTATTCCAATTAATCTGATACCAAGTAATTTGTTTCCCCTTAACGGATTTTTTTACTTCAACAATCATCTCGTTTCCACGAAGGTAATTAATGTTGTTCCGTGCGGTATGTATGTTTAACGGAGCTTTACCTTTTTCCTTTCCACTTTTATCTCTCTCAACACCTTTGGCATAATCTTTTATTTGTACCTCTGTCGCCCCTTCAGGATGCATGATAAGGAAATCTAATATTATTGCCTGGGTGTTGTTTATGATATTTTGAAAACCTGGATGAGCCATGAATCATAGATGTCTTTCCATCATTATAAAGTTTGCTACCATTATATAAGTATAAAATTGATAAACAGATAATATATTCTTACCTGAGTCCTGTATGATATAAAATAGAAAAAAGCCCCCATAATGAGGGCTTATTGGTTTCCCATATTTTAGAATATTTCAAGTATGTCAGCCGATGTATTTCCAAATGTCCCTGGAATTCCCGTGTAGAATGTCTGCAACGAGAGAGACGCGCTCAGGGTTCCCTGGTACTCCCATGTGAACACGGACCCGTTGGCGGTTCCGCTACTGAATAGTTGAAAGTCCACAGAGGCGCCTGCTGAATCTGTCAGGTGCAGGGTCATGTTTTCAATGAGAGCGGTTCCGTTCACACTGACTAGGCAGAAGGCCACGGAGTGTATGCTTTCATTGAAATATGGCACGTAGAAGAATTCCGCATCTGTCAATTCTATGCCAGAGACAAGTCCAGACGTGTTAAGCCATACGTTCCCTGCGCTCTCTTCACGGGTGATGCTCAGAGGTAACTCTCCCAGGCCTTCTGATGTTGTGCAATTTGACACACTATTTTGTGCCCCAACCTGAATCATATCGCTGATAACAAACTTATGAAAGGCTGTTTCGCCCTCATTTAGTGTTGGGACGTTCTCATTCACATAGTTGCTTGGCCCCGAGTCAATTATTGCGGAGTCCCACGGCAAGAATTTCTCAACTAGATTCCATGAACATTCTTGTTTTATGTTGAAATCATAGCACACATCAACGACAGTTCTTGTTCCCGGTGTGGGCACCTCAACGGCGATTGTCAGAGTAAGGCTGTCCGTCCCCTCTGTGTATGTCATGGAACCATAAACCTCACCGGTCTGTGTGTTCTTGAAGGTCAACGCCCAGTGGTTGAAATACTGCTCGAAACCGGTCGTGTCGATGAACATCGATACACGAACCGAGGAAACCGTAATGATTTTCCATGCTGGACTGATTGTGATGTTCGTTCCCGTAACTGTTGTGACTGTGTTGTGTATGGAGCCTGCTGTGTAGTCCTCTTCCCTGTTTATCAATACGTCTGGTATTTCTGAAAAATCCAGTTGATCAATTCTTGGCAATATGAGGTGTTCATAACTCTTATTGAACGTCATGTTGTCGGCTGGTTGTTGAACTGGTGGTTGATCTTCACAGCCGCCTGTTCCCCCACCGCCTTCTCCTGGATCACCGGGGTCTGTTTCTGAGACTTCAACTTCAATTATTCCAGCTTCTCCACCTAGTTCGAATTCCAAGAGTATTTTTGATCCAGCAGAAGTCCAACAAAAAGCAGGTGCATTTGAGTTATTATTGCTTTCGTGAGCCCTTGTGCTAATTATTGCAGTTAGAGTATGTGTTTCTAAGCCCTGAATAGAGAATGTCCACGTTCCGTCTGTAGGTCTCATGTTTGAATTATTAGAGCCCTTTTCCTCGACTGTTATATCTCCTGTTGTGGATGACCAAGTCTGCCATATTAATTCTGCGGGCGTGTGTAGAACCATAACCAAATCGGTATAATTAAGGACACCTGTATTCTCTACCTCAGCGGTAATTGTGAAGAAGGTTTCCTCACCGACGACCGCCGAGTAAGAAGAGCTAGATACAGTCACAACCAAATCAGAATTTTCTTGTGTTGAAATCGCATTTACTAAGCCTGCTAGACTTGTTAGAATCAGGCATGCTCCCACGATGATGGTTATACCAGATAACGTGCGCGTGGCTACTTTTTCACCTGATTTGACCACATATTTCTTTTTCCTATCGCTCAATTTTTTCAATATCATATATCCTGCCATTACAAGCAGGAATCCAATGGCCATAAGGATGGCCAATATTATTATTACATCCATTTTTTTCATCTCCTATCCTTTTTTTCCCTCATACTAGTTTTCTGGTTTTATCTTTTTTTATGTTAAATATACATATAGCTGCAGGTAGTATATAAATTTATTGTATTAGATTGTTAGTAGTTATCTGTGTTAAAATATTATTTTTGTATTATTATGCTATACCAGATACTTTTATTTCAGTTAAATTGTGTAATTCTAAACAGAGTTTGGACTGTTAAAGATTATCGAAAATTAAAGGGTTTAATTTAGATATATAACATGAAATGTAATTATGGATAGTATACATTATATTTATGATAAAGTAGTTAATTAGGGCATATCTCGGAGACTACATGCAATTAATTCCTATTGATGCAGGATAAAAAGCCCCTAAGGGATTACAATTAGTAATTATTAAACTCATAAAGCCCTAATTCCGTAGCCTTCAGGCTTGTGGATACAGGGTGTAGTCAGCCAGTAAGCATTTTGTTTTCAGAAAACAATGTTGGGTTGGTGGCACGTTCTGTGGGCAGCAGGGCATTTTGAAACCGCCAGAAGTTCATTTAACATAACAAACGACCAATAATTATAGCTATGGCTTTGGATAAAGCTAGTATCACGTTGTGCTTGTGCCCTATAAACGTTTCAAGATGTTTGGGTAGGGCAGACATAAGAAGGCAGTAGGAACGTATATTCTTTGCCTTTCACTTGCAGGATATTTTCTATTCAGTTTGTACTAATTTCCTCTTTTTCTGACCAAGCTTATTAATCCGTATGAATCGGTAGGTCGCCACATACTTCGGCCTCGGCCTTGTCGACAGCAAAACAAACGTTCCATCAGCATAACCCTGCTTTCTGAGATATTTCTCCAGGACTTTCGTGTCAGGAATGCCTCCTTCGCACATTCCAACCTTGAATAAACCCTCTTCTAAGCAAAACCGAATGATATACCTTTGTTCTTCTGGAGGGCAGGGCTTGAGCCGGGGATTGCTTCTTCCATCTTTCTTGATTTTTCTTTTTGACATAATTTCATCTCCTTTAGTTGACAGAAAAAAAAGGGGATGATTTTTCCACGATTTGGAAAATCTAACTGAATTTCGCCTGGCCTTGATTGAATGAGATTTTAGCCAGTGTCCTATCTCAACATGACAGTTGGGCCCCCGCCCTCCACAGCTGAAACCCTTCGGCTTTCAGCCTACTTCACACGAAATATCGTGTTCACAGACGGGGCATGATTGGTTCAGCCCTCGGCGGTAGCGGCTTCTTGTTTATCTTTTGTGTCTGGCTTAGCTGGTTTCTTGGGCTTCTTCTTACCTTTGGCACTGTAATACGTAAGAGGATGGTTCAGCCATTTACGATTACACAAGGAATCCGGTTTAAAGCATACGCCATGGGTCTTCATTGTGCTGCATTCTGGCGGTAGATATTCGATACCTGATGACTTTCCGGTAATATGGTCAATCTGATATCTGGCCAATTGCTCCTTGAAGTCCGGGGATGCGGAAAAGACAGCAATAATCTCATCATTGCTCATTCCTATTGTGTGCAGAAATGCAGTTATGGCAAACCTTCCAACGTGGGGAATGTTCTGGCCCTTCTTGCCCATGTCCAGAATCTCTTTCATGCACGGCGGCAATCTTAGGAAGCTCACTTTTCCGTAGGTTTCCTTTTCGAACTGGGCCTTTCTGCGCTCGATTTCTATCTTCACCAACTCGATTGCCGGGTCAAAAGTTTCAATTAAATGGTCATTGACTGGCAGCGGCAGTTCGTCCATTATTTTTATTTTTACGGCATTCTGGAGAAGCCTGGCCAGTCGTTTTTGATTTAGTTCTACTCTGCCTTCATCCATTACCTGGTTCATGAGCTTCCATTCCTGGCTTCTCATCTGGCTGCTGTTTTTTAGATAGTCTGTAAAGTAAACGCTGACCTCTGTGGCATTGAGCCTTACAATGTCCAAATTTAAAAGTTTTCCAGTGTCAATAATAAAATCAAGATTTTCAGTCTCAAGGCGGTCCTGAATCAATTTTGCTTCTGCCAGGCTGTATCTTTCCATGAGAAGCTTATCCTCACCAACGCATGACACAATAATCCTGGCCACAACATAGGAAATCAGCTCAACCATGACCTCCAGCTCACTGCTCATTGAATGTTCTTGGATCTGGCCGTCAACCAGGGCTTCCATAACCCGTCTCCGACCTGCCTCCCTAGCCTGGGCAAAGGCCGATGAATCAACTATATCACTGAGGATTATTCCATTATCCTTCAGGTATTGCGAGGCTTCTGGAAGGAACGGGTATCTTGCTAGAGTCTGAATCTCCATTAGAACCTCAAAAGGGGCGGATAATAAAAAGCTTGTGAAATTTTATTAATGTTAAGGATATTCCCGCCTGAAAGGTGCATGTAAATGACATACTTGAACTTCGATGGCAAGGAACTGGAAGTTGGAAAGATTGTTTGTCTTCTGCGGAGCTATGCGGCCCATGCAGAAGAAATGGGCAGCGAGGTACTGGATGAACCTGATTTTTTCCTAAAGCCCCCAACCACCATTATCCGGGACGGCCAGGATATTATTATTCCCAAGGAATCGAATATAGTGCATCATGAGGTGGAACTGGCTGTCGTAATTGGAAAAACAGGCCGCTTTATTGAAAAAGAAAATGCCATGAAACATGTTCTTGGATATTCCATTCTCATTGACGTTACAGCCAGGGACATACAGGCACAGGCCAAGAAACTAGGAAGACCGTGGACCATCGCCAAGGGTTATGATACCTTTGCGCCAATGTCTGGCATTGTGCCAAAAGCTGACATTGACGACCCTCATGATCTGGACATCTGGCTGAAAGTGAATGGCGAGATTCGCCAGAAATCAAATACAAGTTTATTGCTGTTCAAGATTTCCGAAATAATTGCTTCTATTTCCCGGGTAATGACCCTGGAGCCTGGTGATATCATTGCAACCGGAACCCCGGAGGGCGTGAGCCAAATAGTAGCTGGTGATAAAATTGAAGCAGGCATTGATGGCCTAGGAACCCTAAATGTAGGCGTACGATAAACAATCAGCCTGCAGGTCACCTCTTCATATGTATATGCCCGCACGAATGGACTTGGCCCATTCTATTAAGAAGTTTTATTAACATTTAGCCTCTATATTGTCTTGAGGATTCTATTATGGGGTCGGGGGATCTTAAGAAAGTCATGAACGCGCTTCTTCAGCAGAAGAGCAAGCGCATTGTCACAGGCACAGTTCGTACTGGCAGGCGTACTGATATCATGACTATTGGCACCCAAGGCCGTTATTTAAAATCCCGGACACCGAAAACTTCTGGAGTTAGTGATATTGCTATTCTGCCCACCATCAAGAGTGCTATAATGCATTCCCAGGGCGGCAAGATAGAGGTGAAGAAACGAGATTATAAGGAAAAGGTTAGGCGAAGAAAAATTTCTACACTGATATGTCTGGTACTGGATGCCTCCAGCTCAATGGTCATGGATGCGAAGATGAAGGGCATAAAGGACGCAATTGGCGAGATGATGATGGACGCATACCAGAAACGAGATAGAATATCCCTGGTAAGTTGCTATGGACGGAGCGCGGAAGTTGTTCTGCCATTCACATCCAGCATAGAAAAAGGCCAGCAATACATTGAAAAACTGGAATTCGGCGGAACCACCCCACTGGCAGCCGGAATACGCCAGGGCCATGATAATCTTCGGGCAAAATTGCGAATCGAGAAGGATACAAATCCCCTGCTAATTATTGTGACTGACGGTTCAGCCAATATGCCAATCGTTCCAGGTGAAGATATCGAGGCCGAGATAAGAGACATCTGTGTGGCCATCGAACGCTCTAATATCCCAACGCTAATAATTGACGTTTCAAAGGACGGTTCCGAACTGGCAGAGGATATGGCAGATCTTGCAGGAGGCCACTACTTCAGATGGATGCATGATGAGGGCATGGATGCCAGAGTTAATATTGAAAATGTAATGGCATTCGATAAGGTTCTCGAATATGTTTCCATTGGCCTTGTTGACCCTAATTTTAAAGGTGTCGTTTTCCAGTCTGGCCGAAAGCAGGTTGTTAGAGAAGTCCTAGAATTTATAGATTCACTTTCATTGGAATTCAGGGCTATTTCAGACTGTCCGGTTGGATGCGACCCTTCGGACCCTGAAGCTTTCTGCTATTACTGCACAATGAAATATCTGAATGCTGACGAACCGCCAGAAATTAATACCTCGCTCAGAACATTCCCAATTGCCCAGCTGGATAAGGAGAACACTACTGCGGACATCATGGGTAAGATTTACATCCGATTTCTAGCAACCACCAGCAAGCTGAAGGAAGTTAATCGTGGAATCGTTTTTGTTGAAAACATTGACCAGCTGGATAAGGATATGGCAAAGATACTGGCACAGACTCTACGGGATCGTTCCTACATCCTTGAGAAGGATGGAAAAAGCATGATGTTTCCGTGCAAGTTTTCTCTTGTTGGAACCCTGAGCAAGAAAGGCGCTGAAGTTCAGAAGGAACTGGCGCAGCAAATTACTCTCTTTGCCAAGGGAGAGGAAGAGCAAGACCTTGAACATAAGACCAAGTTTATCCAGTACGGGAAAGATTATGATGCTGACCCTGCTAATTTCCTTAATAAGCTGGACCGCTCCCGTAAAGAGTGGATGATCCAGTATCTTAAAGCTAGAAAAATTATGCCTGACATTAGTATCAATGAAATACTGGAAAAGGCACTTGAACATTATTCAACCGAACTTTCTAATGATAATTGTTTCCCTGATAAATTGAAAGGATTGGCAAAAGTCGTGGCTGCGAAAAATTTCAGCACTGAAGTTAATGAAGCAGACGCAGC
Source organism: Methanomassiliicoccales archaeon (assembly GCA_030612505.1). GTDB lineage: Archaea > Thermoplasmatota > Thermoplasmata > SG8-5 > SG8-5 > JAGLQM01. The sequence goes on from JAUWNU010000004.1 coordinate 25,584, forward strand.
CGAGGCCATTGAGATGATAAAGAAACAGTATAAAGTGCTTGAAGGCGGTGAAATAGATATTCCGCCGATACTTCAACCATTTGTTGGCATTGCTGAAGCTGTTGCCGAGGCCGAGGTATTGAAGGAGAAATTGCTTTTACTACTCATATCAATGGAAGAGATGGGCGGCGCGCTGATACGTGGCTTTGACCCGGACAGTGTGAGAAGCGCCCTGCGATATCTTCAGGAGATGGAATTTAGCATTGATATTGCCAAGGGATGCCAGTTAAGCTGCGATCCTACCAGACCGGAAGAATTCTGTCCACAATGTCGTCTGGACTATGAATATGACCGCATGGAGATTGAAAAACAAAAATTGCCTGTGGTATTCTTGCCATCAACAGTGACACTGGAGGGACTTCAGGGAAGCGTTTTCGTGAACTATATTGTGCGGCCTAATTTACTTACAAGAGCTCATCGTGGTATTCTTTTTGTTGAGAATGTTGATGAATTAGATTCTGATGTTGAAACTGCCCTGGCCAGCGCACTGGCTACCGGCAAGAATACAGTGGAACGCAATGGCACAGTGGTTGAGCAGCCCTGCAGAATTCTGCTTATTGCCACAATAGGTGATGATGACGTGGAATTACATCCACTAATTCAGAGTAGATTGAGCGTGCTGGTTGAGGCAACTCCAGAGGATAAGATAATGATTCGCCTTAAGGCCCTTGGATACCTGGAAGAATTTGGTTCAAGACCAGAAATGTTTAACACTAAAATATTGGAGAACAAGGAAACTGCAATGCAGAATGTTATTGGCGGTCAAGATTTATTCGCCAATGTTCAGATCTCTGATGCACAGCTGGACCTCATAGCCAGGATGTGTGCTGAATTTGATGTTGAAGGTAATAGTTCTGAATTTCAGATAGAAAGCGTGGCAAAGAGCATGTCTGCCATGCATGGTGAGCGCAAGGTCACAGATGACGATATAATCAAGGCGGCCCAGATGGTGCTGCCGCTTACCATGTCCTCCAGCAAGGATACTCGACAGGAGCTAGAACAGTCCATCAAGGAAATGGTGCTACAATATGCATGAGGTGGTTTAAAGCATGAAAATAAGTGGTAACAATAGTATAGTTTTTCATGATAAGCCTAATGATGAAAATAAATCAATACCAAAATATAATGTATTTTCATCTTCGCCGCCCTTCAATATAAACAACAAGCGAAGGACGGCTATTTCAAAGAGGGAGGATTATGTCAAGCGATTTGGATGAGATAGTTTTCGCAGACCTTTCCAAGTATCGGAAAAAGAAGGAAATGCCACCATTTCCACTTGTAGCAATAGTAGGCCAGCAAGTAATGAAGAAAACACTGCTTTTGCATGCTTCAAATCCAGATATTGGAAGCATCATGCTGGTTGGCGAGGCAGGCATTGGAAAGTCCACCGCTGCAAGGGGCCTCAGGGATATTCTGCCGAGGACTGAATCAATTACTGGCTGTTTCTATAACTGCCATCCTGAGGACAAAGAAAATTGGTGCATGGATTGCAAGTCTTCTGTTGAGGATTTAAATTCATACCCAACTAGAATTTCGATATCAGAGCTGCCAATTGGCGCATCCGAGAAACGAATCTTCGGAGGCTTTGACCACAAATCAAGATTAAAGCCTGGCTTTGTTGGCCGGGTGAACCATGGATATCTTATTCTGCCAAGGGCCAATCTTCTTGATCCAGCTTTTTTAAATCGGCTCCTGGACATTTCGGAAGCTGGTATTCACAGAAGCAAATCTGAATCTGGTGACTTTAGTCATCCTGCGGACTTCAAAATAATAGCTACAATGAATCCAGAAGATGGTGAACTGGATAACGAAGTTCTGGAACGATTTTCCATGATAATAAGCGTCAAGGCCATCAAGGATATTGAGGAAAGAATCGAGATAGTACGACGGGTGGAGGCCTATCGCGCAGACCCAGAAGACTTCGTGCTAAAGAACCGGCGTGAAATGGAGGCATTCAGTGCCAGGGTTACGCGGGCCAGAGATTTAGTAAAGCGCACTGATGTTCCAGAAAAAGTTGAAGAAGCAATCAAGAAAATCACCAAAAAATTAGGGCAAGATAATGATTGGGTGAAGGACGCTCTCAGGCAGGCTGCACTTGCCAATGCCGCATTCGATGATAGGGTCTGGGTAACAGTTGATGATGTGGCGGAGATTGCTGAGTTAGTGCTGGGGCACAGAATGGAATGAACATTCGATGGAAGATTGTGCCCATTAGAATGCTGGGAGTAAACGAAATATGCAAGATATTGAAAAATACCGTCAAGCAGTCGATTCACTAATAGAACAAATAAAAACGGAATTTAAAGATGATGTCATTAGTATTGTCGTTGTGGGAAGTTGGGCTCGTGGAGATTTCATTCCTGGCCAAAGTGATATTGACCTGAATATTGTAATAAAAACAGGAGATAGTTCTGAATATGAAGCCAGGATACGAACACTGGCGAACAGCATCCAAAAGGAATATCTATCCGGATTTTCCAACCTAAAAGAAGAGATTATAGGAACAAGCGTAACTACTATGAACGAAATCAAATCTGGAAACAGCCATCTTGGTGGTGGGTTCGTATATTATGATTTCCTTAATTCAAGTAAAATTCTATTTGGGGAGGACATCAGAGACCAAATCCTTTCTCCTTCCAAGGAAGAAGTATTTGCTAGTGCACAAGGCTGTATCGAGGGGATTCTCAATAAATATAACTTCATGGAAGAATTGCTTAAAGCAGATATAGAGTCGGCGAGAAAACATTTCTCCGAGAGGGAAATGGCAGAGCTGGCCTTTGCCATGTTTTTCAGAGGAAGTAGTATTTTTCTAGCCACAAAAGAAATCCATATCAGCAACAAAAAACAAATTCTCGAGGAGATCACTAAGGGATCTTACCCAGATTGGATGAAACATAGATTAAAAATGGCATACAACTATTGGATTCATTGGAAAGAGGAGGATCTAAGCGAAGAAGATGTATTTGATTTTCTCAAAATGGCTTACATTTATCTGAAATCCCTCAATTCTTTGATTGCATCCTAAGTTTGTAAATCCCGATTATTCACGATGGTTAATGTCTGGGTAACAGTCGATGATGTGGCCGAGATTTCTGAGCTGGTGCTGGGACACAGAATAGCAGAGTAGACTTTCGGGGTATGCATCGGGTGGGCTGAATGCATAAATACTATAAAATCGTATAATACATGAGTGAGGAAATAGCCATGAAAATCAAGAATAGAAACCCGAGATTAATTTTAATAGTCTTGATATCGGTTACTATATTACTTGCAGCCATCTTTCTTAATCCATTTTCTAATGAAGAAGAGTTCATTACTCTGAATGAGTTCTATGATGATATAATCGATAGAAATGGAGATAACAAATTAAATTATGAAGATAATCCCATTGAATGGGAATCTTATAGCATTGGCGATAACATTACTATAAGAGATAAAATATCCGACATATATGTAATTGGTAATGATATTGTTACAGGAACCTATATAGAAATAGAATATACTGGTAAATATAGCAATCAAATGAGTATTCCTGCATTAAGTTCAGCCAGTGTTTATTATTATGAAGGTGATTTAACTGAAGAATATCAGGTAGGCGATTATATTACCTTAACGAATACCATAGTTTTAGATGAAACCTCTGGAGGGGCCATTGTTTATTCGTGGGAAATTGTATCATAGAATCTTTTCTATTATGCGTACCACCCAATAATAGATGCTGATTTACCATCCTAATCAGAATACTTTCGCCGTAAAGATTGCAGCATCCAGGCGAGACATGTTCAGTAATTTACGATAGGAGATAATTAGTTGCTTCTTTTGAATAGATTATATCTTGCCTTTAGATTTACGATGTCTAATAGTAAAAGCAAGAACGATAATCGTCACAGTAGATAATATAATTAACAATGGTAAAAGGATACTATTAGGTGTTTCTATAGGAACGGTTTCTACATATTCAATGTTAACATTCTCAAGATAAATAATTTCCCTTTCAGTAACGTTGACGAAAATTGTTCTATTCAATTTACATTCCTCTTGAACTTGCAGTGTATAGTTACCTGGCTTTGCTTGAAAACAATAAGTTCCGTCAATTGGATTAATTCCATCAACGTATTCGTTAGTTCCTCCAATTTCTCTTAAATATATCAGTGGGCCATTTTCTACGATATCGCCTGTTACAGTTCCCATAACATCTGATGTATCATCGTATATCTCTCCGATAACTGAGTATCGATTCCATATTCTGACCTGTTCCCAAGTTTGATTGCCAAATGCTCCATCTGGTGCAAACGAAGCGTTCCAGTCATCTGAGTTATATTCCGTGATATTTGAGTGGTAGTATCCCATGAATCCAGATGCAGAATAGATTTCATTGTATTCATCAACATCATCTTGAAGGCCAATACCAATGCAGTGACCGAATTCGTGCATTATCAAAAATCGAATATCATAGTTTCCTGCCATTTCTAAGCCAATTCCTGCTCCCCAAAGCGGAAACGCACCTCCTGCTCTACCATCAAAAGTTCTGGCAATAAGAAAATATATATGATTTGTCGGCTGGTCATGGTATTGACGATTGATTGTTCTCATAACTTCGCCATTAGTCACATAACCCTTTCCCTCAACTACATTGTTTGTACTGTTGAAATCAACCTCAATCTGAATTCCACGGTTCTCAAAATAAGAAACTAAGAAATCAAATCCCTCAATAACTTCTGGCCATAGAAGACCTTCAAAATAATCAACTTCTATTTTTAACTCATAGGTGCTTCTTGCTCCAGTAATTGAGTCTGGGCTGGAAGGGATAAGAATATAGTGTGTAGGCGTGAGCACAAGCTGGATTGTCCCAAATTGTAAAGAAAAAATAATAAAGAGAAACAATAACTTCTGGATTCCATTCAGTTTGGCTGTGCCGTGCCTTCTCTTATGTCCTGTATTATATATTTTCATCAACACCCTCATCATTTTAAAGAGAAAGCTTCCTAATATATTGTGTTTGAGATGCATTCCATTTGGAGTGAACCCCTTTTCATGGACAATAAATGAAAGAGATATCGGGAGGGCCGCCGGAAGAAGGCCCAACCGATAATCACTCTAATAGCGAGGCGTGGTCATGGACCTGGCCATGAGTGAGATGCCTCATATTGAGGTGTTCCCCCAAGTTGGCTGCCGATGGCGACCACCTCCCCGCGCTCACACACGGGGCATGGTAGGATAGCCCCCGATTTCAGCGGCTCCATAACTACTCGTCTTCAAATTCTACAGGTACTATTCCAATCTTTATTATTTCATTATCGTATTCTATCTCTGCAACCAGATAATCGTCACCTTTAAATGGGGCGTCAATTGGTACTTCAACACTATATGCATTTGTGTTTGCCGTAATCAGATACTTTTTCTTATCAATTTCCTCGGCAAGTTCATCGGTGGTAAATATCTGCACCTCGATATATGATTCCTCGGTGAGTTCCAGTTCATCTCTCATGCTGGATATCTTTTCAGATATCTTCTGCATGAGCATTTCAGCTTGTGCTTCTTCATCCATGAGAACTTCGACATAGATTGTGCCTGCTTCAAAATTAGCCTCAATAATATCATCAGGAACTGACAATTCAACTGATATTATGTCATTAGAAATATAGACTTGCTGCCCTTCAATTCCTATGGTGAAATATTCTTTTTTAATGTTCTCTTTTATCTTTTCTGGAGGCATATTTTGCAATGTCCATACGACTTTGGTGGCGATGTATTTATATTTCTCACGAACCATGTCCTCGTTTATATGAACATTAATATCCAGTCCATCCCAGTCCTGGTCTGGTTCGACCAATTGAACGTCCAAAACATCTAACTGGTCCAGAAGAAGGGTTTTCATGTTTACAATAACCTCATTCCATCTGTCAAAGTCTGGATGCTTGATAACCACCTTGGGTAACTTTTGACTCAGGTTATTTTCTTTACGTATATTGTCCACCACTATTGATAATTTAGTTATCTCCTCTAGATAGGTGTTCAATCTCTGGTCCACTAATGCTGAATCTCCATCTACCTGTCCGGTTCTAAGCATTAGGTTATGTATCTTATTTTTAAGTTCATTGTCAGTCATGGATACGCTAATATCTGCACCAGTGGGCAATGTTGAGAATTTTCCAACGATTTCTTTGATCTCAGGTAGGAAGTTCTGCACGGCCTGGAATCCGTCGCTTGATATGACCTCATTAACCTCTTCCAATTTAATTTCCAGTTCAGAGATCTCCTCGCCCTGGCTTTCTCCTTCAATAAAAGCAGTCAATGCCGGGGAAAGCAAGCTAGCATCCATGGTCTGAACACCTGTTTCAGCATCCTTCTTTACAAAAATGAGCTTCTGGATTATCTCATCTATCCCCTCCAAGAGATCCATCTCTCCCATCCAATCTGGTAAGACTGACTCGTATTTCTTCTCCAACTCATTTATGACCTCGGTCATGTAAAACGGCATGTAAATGGACTCGTCGCCAGAAATTGCCAAAGCGAGGTAGACATGCTGGCCCCTCTCGATTAAGACCTTGCTATCACTGAATTCCATTCGATTAAGGCCTGCTGAGGATGAAGATAATTTAAAGGCCTCGCCTACAAATTCGGTTATTGCCGTGAGCATGGCACTGAATATGTCACTATCTAGCTCGGTTTGTAAACGTCTAGTTTCATGGGAGATTAAAACAGCAGTTTTATGGATTAAAAATACATCCTCAACAATGTAGCTTCCTGGTTTATCCACATCGATTTCCTGAAGGTCATTGAGTTGATATTTTACATCGTCAAAATGGCGCTGATAGGTTGCTGTAACTTCTAATGGTAATCTACCACTTCCCAAGGGCTTTATGGCAAGCTCGATATTCTTTGTCTCATTTGCCCCTATATTGCTAATGATCTCCTGGTTTTTAACCTCTACATTTTTAGAAAAATTCAAATCAATATTTCTCGCCGGCGTGTTCCCTGTGTTCGTAACAGCGACGGCAAACCTATTCCAGCCACTTTCTTGATAACCTGTTGGTTTGATTACAGACACCTGCAGCCTGGGAAATTTATCTTCCATATGTGCTTTTGTTATATCTGTGAATGTCTTATTTATTTCTTGGATGGACCCATGTACATCATCCACCTGGCCTTTTTCCATGACCTGCTTGACCTCATTGACCATGTCTTTTAGCCGGGTAACATCCATGCCCATTTCAGAAGCTATAGATACCTTTTCTTCGAAGGCACCCAGTTCATCGGAATATCGTTCCCTGGTTGAAGATTGAAGTTTCTCCCTGACTGATTTCTTTGTTTCTTCGATTATTCTTCTGGTTCTATCGAACTCTCCTGCATCAAATGCACTGGTAATCCTCTCTAATAGTCCATCTTCTTTGTTGGTCTCTATACCTTTGGCTCTCATTCCGGATGTCGCTTCCCGTAGGGACTGGATCTCCACATTGATGCTTTCCCTGAGCATCTGGTCCATACCTCTATCTTCAGTTTGTAAATTCAGACCTTTTAATTGTTCATCCACGATGCTTTTTATGCCATCGATATTCTCTTGAAGAAGTTTCATTGAATAATCTTCACTGAATTGGTTTTCAAAATTATGTAATCTCTCAATGAGTTGATCCTCGAGATCAGGTATCTGGACGCCGTCTTTAAGTGCATCTACAACAGGTGTGATAATGCTGTCCCTCATCTCCACTGTGCTTGTTATTTCATCCGCTTTAATGAGCAGGAGTTTTCTAATTATCTCGTCTATGCCTTCCAATTGAGTTATTTCTCCAGTCCAGTCCTCTAGAATATCTCCGTACTTATCCTGGATTTCTTTAATAATCTCAGCCATGTAAAAAGGTATGTAGACAGACTCATCTCCCAATACTGTCACAGCAAGGAAGAATTTATTACCCCTTTCCACCAGAACCTTATTCTCTCCAATTTCTACACGGCTAAGCCCTACTGATTTCGGTAAACTAAACGACTCTTTCACAAAATCTGAAATCGCCGTGAACATTGCGCTAAATACATCACTGTCCACTTCCTCTTTTATTCTTCTGGACTCCCTGGCAATCAAGCCACCGCTATTGTATATCAAGAACACATCTTCGACTATGAATGTCCCTGCATCTTCGATTTCAATATCCATTAAATCATTTAACTGATATTTTGTATTGTCAAAGCTCCGTTGATATGTTGCCGTTATTTCAAGTGGTACAGTTCCAATGTTCTGGGATTTCAAAGCAATCTCATGTTCATCAGATTCTCCAGGCATAAGTTTTGGTATCTTGTTCCAGCCTCTGACCTCTGCGTTTCCAAAGAATGACAAATCAATATCTTTAGCTATATTGTGTCCGGTGTTTGAGACTGTAACGCTGCATTTATTCCATCTTTCTGCCTCACATCCCTCTGTGTCCATATGGATACCGAGTTTTGGATATTTTCCCTCTAAATGAGATTTGCTAACATTCTCAATGGCGTTAATAGCCTCTGATACAAGAGAGTCAATTTCATCCATCTCTCCCTTATCCAGGCTTTCCCTGGCCTTGTCTAAAATATCATTTGCCTCTGAAACATCGACACCTAATCCTCTTGCCTCCTCCAACATGCCAGTGGCATTTTTTATGTTCTTTTCTATGGCAACAGCTTGATAGGTCCCCTTGTCCCCGAACAAGCCTTGAATACTTTGAACCGCATTGAAAGCGCCCTCGTAATTTGTCTCAGCCATAGCACTCTCGGCCGTGGATATCAATTCGTCGATTTCAGATGTATCAATATCACCTTCCCTGGCTGAGTCTAAGACTTCTTTATAGTCAATTATCTCTTGCTCAATCCAGGAAATAAAGCTCTCTTTCCTCTCCCTATCCATTGTAGTAATATCCCCTGCACCCAGGGTATCGAATAAATTGAGATTCTTTATTGCCTGTTTTGCATTTAGCTCTATAGCTTGAATTTCGGAGAAGTCACCGGCCTCAAGGGCAACAGATGCCTTTTCAAGAAGATTGTCTAGTTCTTGAGCTTTTAAACCGGATTTCTTTGCTTCTTTGACGAACTGTTCGATGGTTCTGATAGTAAGCCCGGCTTCTCTTTGCAGTACTGTTTTTTCTATCTCCCGTTTGATTTTGTTCACACATTTCCTTACGGTTTCATAATTTTTTTTATCAAGAGCGTCTTTTGCATCATTCAGGACGAGTTCTAAATCAGCAGTATCAATTTTTCCCTGGCGCATTGCCGATATCCTTGCTTCAACCTCTCTTACTGAATCCACGAAGTTTTTATGTTCCGTAGCATAGTTAATAGCAGCCTTTGCATCTTTTATAAGGCTCTTGACAATCCCATAATCCCTCTGTTCCAGCGCATCCCATGAACTCATGAGAATTTTTGCAACTTCAGAAATGTCGACACCCAATCTCTTGGCATTATCGATGAGTTTTGCTGTTCGTAATATCTGCTCTTTGGTGGTAAGATACCTTTTCGAGTCCTCTGCCATTCGTCTTGCTTTCTTAATATGTTCATGAGCCTCTCCAAAAAGCCCTTCATCAATAGCTTCGCGTGCCCTATCCAGTTCTTCCTCTGCGGCCTTAACATCCACGCCCACTTTTTTTGCTTTATCTATAGTCGGCAAGGTATTGTTAATCATCACCTCATATCTTCTCTTTCCCTTGGCCAGTTTGATTTCTGTCTTAATCTTCACGACAAAATCCAATGCACCCTGCCCATCACCTTTCTTTATACATTTTTCTGCCGAGGAAAACATCTCTGAAGCGGTTTTTACCCCTGCTCCGCTCCTCTTTGCATCCTGGATTAACCTCTGGGCCTTTTCGACCTTGGATTTCACCTGTTTTGAAATTTTATCTTTCTTCATTTAGATGATTGCCTCCGCCTTCGTTCTTGTTAAAATTTTCTTGCTTGTAACCAAATAACTGAAGTCTTTTCATTCTGTTATTTTTCACCTCATCCACTGTTTTAAAACTCTCTTCGATATGTGCCAATTTATCCACAAATTTAACAACCGCCACCTCATTGGGCTTGTCCAAGTTGAGACCGACAGCCTGCAACTGATGCTTGATCATAGGGGTGGCATGTTCGATCCCACCAAACTGTTCGGAAAAATCAGCTATGATATGATCAACTACATCCTGGAGGGTAATAATATCATCCTTTTTCATAATGTCCATTGAGAGATTCATCAGGGGTCTTGAGTGCCTCTCTTTAGTAGCCTCGGCCATACGAATGAAAATTTCCTCGACATTCTCACCTGTTTTGGCACTTGTCAAAAAGCATTTATTGGTTGATCCAAAACCCTCACTTTTCTGGGCTAGAGATTCTATTTCCGCTATTCCGAACTGGGCTTCATCCTTGAGATCTGCCTTGTTTCCAATAAAAATCAAAGGAACTGGGCCAACCGCCTTTAGTATCAAGGGTATCCAATAATCTAGAAGGCTGTCAAGGGTATCCTTTCTTGTCAGGTCTGTCACCAATAATGCACCATTAACGCCTTTGAACGATAGAGATTGTGTGTGTTTATACCCCTTCTGCCCGATTATGTCCCAGATCATCAAAACCATGTTCGTTCTATCATCTTCAGGGCATATGTCCACTTCCTTTTTCGTCACCTTCAAACCGATTGTTGTGATGTATTTGTCGCTGAAATCATCAGTCACAAAACGCCTTACCAAACTGGTTTTGCCTACAGAAGCATCTCCAATAAGCACAATGTTCCTCTTTATAGTAGACAATTATATTTCCCCCTGATTGACATTATTTGTTCTTCCCCGATTCCTAATATATTTGGTTCTTTTGGAACCTTATATAAGAGCATTATGGTTATCTTTGATATAAGCTTTATTCCATAATAATAAAATGTAGAGTTCCAAATTATAGCAGTCTCAAAAGAAGTCGTCCAGGAGTGTTTTTCTTTTAATGATTCGATATACTTAGGAACACTTTTTTCTGCTCAGAAAAAATCATCCAGTGGAGTGTTTTTCTTTTAATAATTTTCTGCGCTGGCTGACCCTCCAAAAGAAAAAGATTCGGTAAATAAGAAAACTCGGGTCAGCATGCTCGAAAATCATAATAAATTATTTGATTCGATATACTTAGGAACACTTTTCTCTGCTCAGAAAAAGTCGTCCAGTGTTAGTTCCTTATCGGTCTTCTTGACCTTTGGCTCGTCCTTTTTCTTCTTGTCCTTTCTGATCATGGGCTCATCAGACATGAACTGGTCAAGTGAGGTTCTTTGTATTCCTGAAAGTAATTCCTGAGTATCCCAGCCGAAGACATCTGTAACACGAGCAAGAGTCATTGCCACACGTCGGGCGTAGTATTCATAGTCAGGAGTATGCTCAAACTTTCTTCCGCTAATGAATGGTTCGGCTTCAATGGGCGTTTTTTTGCCGCTGGTCACTATCCAGCTAACCTTCATGCCTGGGAAGAATTCATAGTTCATAGCCATCAATTTTTTGGCAGTCTGGACAGTGGTTTGAGTATCTGGATTCTTGTACATATTGAAAGATTTACAGGTTCGGGATATGACTAAATCCTCGGGCTCCACCTCTCCTTTTGAGACACTGGTTACAATCTCTCGCGCCAGAGAGACTGCACCCTCGGTATCATGGTCCAGTATCAGCTTGAATATTTTCTCAAGTGAATCGCTCTGAATATTGAATGCATCTGAACGACGGGTCTCATAGCCCCTGTCAATCATCTTTTCCTCGGGCCAGACTATGTTTCCAACATACCGCTTTTTTGCTCCGTGGGAGAATAATGGATTAATAATTTTCTCGAACTCAAGGGTTGCCCCTTCCTTGGAATAACGCTTTGCAATTGCCTGGCCGCTTTTCAAGGCGGCTTCCAGGGTCTCTTCCGGAGACTGGAAGAATACCGAGTCAGTATCGCCATATATCACCCGCATGCCCTCTTCCTCTAGCTGTCTGATTATGCCTTTAGTATTTTCTCTGGCAAATGCTGTTATGCTGGCCCCTATCTTTGGGTTTGTGAAACGATAAAATGCACTGGCAAATACTCCGTAAAATGCGTTCATCAGCACTTTAATGGCTGCTTGAAGTCCGTCATAATACTGCTTTTCCTCTGGAGTTTTCGCAGATTTCATTAGTTCTTTAGTTTTATCACGATCCACCATGAGCCGTTCCAGAACCTGTGGCAGTAATCCTAGTCTGATATCCTTATCCAAATATTTCACACCCGGCTCTGGACTGATTATTGTGCCTTCATTGCTCAGGGTTGTGAAGCAAATGTTCTTGGCGATTATGAGGCTGGGATACATGCTTTTAAAATCCAGAATACAGACCCAATCATATAATCCAGGGTCTATTGTATGAACATAGCCGCCTTCTATTTGCTTGTCCTTCCTGTGGCCACCGGTAAGTGGAACCGCAATTCCTGCCTTATCTGCTTCACGAATGAGAATTGAGTCAATCAGTGAAGATGTTCTGCCGTTTATCACATCGTCCAGCGGTAATTTTGAGACTGTAGCCAGGTCCATGTTTTTCTCCAATACTGCAATCTTCTGAAGGATTTTCAGCGCCAATTCAGCATCCTTCGCACAATATTGGACAACTTTCTCAGAATCCTCGGCCCATTCCTGGTCAATTAGTGCAGGATTTACGTCCATCTTTTTCTCGCCGAGAACAAGACTGGCAACCGCATTTAGGGTTTCTTGCTTTGGCCTCAGTTCCATTTTCGCGTTCCACCAGGCATCTGCAATAATTCGGCCATTACAGCGCCAGAACCGATTGCTGACAGAACGAAGTTCCGCCCCATCCCGGCCAATTCCCAAATCTCTTATTTTATGAACCTGGGCCCGTTCCAGAACATAGGGGATATCATAGCCGTCAATATTGTAGCCGGTTATCACGTCCGGGTCTGTATCTTTTATGAGCTTCAGAAAATCTCGAATAATACCTGGCTCATCTCCAATTATACTTTCGTGGGTGATATTATCGCCATCAGAAATAGCGCAACAAATTGTCAAGATATCTTTATTTTTAATGGAATTTTCAATATCGAAACTTAGAATTTTTAAATTAGGTTTAAAGGGTTCGATTGTTTCAAGTTTTTTAGCGTCCACAACAAGGTCTGTGGTGTACTTATTGTGCTGAATTTGTTCACCAGTGACACGAACACAGCTTCCCAGGTCCAGGTCATACATGAACCTGTGATGAAAGGGAATATCCGCGGCCAGAACCTGACACTGGCTGCCATAGGTCTTGCGGTAATCCGGCACCATCCATGGGTACTTTATGATAACCTTGGCGCATTTGCGGTTTCTGCCTTCGTGAAAAAGCTCCACATCATCAACAGAAATTACCATGGCGTCTGCCTTGAGCTCTGAGACTATACCAGATGGCGGCGTGACCAGGTAAAAATAAGGCTTGAAATCTTGATACCGGACCGTAATGGATTGATTATTATCTGTGCGGCCGAAAAGTTCCACAATTACATCGTCCTCTTTTGAATAAGAGACTGTGAGCAATCGGACATTCCATTCTCCCATTTGTTTACCGCCTGGCCACTATGGTTATGACATCATTTTTCTTCAATTCATGGTCATGGCCCACAACACGCTTGGTTCGGGCATCAATGGCCCGGATGAAGTTATCACCCAGGTCTGTGTGAACTTTGTAGGCTAGTTCTTTGGCATTTGAACCTCTAGGCATTAGATGAACATCTGGCAAAACGCGCCCTTCTTTATCAGTAAGCTTGTTCTCATCCTCAACCGGGTAAACTGGAATCAAATCAAGCAAGTCAAAGACTGCCGACTCTAGGCATTTTTGAACCCCGGTACTTCCAAATTTTTCAAGGAAGCTGGCTATTGTATCGAGACCTTTTTTCTGTGCTCCAGATAATCCTGCGGATTCATTAATCTCGAAAGAGCTTGAGCCAGGCAAATATTTTATCATGCCAGCGTCTGCTGCCTTTCGGAGAGCAAGCTCATACTCTGCTGATGTTGGTATCACAATGGAATTTTCAAGGGCCATGAGTGCATCCAGGTTCTCCTGGGACGCTTGATCGCATTTATTGGCTGCAATTATTAATGGCTTGCCAGATTTTCTTATTGAACCGCACATAGCCAGCATTTCCTCATCGGTCCAGACATCCGGCTTTGTGGTGAGGCCGGAATTCCGAACAGCATGATTTATCTGCCCTTCGGTGATGGCCAGTCCGGTGAACCGCTCATGAAGCATTTTTTCCACCTTCATGCCTTCCAACGCACTCTGGCGGGAGAGCCTGCGCCAGTCTTTTTGTAGGATATTGAAAAACCAGTAATCTATTTCTCGCTCCAGGAACTTCACGTCGTCCAGAGGATTGTGAGTGCCTATTTTGGTAGGGGTTCCGTCTGCGGTTGTGGAGCCGCTGGCATCAACAATGTGAATTAATGCGCTGGCCTGGCGCAAATCATCCAGAAACTTATTGCCAAGGCCCTTGCCCTGCCAGGCATCCGGTACAAGACCTGCAACGTCGATCAGCTCAACTGGAATTAAACGGGTTCCATTATCGCATGGAGCATTATTTGGCGTACACTGGACTTCAAATTCTTCATGGGGGCATATTCCTCGAACATAGCCAACGCCCACATTGGCATCAACTGTTGTAAATGGATAATTGGCTATCTCGGCTGGAGCCATTGTTATTGCTGAAAAGAAAGTGGATTTACCTACATTTGGCTTCCCAACTATGCCGACATCCAATTTTTTACCTCCCAATCCCCAATGTACCTATCATAATAAAACTTACTTTCCAAGTGCATTTGTTGAGGGGCTAGGGGCTAAGTTTGTATATAAAAGTGATAGGGGCTGTGTTTGGTTATCGCTAGTAAAGGGTCTAGAAAAGACTGGCTTTTGGGAAGCCAGTCCAAAACGTATTCCAAGCACCCTAGTCCCTTCTGCTATCAGATTGAGTCTGATAGCGGTAGACCCTGAACCCTAGACCCTACTTGAATGGCCTTGTCCAGTACCTCAAGGCCAGAACCAAGATTATTATGAATAAAGGAACTGTAAAAACCAGGGTTGAAGTGGTATAACTTTCAAAGGGCATCCAATTGATGTCCATATCGGTTCTGTAGGGCCAGTAAATTGGATTATACTCATGGGTGAACATGTCTATGAACACATGGCTCAGAGTTCCAATTCCGGCAGAGGCCAGTGCCCATAATGGGTCTCTTGGGGCCTTGGTAACATCCACCCCGGCAAATATATGCCATTTTTCCTTTGAACGGCGCTTGAGCCACCTACCAATAGGCGGGACAATAAAATACACAATAAACAGGGCTACCAGTATATCGAAAGTCAATGCGCCAAGTATGGAATGCATTAACCCACGGGCATGGGCTGCGTCAGGACTGAACGATACAAGAAACGGAACCTCCAAGTCCGGAACCATGGCCCCGAAGCTCAAACTCATGAAATGAAGCTTTTTCCGGTTAAGAAACCATGCTGGCCATGCAAAACCAAGATGAAATGGAGTTAGTGGCATTGATAGTAAATGGTGATTAAGCCAATAAAGCTTTTTATAAGATTTGGCGCATGTCATGTGCGCGATTATATGGTGAAATTGCCCAGTGGACGAATATTGAAGACACTTTTCGGTGGAGAGAGCAGCCTGACAGATGCATTAGATGCGCTTGCAGCTGGCAAGCTGGACGGACTTGTGAAGACCAGTTTTACCAGGGACGGTGGCTCATCCCTTGGACAGCTTGTAACAAGAAAAGGCAGACCATATCTGGCTATTCATGAAGCTGATGATATTTTATACGGCGAAGAAGCACTTTATGAGATTGCAAGAGATTCAGTCAGCGAAGATTGTATAGTGGAAGTTCGCAGTTATTCTTACAAATCAAGTTCAATTTCAGCTACACATCTTGGGGACTCACATCCATCTGGCCTGCTTGACTCGGTGGACATAGGTTCGGTATTGAGGGTTGTGCGTTCCGAGGAGAAAACCAGAATTAAAAAGTCTAGAAAAGAGACAGGCGAGAAGCATATGCGTGACATGGTGCTTAAGAAGGCTGATGAAGACCTGGCTATTCGGGCAGATGAGCTGGAAACCGCACGTATTGAAGCACTTTCACGTTCTGAGGATATTGACCGCATGAAGGCCGAGCTGGATACCCTGAGAAGCGGCAGTGTTGCTCTTCTGAAACATCTTACCAGTGATAAGAAAGGTCTTGATGAAGAAGATATTATTGCTCTGGCCGACAGAAAGGTGGAGCAGATGAGGCTCCAGGCCAAAGGTGAGGAGCTGGAGAACCGGGCAAGAATTCTTGATGAGAAAGAAAAATCTCTGCGCAAGAAGGAAATGGTGCTGGCCAAGGAAGAGGAAGTTATTCGTACCCGGGAATCAGGGATGATTCAGAAGGAAAAGCGAATTGCTAGGGAACGCCAGGAACTTGAATCGCTCTGGAAAGACATTTCCGAGGAAACAAAGCGGCAGAATCATGCCCGGGCTGACTTGGAATCAAAACTTGAAGATTATGTGAAAAAGGAATCACTTTTACTGAAGACAGAAGACCGCCTGCAAAAATCAGAGAAGGAACTGGCCAATCGGGAAAATGCTGCTCAGGAGCTCGGAAAGGAAGTTGATGAGGCCCGGGATTATCTTACCAGGCAAGAGAACCACATTGAAGAACTTGAGACAAAGCTTCATTCAGAAAGAAAATCAGCAGCCCATGAAACTAAACGCCTTGACTTGCTGGCCCATAATCTTGATGAGAAAGTAACTTTGCTTGATGACCGTGAAAAAGAATATCAGCAATGGGGGGCAGCACTTGAGGCCAGTGAGGCGCAGATTACTGCAGACAGAGAGGAACATTTTGAAAAATTATCCTTGCTAAAGGACGAGAAAGACGAATTCCTACGCGAGAAAAAGGCATTGGGCAAGGTGAACCTGCAGCTTGACAAGATGCAGGAGACCCTGAAGGATGAGAAAAAAGCACTCCGAAATATCTCAAGGGAGATTGACAAGAAGGAGCGGGTACTTGCATCAGATGAAGAGCGGCTTAATGCAGACATGGAAAAGCTTGATGATATGCAGAAGGAGCTCAAGGGCGCCACAACAGAGATGAAGAAGGAAGAAAAGCGCCTGGCCAGGGAGAATGAAAAGCTCCAGAACAGTTTTAAAGATATAGAGGAATTAACTGTTCAGGCAGAGCTGCGCATCGAGGAGATAGCAAAGCAGGGCAAGGAACTGGAAGACCGGGAGGCTGCCCTATCAGATGAGAAGGGCCAGATTGGAGCCCAGAAAAAAGAGCTGGCCAAGGAAAAGCAGCGCCTTGAGAGAGATATTGTCAAGCAAGAGAAGCAGGTTGAGATACAACAGGAAAAGCTGGTTAAGGAAGAAGAAAAGCTCAAGCACCGGGAAAATGTGCTCAAGGACGCTCATGTTGATATTGACAGGCATCGTTCTGCACTTGATTCTTTAAAATTAGAACTTGACCAGCGTGAGAAAGAGCTGGAAGACAAGGATGATGGAATCGCAGACCGGGAATCAGCAGTTGAAACCTCCGAAAAAAGCTTAGCTGAGGCAAAAAAAGTTCTTGAAAGGGAATCTGCCAAGAAAGAAAAGGCAATAGAGACCAAGGAAACTGCCATCCGCAAAAATGCAGATAAAGTCAAGGAGCAGCGGGACGCCCTGAAGGCCCATGAAAAAGAGGTTAACCAGGAAATGGCCAATATCAAGGCAGAGATGGCAAAGGTCATGATAGCCAAGGAAGAACTTGATATCGAAGATAGAAATCTCAGGGATCACGAAAAGATGCTTCTAGCCAAGGATGAGAAGCTCAAGGCCCAGGAATGGAAGCTTGAGAAAAAGGCAGACGATATGCGCGAGGAAATCCGTTCAGAATTCCAGAGCCAGCTTGATGATCTGGAGGCCAGGGAAATGGCGCTGGCCGATAAAGAAGAGAAGTGGAAGAAGAGGCAGGATGAGTTATCGCGTTTGAAAAATCGTCTAGCTGATTTGTAAAATTAGGGGCTGTGCTTAGTTAATGCTAATAAAGGGTCTAGGGTCTGTGTTTAATTATTGTTAGTAAGGGTCTATACTTGATTATTGTTAGAGAGGGTCTGAGTTTGTATACAATAGTGATAGGGGCTATGTTTGGTTATCGTTAGTGAGAGCCTAGGGTTATTTGACTGGTGCCCCAGACAATAAACGAGATATACTTTGGTTAACCGGCCTCATTAATTTTCCCTAGACCCTCTATACTAATCTATAAACATAGACCCTGAACCCTAGACCCTTTTACAAAAGCCTATACCAATGAGTTTATATATTAGACAAAAAACCGTACCAATATTCATATATATACTATTTTGAAACGTTTACCATGGTGAAAGTATTAGGGCAGTCTTAACAATAAATAACAAACATCTTGGTGTCGGGAAAAGATTCAGGTTTTTGCTTGTACTATTCATAGTATTCATGATTATCCTCCCTTCTTTTTTTGTCGGGGGGCAGGAAATTGAAGGGGAAACTGATACTCCAGAAGAAGGCAATGATGCAATGCAGGAAAATGACTGGACATATTACATGGCATTGCCTATTTCCCTCATACTAATCTTTATTTTGATGGTCGCCATGCTGGTCTATGTGAGGAAGCTGGAATGAGAGTTATTGCGGTCATGGTGGCATTTGCTATTCTTTTTTCAGGACTGGCAGGCATCAGCCAGGCACAAGATGATGAACTGATTCTTCGGGTGGCAATGCAGGATGATTTGAAAACCACAAACCCATTAACGGCAGGAGATGTCTGGACCTGGAATGTTATCGGGTATCTGTATGACGGCCCAATGAACACAAATCCAGACACCGATGAATTAATTCCATACATTGCCATTGGCTCGGCCTCCACTCTGGATGATGGCATTATTGACTGGACAGACTGCAATATTGGTGATTTTGATTATACTCCCAACAGCACCTGGAACTCCACAATCGGCGAGGCAATAATATTCTATGATTTTGAGGACGTTTACTGGCATGACGGCGAGCAGATGGACATCCGGGATATTATGTTCTCAATGCACGTAACTGCGCAGGTTCCAGAATGGTCCAGTTCAACAAATTGCTTGAAAGATAATGGTGGAAAAGAAGGCACTAATTATTCTGCAACCAGTTGGCTGAGCATTCAGAAGGTCTGGGAGTCGGAAGATAAACTTCAGGCTGCCCTGAAGTTCATGCTCACAGAACCATATTATGATTTCTTCAGAGGCACATTATCCACCTTCCTGCTGCCGGAACATATCTGGGCCTACAAAGTATCTGGCCAGAATGTAGATGGCGCGAAAATTTGGTGCGATGCTGGTTATGACCCAGATGCTGATGATGCATGGCAGGTGGACCTTGCTCAGGCCTATGATAATGAGCATCCTATAGGCAATGGCCCATTTGAATGGGATCACTGGGAAGTTGGCCAGATAAGTAAAATCACAACATTCAGAGACCATTTTTATGATGAAAGATTCAAGTATGAAGAATATTGCATTGATGCAGATGGAAGAAGCCTAGCCAGGCAGCCGAATATTGATGCTATTGTTTACAAAATTTACAAGACTGCCGAGGCTGCTGTTCTGGCTCTGTGGAATGATGATATTGATTACATTGCCTGGTCTGTGCCGCCAACTTTTGTTCAGGAGCTGGCCAATGAGCCAGGCGTGGCTCTCCAGCAATCGCCGGAGCAAGGGTTTTTCTATCTTAGCTATAATATGCGGAGGCAATCTTTTGGGTACAATGAATCAGCATCATTCCCATACGCTCCAGAGGATGATTTTGGAAAGCCATTGAGGCAGGCAATAGCCCATTGTATTGATAGGGAGAGAATAGTGCAGAGGCTTTTGCTTAATTTTGGAATTCCAGGCAATGGGCCGGTCAGTTCTATTAGTGATTGGTACAATGAATCATTACCCACCTACGATTTTGACCCGGAAAAGGCAATAAGCATACTGGAGAATGCCGGGTATATACTTGATGACCCCAGCCGGCCACCAGGGTCAACAAATCACTGGAATAATCCAGATGGGAGTGAGATTGGCAGCGGAGAGAATGGACTTATTAGATTGATAGGCCCATACTCTGACTGGGATCCCAGACGTGGCGGCATTGTTATTATGATAGCCAATCAACTTCAGAACATTGGTTTATATGTTGAAGCAAATGTAATGGACTTTGGTTCAATTGTGGATATTGCAGATAATAGAAATTTTGACATGTATATTCTGGGCTGGCGCATTGGTTCCGACCCAACAGATTTTCTTCATGCCTTTTTCCATTCCAGTAATGCAGAAAGTGGTCAAAATTACCCTGGTTATCAGAATGAGTCCTTCGATGAAATCATTGACCTGGCCCGCCAGACAAATGACTCTGAAATAAAGAAGAAGGCAATATTTGACGCACAGGCCAGCATCTGCTATGATTTGCCCTATGATGTGCTGTATTTCAGGGTAAACATCGAGGCATACCGTTCTGACAGGTTCACCGGCTGGGTTGTTGGAGATACTGGTTCTATATTTAATTGGCAGTCAATAATGAACATTCGGGCACCCAGCCCGTACAAGGTCAATGCCCAGTTTGTGAGTCCTCCCTCTGCTATTGTTTCGAATTCCACAACCCAGATTACTGTTTTCGTAAAGGACCAGGACGGGAACCCGCTTGAAGGAGCCCATGTTATTCTTGATGCCAGTTCTGGCACTCTGGGAGCGACGGAAGGCGACACAACATCCAGCGGAAAGTTTACGACGACATTTACAGCACCCTATGTTGACCCCAATGACAATGATGCAGTAAATAACGGAAGCCAGGTAACAATTCAAATAAAAACTGCAACATATTGGAGTGGCGATACTGAATATGACCCTGCACCCAGCAGGCTGACCTTGATTACGGTCTATCCAGAGGAAGTGCCGTTCTTAAACGTGAAAATGTCTGCTGACCCGGATGTGATAGACCCGGACATTAGTTCTGATGGCCAGACATTCGGATTTACCTATATTGAGGTGGAAGTGACTGATGAAAACGGCGACCCGGTGCAGGGTGCGACAGTTTCTGTTTCTGTATCTCCGGCAATTCCAACATTAACACCGACACATGATACCACCGACCTGGATGGGAAAGTCACATTCACCATCACTGCAACAGATTTGCAAAATGATGATGGTTCCATTGCGGAATATCTGGTAACTGCCTCTGCTGAATATACCAGAGATCTAAATTTCAAGCCAGGGGATAATTCAATCAATGTTTATATTGTGGATGATGACAGCTGGCCTCCTCCGCCTCCCCCACCGCCGCCGAAATTCATATACTGGAACGAAGCAATTATGATATGTTGCGGCATGTTTATAGCGATGATTATTATTGTCATATTCGGGAGAAGACCATGAAGATATGGGCAATGTTCATCATAAGTATGCTGCTTTTTGTGGGGTTGGCCCCAGGGCTGACCAGCGGGCAGGATGATGAAATAATAACCCTCAGAGTCGCGGTACAGGATGATTTGAGAACCACTAATCCACTGACAAGCTCAGATTACTGGACATGGTACATGACACGCTGGCTCTATGATAGTCCAGTCTATTTCAACCCCGAAAATAACTTGCAGATTCCTTACATTGCCGTAGGAACCGCTGGCCTCTCCAATGATCTTGATATCATAGACTGGGATGACTGCACAATCGGCAATTTCAGCTACACAAAACAGGAATTGTGGAAAAACTCAAGCAATAAAGAAGCGGTGGTTTTCTACGAATTTGAGAATGTCTGCTGGCATGACGGCGTACAGATGGACATTGATGATGTACTCTTTTCATACCATGTTGCAGCCCAGTCTACTATCTGGACTGGCGATGTCGAGTGTCTTATGGGAAATAATTATTCTATTGACAACTGGCTTCACGTCGAAACTGTATGGGAGAGTTCCGACGGCCTCAGAGCGGCCCTGAGATTTACCCTTCAAACATCATACTGGCATTTCTTCGACAGGACATTGGGAATAATTTTACTGCCAGAGCATATCTGGGCACACACCGAATCTGGCCAGAACGTGAACGGGGCGAAAATTTGGTGCGACTCCGGTTATAATTCTTCCTCGGATGATGCCTGGCAAGTTGATTTAGCACAGGCCTATGAGAATCCGGAACCAGTGGGCAGCGGGAGATTCAGATGGGAGCTCTGGGAACAGGGCCAATATTGTAATATCACTAAGTGGAGCAGCCATTTTTTCAAAGATGGCTACAAATATGAAGATTGTTGTTTGGATAATTCCGGTAGGTCAATGGCTATCCAACCCTATTTTGATGGTATAAGTTTCAGTGTTTACAAGACTTCAGAGGCCGCCATATTGGCACTTAAAAGATGTGATATTGATTTACTCGGATGGTCTGTTCCGCCGAACTCCGTGCAGGAGCTAGCTAATGAACCAGGGATAGCACTTCAGCAATCCCATGGGCAGGGATTCGGTTACTTGACATACAATATGCGCAGAGAATCCTTTGGTTATAATGAGACTGGCCATGATGTGGGTAAGCCCTTGAGAAGGGCCATTGCCCATTGCATTGATAAAATGAAAATACTCAGTAGATATTATCTCAATTTTTGCATTTGTGGACAGGGGCCAGTGAGCTCCATCGATTCCTGGTTCAATGAAACCATTCCAAGATACAGTTTTGACCCTGGTGAAGCTATTGAGATACTTTCCAATGCAGGATATGTGTTGGATGACCCAGATTCCCCACCAGGCCCAACGAATCACTGGAACAACCCTGATGGTAGCGAGATTGGGAGCGCACAAGGTGGAATAATCAAGATTCTGACACCTGATGCAAACTATGACCCAATCAGAGCCCAAACCGGGGTAATGATTGCAGAACAACTTCAGGACGTCGGAATAAATGCCGAGACCAGTGTTGATTACAATTGGGGCATATCCAGGATAGAGCAAAGGGATTTTGACATCTTTATCGACACCTGGAACATAGAGACCGACCCTACTGTATTTCTCTATGATTTTTTCCATTCCAGCAGGGTCCAAAACGGCTTGAACTATCCAGGCTACCAAAACCAGAGCTATGACCAGATAATCGAATTGGCAAGAATGACTGATGACCCAAACGAGAGAGAGCAAGCAGTGTTCGATGCCCAGGCCAGCATTTGCTATGATCTGCCCTATGATGTGCTTTATTACAGGACAAACATAGAGGCATACCGTTCAGACAGATTCAATGGCTGGGTTGTTGGAAATAC
>JAUWNU010000010.1 GCA_030612505.1 Methanomassiliicoccales archaeon
AAAACACGTTTCGGATACAGAATTCGATGCCGTTCAAAAATTGGTCGAAAAAATGAAGTACAATCCAAAATCAATGCTCATAACATTAGGATGCTGGCTTGGTTAGATTTCCAGTGGAGTGATTAGTTTTGCATCAAGGCCTAACGCTAATAAAGGGGCTGTGTTTAGTTAATGTTAGAAGAGGGTCTATGCTTAATTAACGTTAAGAAAGGGTATATGCATGGTTATCGTTAATGAGGGTCTAGAAAGCTGGCTTTTGAAAAGCCAGCATCTTTCTATTTTCCAAGCCCTTTGGACCCAAACATAATCCAAGCATATTTCAAACACCCTAGACCCAAGCCCCTTCTGCTTTCGAGCCGACTCGGAAGCAGCGTACCCTAGGCCCTGTAGCAATAGACAACTTGAAATAACCCCTTATGATTCGGCGTCTTGTGAAAAAGCCAAGAATGAGAAGGTTCGGCATAGGCACCGGAACAAAGATTCAGCAGGCTAATTTGAGGAAGCTGGCCAATAAGATGGCTAATGACCCTAAGATGCTGATTCCCAAATGCGAGAGCGAATGTTCCAAATGTGCCTTTGATAAGATACTGATAAAACTTCAGAAGATAAACTCCATGAAATCCAATCCCATCGCCCTTAAAAAATTGGCAGGAAGCGGAAAGCAATTTGAAAGAGGTTATGCCTCAATGCTGATACTGGCCTCCGAGACCACTCCTATAATGTTTGCTTCTGCCAAGCTTCCCAGTGGCGATGTCAGCTACACCGTGCGAGGTAAAGTGAAAAAAGAGACACTGATAGGGTTTCAGCATTTTGATGATCCAATTCTGCGGCTTCTGGCTTACTCGGAAATTGCCCTGAAAAAAGGCATTCACCTATATTCATCTTCAGAGGGAATTACATGTTCTGGCCGAAACCCCAAATACCCGATAAAGTTACTTTCTGAAATCTTCAGAATCAGCGGATACTCCCTGAGAAAAAGCAAGGGAGATTATCAATGCGAACACATGAACGAGCATGAAGGCCAAAGCCTGAATGTTCAAATATTATCCCTTGACCAGTCAGTAAAATTATGCAAATCATGCACTTCCAGAAAGGCAAATCTCTATACCGAGCTAACAGGCAGGGTGCTGGCAAAGGATCCTGGTGCAGACATCAATATCATATTGGAGCATGATTTGAAATGTAAATCTGACGAATGTTCTTTATCTGGCTCAAATGTTAATACAAGAGAATTGCTTGGCCAGTACAAGGTTGGAACCATATCTGATAAGGAATTATTGGACAAGTATTCACAATTAGTGCGGGATTCACTGGCTAATCTTGGAAAGCCTATTTTTGTCCTGGGCAATGTATGCTATGAGGATGATTATCAGGCTTTTATCGATGCTTTAAATCCCTCGGAAATTGAGGAGCTGGCTCTCAAGCGAGTGCTGAAAGCGGCTTCTGAACCAATAGTTCTGGACACCGCAACACCAAATGCGGTGCTTTCCATATTCTGGGATAAAATCGGAGCTAGTGCGATTTATGCAGTAATTGGCGACAAAGAACTAGCCAGGAAGATTTATCAAGAAAGCAGAGACTCTGGAAAAAAACCGGCCCAGATACTCCGGGACGCGAAAATTCAGGTAAAGAGCAAGAATGTGCTTGATGCCCTGCCAGATTTGAAGAATCTTGGAAAGCTGGGAAAGCATATTGATGAGGTTGCCAGGACCTACAAGGCCATGGGCAAGGAAGAAACTATTCGGCTAATTGATAAGACTGGCAAAGAGACTAAAATAAAAAGTATAAACTGCGGGTTTTTCAAGGCACTGGGTGCAATAAAAGGAAAAGAATGGCAGTTCAGCAAAGAGGAACTGGATTATGGAAATTATCTGTCTGACTTTGCAAAGGCCTTGCTGGATTCCAAACCAGAAGATTATATAGATGCTGTTCAGAATTTGCTGACGGCATCTGGCTCTGATGAAAGTATATCTTGAAAACCAATCAATCAGTTAGCAGTAAACTTAATTAGTAGTATAATAATATATGAAATCAAGAGGTTAGTAATATGAAAGCTTACAATTACAAAGTAATACTGGAACCAGATGAAGATGGGGGTTATGTAGTAATGTGCCCATCAATACCTGGCTGTTACAGCCAAGGTGAATCGGTTCAGGAAGCATTGGATAATATCAAAGAAGCCATTGAATTATGCTTGGAAGATATTATGGCTGATGGTGAAGAGATTCCAGACCCATCCAATTCACTAGTTGGCACCGTAATGGTGTCTGTATGAGCATTAAATTACCTGTAATTTCTGGTAAAGATGTAATTAAGGCACTCAATAAAGTTGGATATGAAGTTGTTCGCCAGAAAGGGAGCCATGTACGATTGAAAGCGATTTATGAACCTGGCCGTAAACCACTAACAGTTCCGTTACATAACCCGATTAAGCGAGGACTATTAAGACATATCATTAAAGATGCAAATTTATCCGTTGAAGAGTTTGTGAAACTTCTGTAGTCCAGATTTCTTACTGCCACACATAGCTGAACGCCAGGTTCTTTAGGGCCTGGTAGTTTACTGCTAATATTAACATTCATCCTTTTCTTCTGGAGAATCTTCAACCTCAAACACTGAAATCAATTTTCGAATATCCATCTCAATAGCCTGGATATCGTCTATATTTGGCTGCGTTTCCTGGGATATGTCCAGCTCATCGAATATCAGATTTTTCGGGTACAGATGTTTGGCTATCTGGACCAGCCGCCAGTATTCCTTAAAAATTGGATGAACATGAGAATGTTTTTCCCGTTTGCCAGACCAGTAATCGTCGCATTCGAAGAGAAGGGCAACAAACCGCGCATGCAATTTTTTCCTCTCCTGGTCCTTGTTGCGGCTCCGGCGCTTGACGCAGGGTATTTTTGGCGCAATGTCTGGCTGTGGTTTCTTTTTGGGTGGCATAGACCTGAATAGATTTTCGGGATTAAGAATGTTTCCTATCCCAACTTATACCGCAAAATCGCCCCAATACTTCCCAATGCATCCAGCTGTTTTCCTGCATCATGATGTTCGCTAACTACCACGAGATTTGCGCCGAGCTTGCTGGCCTCTTCCATAATTTTCTCAAAAATTCGTTCTCTAGCTGAGTTACTGGTCACCAAAAGAGTCTCAACAGCATTGGCATTTATGGCGTTCTGCACATCTGCCTTTCCGTATGCGAATAATCCATTTTTGCCAATCTCGGCCAGCAATTGCTCCACAAGCCGGGTTTCCAGGCCCACCCGGGAATCCTCCAAAATCTTCGAGCCTATTCCCATCTTTAAAATTTCTTGCACGCCAGCCATTCCTGTCTGGCCGCTGGAAACTACCTGTGCTTCATCGAAGAATTTTGAATACTTATCCCGACCATATTTGGATAACCCTTCCTTGGCGAATCCCGGTCCTAAAATTATCAGCGGTCCCGGGGCACTGGCCTTGAATATTCCGATAATTTCTTCAAAGTATTCATCAGGCCTTTTCGCCTTTGTTGAATAGAATTTTCCTGACTTGCCGGAAACAACGCTGGCTATGAATTTTATTCCGTACTCCCGGAGCTGGGCAACTATTGCCTCTTCATCATCAATGGCAATAAAAGTTACTAAAGGCCGTTCCATGGTTTTCTCGGCGCGGTCCAGAACATCCATCTGATGTGCTGACCAGACCTTCTGGATTGTCATATTTTCATCAACAGTTATGTTCAAAGTGTGATACGAACCAATATCCTGCGGGCCGTCCTCGATTGTCCCGTGTACCCTGAGCCAGTCAGCAAATTCATGAAATTCCACTTTCTCCACACGAATGCTAAGCCGCATCTTTTTCTTCTCTCCGCGCTCGGCCCGGACAGCGTCGGCTCTGGCTTCCTCTCTACGAGTGGTTAATGCGAAAACCAGGTCACCTGGCTCAATGATATTGTACAAGTGCCATAGATCATCAAGAGTTTGCACTCTAAGTTTAATCTGGCCAGTCTTGTAGTCCTTGTGGTTTATTCTCACGAGAGTACCTCAACTCTACCAATTGCATGACGTATATGGTTTTATCTATTGTTCAGCCCATAACGATCCCATAGAGAATAAACAGAGCTATTGATGCAGCCAGAGAAAAATATTTCACCGCACTCATCCTTTTCTGGTTCTCAGTTATATCGGATTCTATCCAGTCATTCATTTTATCCCATCCTAGACACAAACCCGTAGCTTGAGCTTGTGTCCCATCCAAGGAGGTATATATATTCATTTATATAAAAACATTTTGTATAGATAGCCAGAGAAAATGAGGGCTCCCCAAAACTAAAGCATTGGGGTATCCTATCAGATACCTAGGAGCCCTTATAAGATAAAATTCAATTAGTTAATTAAATAGAATATACGCCCGGACCGAGATTCGAACTCGGGTCAAAAGCTCCGCAAGCTCTCAGGATATCCTAGCTACCCTATCCGGGCATATGGGGGCTCCACACGCTAAAGCATGAAGGAGTCCTTATTAAACACGCGTGTTGAGGAAACTTGTTTCCCGATATTAGACTGAGTCACGTTAGTGATTCAGGCGTGGCGCTTGTTTAATAAACTAAGCCTGGATAGGTTCCTTCATTTAAGATTTTTGGGTTTTAAATTATCTCTATTTAATCCTTATTACCCCCCATATATAACTATTTGGTAAAGTATATAAGAAGCTGGCACTTTACAGTATATTGTGGCCGGGATGGATAAATGTCCTGTTTGCGGAAGCAAAATAGGCGAAGGCGCAGAAGCTTGCAGTGTTTGTGGAACAGCATTTGATGAGATTCCGTCAAAATGTCCTTTATGTGATGCTGAAGTGGATGAATCAGTTACAGAATGTCCTAAATGTGGGGCTGAAATGAATGAAAGCCAAAAATCGGTACCAGACACAGACATTGATGAGGTCGAGATTGCTGAAATGCCAAGTGAGGAAGACAAGGAAACTGCCGAACTCATAGCAACCGATGTTTTTGTAGATGTTGAGCTGGAGGAGCTTGTGAAACTATCTGATGTTGGTCCTCTGAAGGCAAAAATACTCTATGATGCTGGATTCAAAGACCTTCGAACGCTCAAGCGGGCCAGTGTTGTGGAATTGATGAATATCCGCGGCATTGGAAGAAAAGCTGCTGGCGAGATCAAGACAGCTCTTAGGGAATCAAGTCTCGAGGAAATTAGAGAGACAGAAATAACCAAGGAAACTGTGGAATCTGAATACCAGTGCCCGCTTTGCGGGACCATTGTGAGTGCATATGAAACCTCATGTTATGAATGCGGTTGCATTTTCGAACCTGGTGGTGTTGATGATGAGGATTCTGATAGACTGGCACTTTCATATTATGATAGCAAACTTTTGCGAAGTCCTGATAACAAGGACTTATGGTATGCCAGAGGAGCTACATTGGTCAAGATTGAAGAATATGAACAAGCATTGAATTCATTTAACCGGGCACTGGAGCTGGACAAGACATTTCAGGCAGCCTGGATGTCCAAGGCAGAGGTATACAATAAGCTTGGCGACTCAACTAAGGCTGCGGAATGTTATAGTCACATTATTACAAGCACTTCTGCTGGATTAGCAATTGGCGGTGAAGATGAGGATGATGAGTTTGAGGATGAACTGAAATTGGATAAGCCAGCTGAAGAACATGAGCCAGAACCAGCAGAGGAACTGGAAGAAGAGGAACCAGATTCGGTTGAGGAAGAGATTATTGTTGAAGAGCCGAAACCAGAACCAGAGGATTCACCAGAAGATGAATTGCCAGAACTTACAACTCAGCCTGAAGTCCCAGACACTGAGGCCGAGTTGGTTGAAGAGCCAGTGATTGAACAAGATACGGAAATTGTTGAAGAACCAGAGCCAGAACCAATTGAAGAGCCGGAGCCAGAGCCTGAGATTGATGGCCCCGAAGTAACGAAGCCCCACTCATTTGATGAAATATCTCCCAGCGGTATTAGTATTGATATGGATTATACCAGACCGGAACCTGAGAAGCCGGACCTGGAAAACATGACTGATACTGAGATGAAAAAGTATCTTTCCAAGAGAGCTTCACATGTTAAGCCATACCTGGCACTGGCAAGAGCACTTGATGTAGATATCAATCACGCTAAACGATTAATTGCAAAGGCTGTTGCAGAGAGCAAGAAAGGTAATTTGAAAATAGCAATCGAGATAATCAATGAGGGTATTGAGTTTGCTGAAACCGGATTCCACAAAAAGGTGGCTGAGGACATAGATAGCATGGCCATCCTCATAAGGGACCTGAAAATGACTGGCATTGATGTGTCTGGTGCAGTTGAACTTATCACAGAAACAAAAAAGATGCTTGAGGATGGTAAAATCATCGAGGCTGTGGAGAGTCTGCAAAAGTGCCTGGAACATGTTGAATCTATTACGACGTAAACTATCAGGCCATAAATGACCTATTTTCACTGAACATGTCCGAGCAGGATGCCACTGCTTTCGGGCGTTAACCCGAAAGCAGTCCACCCTTTAGGGTTGGGGAGCCCTCACTAAGGGGATTTTATTAGTCTTATATCACCTGGTGGCAGAATCCTATCAATTTCTTCGATGGGAACATTGTATTTATCTGATAGTTTTTTGGAAAAAGCATTTGATTTTTCATCGCCTGGTTCTATAATATAATATTCAGACGTCAGGGCTGCTAATGCGGATTCCGGGCCGCACATAATCTTCTCAGCACCCTGAATTAGAACCTTTCCAATGGCCAGTCTTAGATCTAATTTCTTAGAATAATTTCGCTTTCCCCGAATGACGAATGCTCCCCTGGCAAGAAATTCCCCTGGTTGAGGGGTTTTTGAAACCTGGTCTGGCTTCACCCAGTATGCGCTTCCTGAGGCAATCTTGCCTTTCCAGGCCTTTGAGAATGATACTGCGAAAATGCAGGCTTCATGAAGTGTCTGTTCATGATCCTGGCTTACTTCCTTGATAACTACACTTGGAGCGCCGCTCATGTCCGCATGCGCATAGAAATCTCCATCTTTTAAATGTTTTTTAACAACATGGTCATTTGTCCTGGCATCCCTGCCTGCCACAACCATATGCCCCTGGCTGCTCTGAAACCAGCGGAACTTGTCGAACCAGAATCTTTTGGTCTGCTTCTTATTGCCGGATTCATGCTTATCAGCACTTACTTTCTCTGCGCCTTTGAGTAGTTTTCTAGTATCCCCAACAGCAATGCTAGCTCCCTGAAGTTTATGCTTTGCCTTCTTTGATTTCTCATAGAATATAGAGGCATTGTCATTGAGGTTCAGCCTGACATTTAAATTAGCTTCCACGCCATGAGCCAGTATAACAGTCAACATGCCTTCATCCGGGTTAAAATCAGCCACATCATCCATCTCCAAAATGCTGGTTCTTGCAGCCTGCCAGTTTCCGCCTTCTAATATTTTATTCACATTGTTCAGCAGGCCATCCAGAATTCCATAATTGGCGTAAATTAAATCACCAATTTCTTGAAATTCCTTTGCCTGAATTTCCATTTTTCCAATGGCCTCCAGCTGATGTGCCAGCTGCCTTTCCAGCTGTAATTGCCGTTGGCTTTTCTGTGGCCCTTCCTCAACCATGTTTTCTGGAAGGTTAGCAAAATACTCTTTTATTGCCAGGCTATAATGTTCATACTTCTTTTTATCAAGACCTGCATGCATTGAAAGCTCAAATGGTAAAACGTCAAATTGAATATTATCATCATCAAAAATTATCTGCGGTTGAGTATCGCCCAGCATATCCTTGAAGGTCTGGATTATCTCATGAATTTCTAGATATTCCTCATGAGAAAGCTCTGTTGTTTTATCCTTTTTATCCCGGGCCAGGCTATGGCAAATCTCCTCTGCATATGCGCCGCCAAGGTTCAGGTCCATGGCCAAACATCTTACCAAATCCTTTTTTGAGTTTTTGAGGATATTGACTATTTCTTCCTGGCTAAAGGAGAAAGGGTTCGCACTTTCCGGGGGAAACTGATAATCATAGCCCCTCTTGACCTCCCTTGCCCGCCATGACTTGGATGTAAGAGGCTGGATAATTTTATTTTTTTCAATCAATATTAAATTGCCGCCACCGAACATTTCAGCTATTAATTTCACATCATCCTGAAGCTCGAATACGACGATTCTATCAAATTCATGCTGGGTTATGGATTTGATAGCTTTTCCGGACATATACTTTCTCAGCAGCATGGCGAAAGTTGGCGGTACCACACTTTCTGAAGTTCGGAAGCTATGATCCAGCCACATTGACTGTCCCAGTCTGATGCTGATGGTCTTTTTCACTCCTATGCCAGTGAGTCTGATGAACAAATCATCATAACCCTTGAGGAATATCTTTTCAACCCTGAGGTCTAAGCATTGCTGAAACTCGCTGACCAAAGCGGCAATGTCAAAGCTGGATAGCTGGGATTTCATGGATTGGCATTTAGCCTCTAGTAAATAAAAGTGATTATCGGCAGGGTCTAGGGTACTTAGAATACGTTAGGGGCTAGGGTTCGCTACTTTCGAATTGCCTCGAAAGCAGAAGGGGCTAGGGAAAATTAATGAGGCCGGTGAGCCAAATAACTAGACCCTCTCTAACGATAACCAAACACAGACCCTTACTAACGATAACCAAACACAGACCCTTACTAACGATAACCAAACAAAGACCCTCAATAACAATAACCAAACACAGACCCTAGAAATCATTATTAGCTGGCTTGCTGATAATGATTCATGATTTCAAGGACTGGCAAGAATTTTGACATTATTCTGATAAGCGCAGAATACTGGGATGACCATCCCCTATCGCCAGTGGGAATGATAGCCCGTGTTCTTGACCATCATGGGTACAATGTGGGAATAATTGAAAAGCCAGAATCTAAAAGAGATTTTACTAGACTTGGTAACCCGAAATTATTCTTCGGAGTAACTGCTGGCTCCATTGACAGCATGCTGAACAATTATACTCCGCTGAAGAAAGAGAGAAATAAGGATTATACTCAGGACAATCTTCCAATGCCAGACCGTGCGATTATTGTTTATTGCAATGCTCTTCGGCGGCATTTCAAGGGCTGCCAGATAATTATTGGAGGAATCGAAGCATCACTCCGAAGATTTGCCCATTATGATTACTGGGACAATGACCTCAGGCGCAGCATAATGTACGATGCTAGAGCCAATGTACTGGTCTATGGAAATGGAGAAATCCAGATTACCGAGCTTGCAGAAAGAGCTAAGCAAGGAAAAGAATTGGCAGGTGTGCCAGGAACCTGCGTGATTTCCAAGGAAGTTCCCGAAGATTTCCAAATTCTACCAAGCTGGCCAGAGGTACAGGACAGCATGGAAAAGTTCTGTGAAATGCAGGTTGGTTTTTCTGTTGATAAAAATCTGGCACAGGAATATGATAATAATTTCCTATTGCAGTACAAATACCCGGAATATACCAGCAAATATCTTGACTGGCTGTATTCGCTGGATTTCAAAAGAAAGCTGCACAAGAACTCGCAATTATACATGGCTAAATTCTCTGTTGTGACCCATCGTGGATGTTTTGGGGACTGCAATTTTTGTTCAATCTCTCTGCATCAGGGCAGCAAAATAGTCTCCAGGTCCCAGGACAGCATAATTTCCGAGATTGAGAGAATAACCAGATATCCCAGTTTTCAAGGAAACATAGACGATCTGGGCGGACCTTCGGCAAACATGTACGGCATGGACTGCCAGGAAGATTGCGGAAGCAATTGTACAGAATGCCAGACCATCAACCATGACCGTTTAATCGCCTTAATGAAGAGGGCCAGGCAAGTTAAAGGCGTGAAAAAAATATTCGTGCGCAGCGGAATTCGATATGATATGGCACTGAGCAGCAAGGAGTATATTCGCCAGCTTTCGGAACACCACATTTCCGGCACCCTGAAAATTGCTCCGGAACATGTTTCTTCGGAAGTTCTGAAACTAATGAACAAGGGCAATGATAGACTTGATGAGTTTATTGATTATTTTGATTCAATAAACATTGATACTGGTCAGGAATTAAGATATTACTTCATGGTGGGACATCCAGGTGATGGCGAGAATCAAATGAAGGCCCTTGTTAAAAGGGTTAAAAAGCTGGAAAATGTTGAGAACTTTCAACTGTTCACACCAACGCCAATGAGCGTCAGCACCTGCATGTACTGGACCGGTCTTAATCCCTGGACACTGGAGCCCATTGAGATTGTTCATGATTATAATACCAAGAAGAAGCTGAAGACCATGATGATGAAGGCCATAAAATAAAAGAGCCATCTGGAACTATTATATCAAAGATATACGAGCCACTGCACAAAATTTAATTATAATAATAGAAGATGCCACCGGAGATCTCCGGCGTCTCGCCTTTACTTAGATATAAAATAAAGAGCCACCGGAGAGATTTGAACTCCCGACCTGCTGATTACAAATCAGCCGCTCAACCGGTCTAAGCTACGGTGGCTTGTGTGGGCACGGGAATTTCCTTGTTGCATTTAAAGTTTCGGGGCTGATTCAGAGTCCTTCCCTCAACCTATCAATGGCCATTTTAATATCATCAATTGCAGTTGCATAGGACAATCTAACATAACCTTCGCCGCCAGGTCCGAATGCTGTGCCTGGCAATAGTGCGATTCCCAATTCCTCAAGTGCAAAATCTGCAAATTCCTGGCTTGTCATTCCTGTGCCAGCAATATTCGGGAACGCGTAGAACGCGCCTTCGGGCTTAACACAACTAAGTTTTGGAATACTATTGAAACCGTCAACCAGAACATCCCGCCTTTTCCTGAACTCTTTCATCCATTCATTAATGTTCTCTGGCCCTTTCAGCGCGGCAATTCCACCATGCTGGATGAATGATGGCGTACAACTGACGATTGTCTGAAGCAGAAGCCCCATCTTTTCTATTACCGGGGCAGGGCCAATAGCATATCCAAGCCGCCAGCCAGTCATTGCATATGCCTTGGAAAAACCATCAAGAATAATAGTGCGCTCCTTGCACTGGTCCCGAACTGATGGACTGTAATGCTCAAGGTCGTAAGTCATTTTGCTGTATATCTCGTCGCTGAGCAAGTATAAATCCTTCTCCTCGGCAATCTCTGCAACCCGCTCAATTTCCGCCTTGGTCATTACTCCGCCAGTGGGGTTGGACGGCGAGTTCATGAGGATCATTCGCGTGTCCTGGTCAATTACATTCAAAAGGTCTTCAGGGTCCATGCGGAATTCGTTCTCTTCCTTCAGCTTAACCATATTTCCACGTATGCCAGTATAATTTAGAACTGAATAATATGTCAGAAATCCCGGGTCCTGCAAGGCCATATTCTGGCCTGGATTAATCAGGCATGCAGCAGCAAAGAAGATAATAGGGTTTGCACCTGGGCATACCAGTATCTGATCCATGTCCGGTCTAAAGCCGCGGGTTTTCTCTATCTCGTCGCAAATAGCCTCCCGAAGCTCAGGAATACCGTATGAATTAACATAGTGGGTCTCGCCGGCCTCCAGTGCCTTTTCTGCAGCATCTTTAATATGCTGTGGCGTGTCAAAATCTGGCTCCCCTATCTCGAAATG
Source organism: Methanomassiliicoccales archaeon (assembly GCA_030612505.1). Classification (GTDB taxonomy): domain Archaea; phylum Thermoplasmatota; class Thermoplasmata; order SG8-5; family SG8-5; genus JAGLQM01. Next base: position 11,586 of record JAUWNU010000010.1, read on the forward strand.
AAGGATATGTTTTCCTTGTTTTTCCAAGTCCTTGGCCTTAGCTAGTACATTGAATGCAGCCTGCCCAACAAGTCTATCTGCCCCCTCACTGAGTTCTTTCATGATATCGATTCGGTATAGAAGGGTTGGATTAAATGTTTTTCATGCCTTTTTAAAGCTTTCTGAAAAAGGTTTAATAGCCCGGTGTTCATATTATCACTGGGATACCATGAAAACCGAAGTTCCAGTATTCGAGATAATGAACACGAAGATACCGCAATTGGAGCCATTTGAGTCTGTGGAAGATGCAGCCGCAAAGATGGTGGAGTTCGGTTCTGGCTGTGTAATTATCAGTGATGAGGGAAAACCGATTGGCATTGTCACTGAACGTGATATCGTCCGGAAGGTTGTCAGCGATCGGAAAAACCCGGCAGAAACACAGGTTCGGGACATAATGAGCTCGCCAATAGTATGGGTACCCCGACATACCGGCATCATGAAGGCAGCCAAGCAAATGGCCAAGTTGAAATTGCGTAAACTTGTGGTAATGCATGATGGTCAGCTTGTAGGCGTGGTAAATGCCCGAGCTATTCTGAAAATAGCTCCGCAGATGATTGAGATAACTAAGGAACTTGCAGACATAGGCATGCACTCTGGTGAATATTCAATAAATTCCATTCAACAGGCATCTGGCTATTGTGAATCCTGCAAGGGCTATTCAAATATGCTGGAGTTTCTGGACGGCCAGTTGATATGCCCAGAGTGTAAAGAGAGCTTGGAGTAAGTTTTTTATCACCCGGTGTTTTGGGTTTGACCATGAAGCAGGAATCCCGATTAATTCTGGCACTTGATATTACCGATTTTGATAAAGCAATGGAGATTGTTAGCCAGACCGCTGAATTTATTGATGCAATTAAAGTAAATTATCCCTTTGTTCTGGCTTGCGGAATGGGCGCAGTGAAAGAACTAGCGCAAAAAACCAATGTCATCTGCGACTTCAAGGTTGCAGACATTCCAAACACCAACCGATTAATTGTTGAACAGGTGAAAAAGGCAGGTGCCAGTGGAGTAATTTGCCAGGCATTCCCAGGCAAGGATTCTGTTGAGGCCTGCGTTAAAGCCGCAGAGGGCATGGATGTATTCGTGGTAACGGAAATGAGCCACCCTGGAGCAGACCGATACCTAATACCAGTTGCAGAGGACATGGCAGAGCTGGCTGTGGAAGTTGGAGCAACCGGAATAATCGCTCCAGCAACCAGGCCGGAGAAGGTAAAACAATTGCGGGAGATTGTCGGTAACCTGAAGATTTTATCGCCAGGCATTGGGGCCCAGGGCGGTTCAGCAGCCGATACCATCAGAGCTGGCGCAGATTACATAATCGTGGGAAGGGCAATCTACCAGGCTGAGGATCCAAGAGAGGCCGCAAGGAAGCTGGCTGAGGAAGTAAGTGGAGCAGTTCAATGAACCAGATACCCCAATCCATGCAGGCAGAATGCCCAGATTGCGACGATGAAACCCTTCACAAGACCCTGAAAGGCCGGTTCAAGGGAAAGAAACAGCTTGAGCTGGTGCTGAAATGTTCCAAGTGTGGCAAGATAAGTGAGGAAACTCTTGAAACCGTGAGCCAGATACCTGTGAGAATGATAATTAGCCGTGGTGAGGTTTCCCAGCGAATTGCCACAAAGTTTCCAGCAGACTGGGAACTGGCTGTTGGCGACGAGTTCATGCATGAGGACGAGCGACTTCTAATCAAGGGAATAGAATCTGGCGGCCAGCGTGTGGAGAGCTGTTCTGTGAAACAAATTCAGACTCTCTGGACAATCAATTATGACATGGCAAAGATAAAGGTCTCAATCAATAGGAATGATGTAACTCGGTCATTGGAACTGGAAGTTGATTTGGACGAGGTATTTGAGGTTGAATCCGAAATCGAGATAGACGGGGTTAAAGTTACCATTCACTCTATTAAGTTAAAGGACAAAAGAATCCGCAGAGGCACTGCTACCGCTAGGGATATCGTGCGTGTGTATTGCACAGACAAAAGGCCGTCTCGTCCAAAATATCGGAAGAAGAGCCGTTAATCTGTTTTTATTAATGCTACCACGGCAACACCCACGATGCCGATGGCAGCCAGTAATGTGGCGAATCCATCAATTCCTATGTCGGTCTCCACACTTGCAATTGTTATCACGCTGTCTGAATATTCTGGAATGTAAACTACTATATCGAAGCCAGCATCTGTTTTTGATGCGAAATAAACAGCTTCATCCCCACTCTCGGTGAGGGTCTCTGTCATGCCCATGCCCAGTGCTATTTCCTGGCCATCCAGATGCACTACTATGTCATCTACTGAATCATAATTCAGATATGGCTGGTCAATATGGAGCACAATGGCTTTATTGTAGGCATTTCCAATTGCCTGGACCTGGACAACATCCTCTCCTGCTGTTAATGTTTGCAGTTCCACATCATCAAATGAAACTACATCTTCTCCATCTTCGACTGTCCAGCCAATATCTGTGAGGTACATTTCTGCGGCTACATGACCGCCTGCTACTGCCCCACCTATTGCATAGTCCTGGCTCTGGTCTGCCCTGAATATGATCTTAGAGCCAGTAGGTATGTCGAACAGCACTTCGCCCTGACCGACTGTGGCAGTTGCAGTTCCTATCATAATGAACTCACCGCTGGCATCTTGGCTTCCCACTATTATTGCATCGCCGCTTCTTATTGCACCAGTACCGTCAGCCAGTTCGAACCTCATGCCATTGTCCTGGTATGCCTCGAATTCCACAACTGTGCTGGGTGTTTCATGAATTTCAAAATAGCCAAATGAATCAGTGTGACTGATATTTCTCAGGCCCTCATAAAACTCTATGCCAGACTCGAAATTTGCTATGCCTACCCTGTCAAAAAGCTCGATTATGGTATCCCCTCGAACCAAAGAATAGTTAGCCAGTGGGTAAACATAATCGCTTATTGGAGGATGAACTGCAATATCATAATCTGAATAATCGTTTGTCATTGTCACATACTGACCGCTTGTGAACATGAATGCAGAAAGCCCAAGAGAAAGTGCAATAATAATGACGACGAGTCCGCATGTTAATTCGACCCTTGATTTACTCATAACAACACATCTGGGAAGAATGGAGGAGGCTACCCTCCCCGAGGGGAAGGCTCTATTACGTGGGCAGAATAATAGATATCAGCCTCTAAACTACACTATGTCTAGGGGTATTTATATACGGTTTGGTACAATTATCGAACGCAAGCTATTTTTTAGGCCTTACAGAGTAATTTCACATTTCTTGAAATTTCTCGCAGTTTTTGGAGCTAGTGGTTCTAAACTACAACTCCTCCGCCTAGGCCAATAGATACAAGCGTACACAGAATAGCCGTGCCCATGCCCACCATCAGCATCTTCACGCCTTGCATAATCATGTTCTCATCGGTAATCTTGGCAAGGTACATCCCCAGAATTGCTAGTATGGAAAGGGTGAGTCCAACAGATGCGACGAAAGCAGTTCCCATATCTAACATTCCAAAGTTCACCATGAAGTAAGGTGAAATAACAATCAGGGCGGCCATTGCCGGGCTCAATGCATCAACCAGTGCTGTAACTTGGATGGCGAACTTGGCTGCCTCCTTTTGCATGGAGTCCTCCTCCATTGGTTTGCACATTGCCTTTTCCAGGGATTTTATTTCTTTAGTTCGCTCTGCGGTTTCAGCCATATAGGCACCACTGTAGCCAGATACGCCCATTGCAAAGGAACCTGCAACACCTGCGGTTATGATGATTCTAGGGTCATTGGCATGGGACATTGCAGCGCCTATGACAACACCCAGCATGGTCAATGCTCCATCAAATGCATTCATAACAAAATAACGTCTAGCTATTGCACCGAGATCCGAAATCTCGGCATATTTTTTCCAGCGCTCCAGGCGCGGGGATTTTTTTCGTTTATGTGGTTCTTCGTCGTCCATTTTGGATTCCTATAGATTCAATAGTGGGAGGGTATTTAAATTTTCGCTTTATTTTTGTCCCTATTTTTGTCCCACCCCAAAGGGATTCCCCCCACCCAGCTCCTGCGCCGCCAATTACTTCTTTTTAGACCGAACTGCGCTGGGTCGCTCCTCCCGCGCCAAACTAAGGTTTGACAAAATAGATTCGCTCTAAAAAATATAGCCAGCGAATCTAAAAAAAGAAGTATAGGGCTAAACAAGAAAAACTCGGGCGACCATGCTCGCTCGGCCAACTGATGGCCAGATAACCATTGCTTATCGCCCCAACCCCCGCTCACCTGCTCGTCGCTGACTCGGAGCTGAGATTAATGATAGGGCTTTGGACCTATCTAATATTGATTAAGATTATATATGAAAAGACATATCGGTGGCTACCTCACTGGTAGTAATATTACAGCCAGTGTACTTTCGAGGAATTGAAATGGCAAGAATGCACGCACGCAGAAAGGGAAAGTCCGCATCCACAAAACCGTTCATGACAGAGAATCCTAAATGGGTTCCGCTGAACAAGGCCGAGATTGAAGATATAATAGTGAAACTGGCCACAGAGGGAAATTCCAGTGCATTAATTGGTCTAACTCTCAGAGACCAGCATGGCGTGCCAAGTGTCAAGCTGGCCACAGGAAAGACCATTACTGATATTATGAAGGAGAAGGGGGTTATGCAGAAGCTTCCTGAGGATCTCAGTGCGTTGCTGAAGAAGGTCACAAACCTTGACCAGTATCTCAAGCAGAACCACAGGGACGTTCATAACAAGAGAAATCTCCAACTTATAGAAGCCAAGATAAGGCGTCTGGAGCGCTATTACAAGAAGAAAGGCGTTATACCAGAGACCTGGAAATACACTCTTGCAACTGCCGAGCTGGAGCTGAGCAGGTAATGTCAGAGGACTTGCCGACGATACCTTTCACGGCGAGTCTGGCAAGACGTCTCGAAGAGGCTTCCGAAGTTCTCAAGAATCATAAAGGCCTAGTGCGTATCATATCTCATTATGACCCAGACGGAATATCTGCGGCAGCACTTGGCAGCCAGATGGTCAAACGTCTCGGCTTGAAATTTCATACAACCTTGGCCAAACAACTGGATGATGCAAAGATTAAGCAGATTCGCGAGTCCACACCAGAAGATCAGCTAATAATATTCTCTGATATGGGCAGCGCAAAAATTAGCCTGCTGGATGAATTTCCTCATAAAATCATAGTTGTGGACCATCATGAGCCAGAGAAAGAGGGCGAGAATATCATTCATCTAAATCCACATTTTTTCAATATTGACGGCGCAAGGGAAGCATCAGGCTCAAGTTTTTACCTGGCACTGGCAATAACAGTTGATGAGGCAAACTGGGACCTTGCTGGACTGGCATTGGCAGGTGCCTGTGGCGATAGGCAAGGCTTGGGTGGCTACAAGGGCTATAATGAAGATCTGGTCCAGGCAGCAGCCGGGCGTGAGATAATGAAGATGGAAACCGTGCCAAATCTCAAGGGCCAGACAATTTATGATTCTCTAATTGAACACCCAGAACCATATTTCAAGGGCATAACCGGTCGAAAACGAGAGGCTTCCCGGCTCCTTAGATGGCTGGGACTGAACAAAGAAAGTTTGCTCAGTGACCTGGATGATGAGAAAAAACGGTTCTTAACGTCAATATGTGCCTTGAGATTGCTCAGGCAGGGAGCCACGCCCGATGCTGTTGGCGACCTGGTGATTACCAGATACTGGCTCTATGATTGGGGACTTTATGCTGACGAGTTAAGTTCGCTTCTCAATAGCTGTGCAAGGCAGGGTGATTATGGTATTGGACTGGCACTTGCCCTGGGTGATGCCGGAGCAAGGGAAAAAGCAATCCAGCATAGTAAGAAACATCGAGAGTATATTATCACTAATCTACGGGAACTGGAAGCCAACCTGCCTGAGCCAATGAAAAATTTACAGCATTTCATGACCGAAGAAACAGCCTATGCAGGGGTGCTGGCCGGTCTAGGAACCCTTTATTTCTTTGACTCCACAAAGGCAACCTTCGGAATGTCTGATAAAGACGGCAAGCTCAGTATTTCTGCCAGGGCACCTAGAGGCATGGTTGATGCAGGTGTGAATCTGGGAATTGCATGCAGGGATGCTGGCAATGCTGTAGGTGGAAATGGCGGAGGCCATAATATCGCCGCCGGGGCAACGGTACCCAGCAAGGCCAAGAAGAAGTTTTTGAAGGAGCTAGATAGAATCATCGGCGAACAACTGGCAGCATAATGAGAATGCCAGCTAGAAAAACCTCATCCTCCAAAGGTCCAGATAAGACTATTGATAATTAGACCCAATGCAATGGAACCAAGGAAGAATGCTGCGAACACTAGGATTGTCACCTTTTTCCCGAATGTAGCATTCAGCACCGGAACTGCGGTTATGCAGATTGCATTGCCAGCTATTGCAAAGGCCACTGCATGTCCAAGCGGCAGTCCCATGGCAATAAGCGGCGCAAGAATTATTACGTCCTCGCCGGAGCAAATGAAGAGAGGAATGGCTATTAACACAATAAGCACAAGGCCAGGTATGCTCTGGAAGAAACCAGCATCGGCTCCTCCGAAAAGGGCTGCTAGATCTCCAGGCTCTATGAATGTGGCAATTGCCGCGCCCATGATGATGCCGAACATGATGTACTTGAACAGGTAGAGGAATTGATCCCAGGCAGCCAACATTGCAGAGCTACGACCCCTGCTCATATGTGATGTCTTGCACCCCTCACATGAGGTGCATCCCCTATCGGGATTTTCTGCATCTTTCACGCCTGCCAAATGCTCTACGAATATTCCTGTTATCATGGCCAGTGCAAAGACAGACACTATCAATGTAAGCAGGTATTCCCAACCTATCCGGCTAATTGCCAGAGAATACATTACCGGGCTGAGTACTGGTACAACAATAAGGAAGGTGATGATTGCCCTTACCCTCATTTGACGGCCCATCATCATGCCGTGGGCCATTGGTACCGCGGCACAGGAGCAAATTGGTATAATGGATGCAAATAACCCAGAACCAATCATGGTCTTTGGCAGCCTCAATTTTCCCAGACTGAGATATTTCATGACAAAACCGGCAACCACAGTGCCCCATACAAACCATGGCAGGATTCCCAGAAGATCTCTCCATATCCAGTCAAAGAATAATCGGTCATCGCCAGGCCCGTCATATCCATATATTTTGCATACGGTACAATATGTGTAAAGGAATATAGCACCAATGGCAAAACTAGCCATGAACCACCATTTTACCTTGTCAGGGACCCAGCGGTCTGGTGTTGCCATATTCGCCCATTCATCCACTTTAATGGCCCATGCCCTGAATTTTCCTGTAGTCTTCTTTTTTATTGGTGGCTTTTTTCCTACTATTTCCCAAAAAGAATGCCTAGCATCTCTTATCCATGGTTGTATTTTCTTTAAAGATTTTTTCTTTTCTTCTTTTGGCTTTTTTGTTGCCTGTTTTCTGATAAAATCTAGAATGAAAGCAAATATTACGTAAATTATTACTAATGCGCCGACAAATTGGTGATATTCGAATGCCATGTATTACCTGATTCGTAGGATAAATCGGCAATATATAAGGGTATTTGCTAGGTGATAAATCTATTTTTTAAAATATGAAATCACAAACATTATTAATGGGATAATCTTATTGAACATATAGAATAACATAATGGTGCATTGTAATGAGTGGCAAAATTATCCGACTAGGTAGTGTTTTCATCTTGGTCATGATATTACTATCTGTTTCTCTGGTCATTGTATCCGAATCTGCCCTGGCCTATTCCTGGAATGATGAATTTTACGGTCCAGGCTTGAATCCAAGGTGGACAAGAGGTGGTATTGGCACGGTCAGTATAAACACAGAATCCAGTTGCCTATTTGCCAAATCTTACACTGGGGAATCTCCTGATGACTGGCACGGCCCCTTCATTAGGGCACAGATACCTGGGTCTGGGGATTTTGATATCAGTGCGGAGTTTCGATGCTTCGCCGAGGAACAGCAGATGAACCGTTTAATGATTCGTCTTTTTGATCAGTCTGGTGCCCAGTTGTTCTCTTTTGGATGGAGCGATGTCCACGCCGCTGACAGCAAGGCAGAAATAGGCCTTTATGGCTCATCTTTTTCAAGCCCCATATTCAAGACCGAGTCTTATTCTTACACAACTTTCTATGATAAGAATATCAGCTTGGCCAGGTCTGGCCAGAATCTTTCCTTCTATATCGAGGACTCACTGGTTTTCAGTGACACTTCCTCTCAAACGCCAGTGTATTCCCTTGCTGTGGCATTTCTGAAATACAGAAATATATGTACTTTAGATCTTTATATGAACAGGATATCAGTGACCACAGGAGATGCAGGTGGTACAGTATTGCCTGGAGCCCCTGAAAATCTGGATATTAGCCCAGGGAACGAATACGCCTATCTGAGCTGGTCTCCTCCTGCGGATTCCGGTGGCCTTCCTATTACAAACTATAAGATATACCGGGGAAATGCCACAGGAAATGAATCATATCTTACCACAATTGACAATATATTATACTATAATGATACTGGCCTGACAAATGACCAGGAATATTATTACAAGGTTTCAGCTGTGAACTCTTTGGGTGAAGGTCCAGCAGTCAGTGAATCTGCCACGCCATCATCAAACACCTCGGATGACCCACCTGATGACCCAATTGATGACCCGGCAGATGACCCCATAGATACCGATGATGACGGAACCGGAGACGATACAGACGCCTTCCCTGACGACCCTGCAGCATCAGTTGATACGGATGATGATGGTATGCCAGATTATTGGAATGAAGGTTATACTGAAGAAGACTCCACTTCTGGCCTTGAAGTAGATGATGATGATGATAATGATGGAATTCCAGATACCGAGGATCCTGATGATGACAATGATGGAATCCCAGATATCGAGGAGGATGACTTAACCAGCTGGAAAGACAATTTCACTATTAATTCATCAATCATAACTCTGATAGTTCTTCTAGTCGGCATTATAATTATGATTCTTTACATGAAAAGCGGAGATAATTCGGGATCATCCAAAGACCCGAAGGATGGCTCCAGCAAAGACAAGGACAATAAATCCCGAAAAAGACGGACATAACGACGACCTATTTCCTGAACATGGTAATGTGCCCGTGCTGCTGCCATAGATGGCCATGAAGAAATGCCGTTTTAAAACGTATTAAATCAATTTTCCCCAGGAATGTTCGAAATTACTGGCAGTGAATCCTAAATCCTTCTTGCTAACCTCAAGGGAGCCATCTAATTTCCTGAATTTGAAATCTACAACTTCTGCAGGATATTCATTGTAATAGAGTATGGACTTGAGCCCCATCCTGCGTTTTTGTTGGAATCGCCAATATGCCCTGGTATAGGCCTTTAAGCGCAGGAAAAATTCTTTATCTTTATCCTTGCCAGTTATGTCAAACACAGGCAAACCATCAACCACCTTGTGCCTGATTGTGGTATTTTTAGTTCCCCATCGGTATTCTGTATCTGTGGGCTTGTGATAGAAATGAATTGATTTGTTCAGACGTATATCCAAAAAGTCCCAGCCAGATACGGGTTTTTCGGTGCTGCGGAATATCTGGGGCCCAATATATGGGTTGAAATAATCTATGTATGAACCATCTTCACAATGAACAAGGCCCCAGTACCATGGAGCTGCCGGCGCATTTACAGTAACACGTTGATGATATGCTGTTCCCTCAATTGGCTTTCCATCAATGGTGCCAGTCAATTTCTGACCGTATATTTTCATGATATTGTAGCTGTACTTTTTGGTATATTGGTTCTCATTGAACCTGTGCTTCTGAAGATAATCGTTCCATGGCGTCATCTCGAAGTGAAAGTTATTCTTTTCATCCTTTATATTGACTGTATATTTTTCCGGCCCTCCGAAAAACCTATAATCTGCGCCGTCAACTAATGGTTTCAACTCGCCATCATCACCATCATGAGTGACTTCGAAATCCATTTTTTTGAGAACCAAGGGATCATACATTTTCTTGCCGTCATACCACCATGCCGCCACCATGCCATTGAACTTAAGGACACCGTTCTCATTGATTGGCAGCTTTTTCACTTTCCAGTCCATGTCCATGACCTTGATGCTGTCAGTGTATTTGGTTGACCACAGGATCATGAGCTGTTTTGTCTGGCCCGGATTATCCGGATCCCTAATGAAAAAAATCCACCACCACCACCACCATGAAAGATTTTCAATCATGTCATCGGTTTTCAGGACCCACATGTTCTCGTAGGGTTTTTTCTCCTTTTTGCTAACTTTCTTGGGCATTGCGGCATTGGATGTCACCCGAATACAAAAATCTGCCGAAGGGATTAATTTTAAGATATGAAGCTTGTTTCACCCTCTCATAAGAGGAATTCAAATGCAGGAAGCTTATAAAGAACTTAAATTCAGATTAGCAGAACTCAGCCACATAGGAGCCGCAACATCATTAATGGGATGGGACCAGCAGGTTAATATGCCCCCAGGCGGAGCAGAGGTCAGAGGAAAGCAAATGGCAACACTGGCCAAGATAGGCCATGAGAAATTTATCGACAAAAAGGTTGGAGAGCTTCTTGAGCAGCTAAAGCCCATGGAAGAGGAAAAGGGCTATGAATCTGTTGAAGGCAGCGTTATTCGACTGACCAGACGAAATTATAACAAGGCAGTTAAAGTTCCTCCGGAGTTTACTGCAAGGGCCCAAAAAGCAGAGTCAGAATCATTCGATGTGTGGATAAAGGCTAGGCCAGCGAATGATTTCAAGAGGGTCCAGCCATATCTGCAGACTAATTTTGACCTGTCCAAGGAATATGCAGATTTCTTTCCAGGCTATGAACATCCTCTGGACCCGCTGATTGATGGTTATGAATATGGCATGAAAGCAGCCAAGATCCGCGAGATATTCTCAGAGCTCCGAAAGGAACTGGTGCCAGTTGTGGAATCCATACTCAGCCAGGAGCCGGAATACTTCTCATTCATGAAAAAGATATTTCCTGGAGACCAGCAAATTGCCTTCGGTGAATCAATAATCAAGGAATTTGGATATGATTTTAACCGCGGAAGGCAGGATATGGCACCACATCCCTTCACCCAGGGCACGTCCATCGGTGATGTAAGAATAACCACCAGAGTTCATGAGGATAACTTTTCATCGGCAATGTTCAGCACATTCCATGAAGGCGGCCATGCAATGTACGAGCAAGGCTGCGATACTGTATTCGAGGGCACGCCAGTCCGGGGCGGGACCTCATTGGGTGTACACGAGAGCCAGTCAAGATTATGGGAGAATGTTATTGGCCGGAGCATGCCATTCTGGAAACATAATTATCCAAGGCTGAAACAACACTTCCCGGAGCAGCTAGCTGATATTTCTCTGGACAAGTTCTACAGGGGCATCAACCGTGTGGAAAGAAGCCTTATTCGTGTGGAGGCCGATGAAGTAACATACAATCTCCATGTGATGATGAGATTTGCCTTTGAATGCGATGTTCTGGACGGTAAGCTGGCAGTGGAAGAACTTCCAGAAGCATGGAAAGACCGCATGGAATCTGATATAGGCATACGACCAGCAGATGACAAGGACGGAGTGCTTCAGGACATTCACTGGTACAGCGGCATAATCGGATACTTCCAGTGCTATACCCTTGGAAATATCATGTGCTCCCAGTTCTATGATGCAGCATTAAAGGCCCACCCGGAAATAACAGATGAGATAGGCCAGGGTAAGTATGATACATTACATAACTGGCTAAAGGAAAAAATCTATCAGCATGGCCATAGATACACAGCAAACGAGCTGCTGAAAAATATTACCGGCGATGAATTGACAATCAAACCATATATGAATTACATAAAAACCAAGTACGGCGAGCTTTATGATTTATTGTAGCGGGTCAAGAACACTCTGGTCTTTAGGCCAGAGATGAATTGGCCAAAACTACGATAAACGAGGAATCCGCCGCATACCGTACATTTTCTAGCATATCAAATCAAAGCCGCCTGGCTTTGATAATTAGGTGTGTGAACAACGATACCTCGTTGTGAATTGAGTGAGCCGCAGGATTTCAGTCTGGGCTAATGTAGGTAAACATACAGTCACAAAGGAACTGGCATCTATATCATCAACCAGAAACGCCAGTTCCTTTAGGGGCTGGTAGTTTACAGGTAAAATTCGTAATTTCAGGTAGATTTATAAGCCACACATCCATTTCCAATCGGGATTATTATGGTTGGAAAGAAGCAGGATCCGGAGCAAGAAGCAGGAACTTATGGTCAAAATAATGTAGATGTGACTCAAGACAATAATCAGGGATCTAAGATAGCTCAGCAACCCCCTCAACCCATCCCGCAAATGCAAGTTCCTTATCGGATCCAGCCGCTTCCGGCACCTGTCAACATAACCTCTGACAATAAGATAGGAGCAAGGTTCATGATGCGCTCCAAGATCGGAGACGGCCTATCTGTTGCTGCCTTGATTACAGGCATTATAGCAATAATTTATTCCAGTGCTTCCAGTATTAACTACTACTATAATCCAATAATGATGCCTATCCTGCCGCTCTCAATAGCTGCCATGACATTCGGTGTCATAGGCACCCGGCTGCAAAGATTGGTGACAAAATGGTTTGGCATTGGCGTGGCCGGAGCTGCACTGGGCCTTGTGAGCTTCCTGATATTAATATTCATGATTATGATGTACAGTTCAAATCCTTACGGTGGAGGATGGTGAAAACATGAACGGTGACAAATTGAAAAAACCAATGCCTTATGTGTTCTCTGGAAATGACGAACTTGTATTTGTGGAGACCAATGCTGCCGAGGACTCACCCACGGCAATGCTTGCCATGACTTCTCTATTGTTTGGTGCAATTGTATTATGCTTCCATTGGCTTTCTGTGTTGGATAATGGACTGTGGGTCATGATAATCACAATACTCATATCCATAGTTCCGATTATAACTGGTATGTTTTCCTCATTTGGCATGTTCAGACCAGAACATGTTCCAACACGATTCGGAAGGCATGTTGCTGGATTCTACGGTTTCCTGATGGGAATCACTGCCTGCATACTTTCTGTTGTCCTGTACATGCTTGGCCAGTTTGTGTTGTGGGGATGAAATCATGGCCGAGGATAAGGTCATATTGAAGTCCATAATGAAGAAATGGATGGTCTTCCTCATCATTGCACTTGTAATAGCCTCTGCTTGCGTATGGGCTTTGTCCAGGTCAGACCTCATAACTGGCACATTGAACGTCACCGTGGATGTCCATGTAGTTCAAGATACGGGTTCTTATGGTTATTATAGTTATAATTATTATCTTTATGTTGATGGAGAGATGATGGCCACTGGTTATTATTCTCCCTCATATTATTCATCATATTCCGAAGATTTATCCTTTTCAGTGCAAATTCCAGTCAACAGGCAACATGAAGTCTGGGTAGAGAATTCCCAGGGCGATGAATCAGACAGGCAGTTAGTACAGGTTTCCTATGCTGAAGAGACAGATATGGAATTAGTGATAGGTAATGCCGCAAAAGTAACAGTGGAAATTACCCTGGATAATTACACATACGCGTCATATGGTAATTATGACTATGTCTCATTGGAGATTGATGGCTCTCTGGTTCAATCTGAAATTCCATATTCTTCATATATGACTTTCGAAATCTATGTGGACATAGATGAAATACATAGTTTTATTGCAACATACAAAAATGAAACAGTATCTGAAAATATCATGATAGACGAATATGAAATGACTGTGGAGTTGACCATTGGGGATTGATGAAGGTCTCTGAGAATCTTATCTATATTCTCTGCCTCGCAGAAAAGAATTATCTATCCAGATTATACTCTCATCAATAAAATATTCAAACCTATGTTCGCCCACTCTCAGGCGATACATATCATGTTTTTTCCCTTTTAATTTCTTTATATCTGCCCCAATTCTGGAATTGTATGGGTTATCTGCCAATTTTTGAATATGCTTAATCAACCTATCTTTTTCTCCAGTTTCATTGAGATATTTTTGAACGCGTGGGTGAATCATTATTTTCATCTAAATCTCGTCCAGGGAAATATATTTGTCTTTTTCTGTCTGAAGCTTTTTCCATCTTCTCTCGATAATTTCCTCTATATTCAGTTCTTCACAATAGTTCATCAATCTATCAAGGAGGTCATCATAGGACTCTCCCTTATGCCCGAACATTTTCAATTTGTCTCTGGTTTCATTCTGTATCTGGATTGTTGTTGCCATATTATCATTATATAATAGTTATATGTACTATATAAAAATTATGGCAGTGTCTTCAAGATATTCTCAATAAACTTCTCTTTATGTTTTATGTATATATCACCGTCGCCAAGGGCTTTTTTCACACCTTCTTTTTTGATTAAAATATATTGTTCAACTGCTTCTGGGTGTTTCAATAAATAATCACGGAAGCCAATCATTTCTTTCCAGTCTTGACCGTTGAATTTCGTTAGATGAACATGAACTCTTCTTTTTCTGTTTTTGTAAGGATAATCAATTCTGAAGAACAATTTTTCTGGATAACTTGCTTTTTCACGAAACTCATAACCAGCTTCTTCTAATTTCTTTTTTGATTCCCCAAACTTTGATTCTGGAATGCCAATAACAATATCAAGAATACCTTTGCCACCAAGATTAGTAATGGCTGTTGAACCTATATGCTCAATTTTTGCTGTTGAGCCAAGGGCTATGACTATCTTTTTCTTTTCTGAAGTGAAAAAAGCCAGATATTCAGAATTGTATTCTCTGAAAACATATTTCTGCATAAGATAAGAATATTTTGAGAATATAATAAACTTTTCTAGGGCGAGTGGTCGTGTTGAATGCCGGTGGCGACCACCTCCCTGGCCTAACAGCCAGGGCTTCCAAAGTTTGAAAGAAAAAGAATCGTGTCATATCTCCCGATTTAGATAATCGGGAGGTACAACCCCGCCCTCACAGACGGGGCATGATTGCCTAAGCCCCCGAGTCCAGCGGCTGCATTTTTTCTGGGCTCTGATTTCAGCGTTTATCTGTAACCTTAATTATATGATAACCGAACTGTGTTTTCACCGGGCCAGATACCTCGCCCTTGCCGAGATTGAAGGCTACAGTTTCGAACTCTTTGACCATTTGATTATGGCTGAAATATCCCAGATCGCCGCCCTTCTTCCCAGATGGGCAATTGGAATGCTTTCTTGCCAGATCTTCAAATTTAGAACCGCCCTTGAGTTTGTCTGCCAATTTCTCTGCGTCTGTTAATTTGTCCACAAGGATGTGGCTGGCTTTTACCTGCTTAACCATGATATCACGATGGATAATTGGCATTGTGATATAAATTATGTTTGAACCACCCGAGTCTCTAGGGCAGAATGATTGCCGGTGGCGACCACCTCCCCGCCCTTACGGACGGGGCATCCAAAGTTTGAAAGAAAAAGAATAACCTGTCACCAGGCCAGAATCATAAATTCTGGCCCACAACCCCGCCCTTACAGACGGGGCATGATTGGCTAGGCTCCTTTGTTCTCGTGAATGGCCAGGTTGGCTGGGATTTACAAAAGCTGTACCAATCTACTTAAATATTCAGAATAACATTTCTTATTAGGTTGGTTAAAGTGGATAAAATTGAAATCAAGAAATTACTCAAGCCAGACAAAATGAAAATTGGCTTCTTCATTGGCCTAATTTTGTTGATTCTTATTCTTCCAGTGTTTCCCTGCCAGGTTGATAGAACCGTACGTATTGGAACCCAGAGTCTGTATTATGGCTTTAACAATACAACCCAGGATTATTCGAGTTATTCGCTTGAATTTTTTTTGTCAGTCGCAAATGAAAATTATGAATGGGACGAATATTACATAAAGTATAGCGGCTCCGTAGCAGTGAATAATGACAGGCAGACTATTGAAGTCTGGGAAGATTATACAAGTACTGACTATTCATTTGCTATTTTTGCCAGTTATTTTATCATAGCCTATGTGATTTCTTGCTCACTGGCTTTCTATGGTAGAGATGAATATCAAGGTGTATATCTAAGCAAGAAATTGAAAAAAGAAAATAGAGCAATTTCTTCCTCTAAATATAAGAATTGTATCGATTGCGGAGTACAAGTTCCAGTTCTATCAGATGGAAGTGGAATTTGTCCAGAATGCAAGAGAAGTTATATGGATGAAAATAGCTGGAAAACCAAGAGTGGCCATATTCCTTCTACCGCTGCTGTTGATAAATCGCTCCAGATGGATATTGATGTCAAACACTGGGATAAATATCAGGAAGATGTTGATGCTGCTTGTAATGATGAAAAGCTTTTCAGATTTTCACCCTTGCTAATTATTTTTACAATAGTTGTGTCCATTTTATTCATGGCTTCCAGTATTATAATTACGTACAGTGAAATCAAATATAATTCAAGTGGAATTGCAGAGCTTCATATTACTGGTGCATTGGTTCTAAATTGGGTAGTTTCAGCTTTATCTGGATTTTATTTAGGTAGACATATAAAAAGAGCAAACTTTGGTGTGCCAATAATTATCTTATGCACTTTAATCGCAATATGCGCTGGTTTGATTTATGGAGAAACATTGTTCAGTGCAGTCCATCCCGATATATGGGTGCGTTTTGTAGTGGAGCTATTCAACACTACATTCATTTGCTTGGTTGCCAGCATGGTGTCATTTTCAAGATATCATTATGGCCAAGATTAAGTATTTTCAATTCATAAATCGCACAGTCCGAAATTATTATACAAATTGCATAGATTGAGGAATCGCAAAGCAAGTGATCGCCGTGCGCCGCAAATTTTACTTTATAAAATCTGCGTCTTTCCAAACTTTGACTTTGTCAAAATTTGGATGCACCGCCATTTTTCAACATGCTGGCTTCCCTATAGACAGCATAGAAAAATAGGTCGTACGGCTGCCATTGTTTTATCATACAGCCCGAAAATATATTACAAATAACACAGATTGAGGGCTGGTTGATAAAATGGAATGCAAAAAAGAAGAAAACCTGGAACACTGCAACTGCACCTATTCCTGTTCAAAAAAGGGCGTTTGCTGCGACTGTCTGAAATTCCATCTGGCTCCTAACTTTGATAATTACATTTAATATAAGACGTCAAAGTTAGGTTAAGCGTAAATTTGACAAACATGAATATTGTTCAATTGTCAAATTTCCGCTGGCCATGCGGGAATTGCCTGCATGCTGCTTTCCAGATGATGTTGAGAAAACATACGATAGAAGTTTCGAGAAGTTTGCCGAAGCTTGGAATTTGAGATAGGCCATAGATATTAAATCTTCGACTATAAATGGCCCATAGTTCTATAAACAAATGAACCGAAGTCCTATTCCCATTCTTCAATTATTTTCTGTATCATACCTTGTGGTGAATCTTTTAGGATGCTCTTATCTGAAAAGACATAAACCTCTTTAATAGTTACATACTTGTTGAAGTTAGATTTTATCATATTGATGTGCTCATCGAATTCTTCCACGTCTCTAAAACCACATACAATCAAATGTGTGACCGTACTTCTTGGTATACTGTAAACTCTCATTATATTTGGCATCGAAAGAAGTTCCTCCAGCGATTTTTTCTCTCTGCTATTGGTGAATTCTAACAGATTTACCTTGACGAAAACAATGGCAAAAGTTGTTATGCCCAGCTTCCCATAATCTATCTCCGCCCTGTAACCGGTTATGATGCCCTTTTCCTCGAGATTTTTCCTGATCTTCCCGACTCCAGCAGGACTTATTTTCAATTCAGATGCGATTTTCACATCTGATATGTCCCCATCATCCAGAATGGATTTCAAAAACTTTCGTTCGTTCTTGGACAGCTTCATGACCCTACATATTCAAAATGGTTTATAAAGTTAACTAATGATAATACTAAAATGTCGACCCCTATTATTGTCATGTCCTATTATGCATTAGATAACACGCAGTGATAACCATCAAAGAGGTTCTATAATAATGATTTATATGCCGGCAAACTATGTTTTTGTCGCTTTATCCCGCCCCCGATAAAACATTATACTACTAATTAGCGATACTACCAGTTTAAAAAAAGGGATTTATATTGAATTAGTGAATTTTTTTCAATTTTCAATTAATTAAATGAGCCTAAATTGAATTATTATTAAGCAAACAGTTTATTTCATATACAATTACCATAATAAAGTACTATGTTTTATATCTTGAGATTTATTATTTATTAAGTAGGTGAGTTTGCTAATTGGTTAACAAAATAACATCGCCTGTTTTTGTTTTTTGATAATTTAAACCGTGGGTATATATACCAAAAGTGACAATGATGGAAACCAACCTTCAGTATTGAGGGCGGGGGAGTTCCCAACATAATTGGGTTTTCTCTTTGCGGCCTCACAAAAGTAAGAAGGGGGTAGCGAAGGAGGAAAGAAACCATGAAGCGAAAGGAAATGAAGCAGGAACAAAAGAGCGGAACAAGAGAAAAGAAAATTTCAGATGGGGTAATCGGAGGCAATGAGATATATGAAGGACTCTTCGATTCCTTGAACGATTTCACAGACAAAATGGGAGATAAAATATCCCATAATGTCAAGGGTAACCTGAGCGAATCCCAGAAATTATATCAAACCTGGGTCGATTTTTCGACCAAGATGGGAGAGAAGATGACAAGTGACCTTACAAAAGGTGACATGGGGCATCAGGAACTATACAATGTCTGGAAGAACTACTCTAACAAGTTCGGGAACAGGCTGACAAAAGTAGTGAACGAGAGCAGCGTCGACTATAACAAGTTGTACGATACCTGGCAGAGCACCCTGCCCAATATAGGGAAACAAATAGGCATTAGCATGGAGGATGAGGATGCGGCAGAGGGCCTTTACACTGCCTGGATGGATTTCTCGGACAGAATGGGAGCACATCTCGAGGAGACCTTTACGACGAACGGCAAGGAATATAACGAGTTATACGGCACATGGACGGATTTCTCGAATAAGATGACAGAGGGCTTTTCAAGAATGCTCGAAGAGGATGGGCATAATTATGAGGAACTCTACAAAACATGGGTGAGTTTCTCAACGAACATAGGAGGGGGCCTTGAGAAGTTCATGAAGGAATATGAAGGTGACTACATAACTCTTCACGATGATTGGGTAGAGAAGGCGAGGAAAATCAATGAGAGGTTCGCAAAGGTCATGACAGAGGCAGGCACGGACTACGAGGACCTATACAAAAAACTCTTCGAAAGAACCGCAACGCTGCAAAGAAGCATGGGAATGTACCCATTCATGACATCACAGACCACACCAAAGGAGATAGGGGAACTCAAGTCGCGGATCAATGAACTGGAAAAGAGGATCGAAACCCTGAGCACAAAGGCCTAGTGTATCTGTCTGTTTGACCAAGGTAACGCTCTTGGTCAATTCACATCTTCATGGGAAAAGCCATGCAGACATAGATACTCGGTACATTAAGTTAAAAGGGGTGAGAAAATCACAGAGAAATTGATACTCAATGGAAGGAAGGCCTTGGTCACTGGCGCGTCGAGAGGTATTGGGAGAGCCATTGCCATAGCACTTGCCGAGGCCGGAGCAGATGTGGCGATCAATTACCGTTCGGGTGAGGAGAAAGCGGAGGAGGTCGCTAGATACATCGACGATCTCGGTGTGGATGTCTGGGTTTATCCTGCTGACGTAAGCGACATGGAGCAGGCCAGACAGATGAGGGAACAGATATCCAAGTACTTCGGTAGAGTCGATATACTGGTGAACAATGCCGGAATCAATATCGATAAATTCTTCACGAAGATGGACGAGGAGTCATGGAACAAGGTGATTTCCGTTAACCTCAATGGCGTGTTCAACTGTACCAGTGTATTCATCGATGACCTCATTGAATCGGGGCATGGGAGGATAATAAACATCACGTCGATAGTGGGCCAGATGGGCAATATAGGCCAAGTTAACTATGCCGCTTCCAAGGCTGGCGTCATCGGGATGACAAAGGCGTTGGCAAAGGAATTGGCAAGGAATAATGTGACGGTCAATGCCATCGCCCCGGGTTTCATAGAGACAGATATGGTCGCAGGTATACCCGAGAAGGTCAAGGAGAAGATAATCGCTCAGATACCCTTGCGGCGGTTTGGAAAGCCTGAGGAGGTTGCCAGGGCGGTACTATATCTCGCATCAGACCATGCAGATTATATCACGGGTCATGTGTTGAATGTCAATGGAGGCATGTATATATAGATTATATCATAAAAATGAATATAACTAATATAAATGAAAATATGGAGGAAATAAAATGCAAAAAAAAGAGAATAACAAAGAGGACATGATGCTTCTTTCGAAGAAGGGGCTGACTGCCATTGCCGAGGAGCATGGGATAGTGGTGGACGATAAATGGACCAAATCAATGATTTCCGATGCTATCCTGGCATATGAAAGAAAGAATGAAAAAACAGAAGATGAAACCGTGAAAGGAAATAAAAATGAGGGTGTAAAAATGCCAAGGAAACAGAAAAAGGAGCAGAGGTCAAGGGCTAGTAAAACCCAGACTGGAAAGAGAGAAGAGAACGATAATGTGTATAAGGATCTTTTTGAGACCTGGGACAACTTCTCGAATGAAATGGGTACGGAGATGGCTAACATTATTAAGGAAAGCCAGACCAATTACAGTGTATTCACCAATCAGTGGATGCGGTTCTATGAGGACACCATGGCGAAATCCGTCCAGACCGAGCCGGTCGCAGATGTTCAAAAGGTGACCAATGTTTGGAATAATTACAGCGATAAGCTGATGAACAGGATGGAGAACTTGGTCACTGGTAGTAACAAATCATTCACGTCAATGGAGAATACTTGGAATGAGTATGTATCGAAGATAGGCAAGGAATTGCTCAAGGCGGCAAACGGAGATGGCGATGCCATGGAACCTAACGAGCTTCACAGGATGTGGGTCGAGTTTTCGGCTCAGGAGATGCAGGACTTATTCAAGTCGATGAACCCAACAACTGCGGACGCACAGGAGATACTTGGCATCTGGCATGAGCTCAATACCAATATGCAGGAGGTCATGAATGGCACCGTGAAGTCTAATCAGGCAGTGTACGAGGAACTTAACAAGAGGTGGACTGAATCCTCCGCTCAAATGAATAAGGAACTCACCACATTTGTAGATGGATATATCAACGGATTTGCCAGACTCCAGGATACCTGGTCTGGCTCAGCATCGAATATGGGCGAACACTTTATGGGCATGATGAAGGCCGATGGTTTCAATATCGAGAGGATGTATGCTGATTACTTTGAGAGAACCAACGAATTCTTCAGGATGTTCAATCACCCATTCTTTGGAATGGGCAGAGGGTCCGATGACGAATTCAAAGAGATTAAGAGAAAGGTAGAGGAGATGGAGAGAAAGCTCGAGGAGATAGAATCCAATGAGCAGGTCTTGAGCAATAATGGAGGAATATAGATGCCAGAAGATGGAGAAGACATAAAGGATATCTACGGTGAGTGGTTCCGATTATCAAATAACATAAGCAGACGATTCCAGAAAATTGCAGAGGAAGGCACGGTGGGATACGAGGAATTTCTGGGATTATGGTCTGAATACAGTAATACCATGAGCGAAGAGATGAAGCGATGCCTTACGGACGAGGAAAAGACAAAAGACCTTGCTAACACCTGGAAGGAGTATACAAAGAGCATGGAGAAACATATTTATTCCTGTATGGAGGGACAAACAGACGTCTATGCTCTCTGGATGGACGCGTTTGGCACATGGGCGAACAAAGGGGATGGTGAAGGTGATAATGGGCCAACTTCCCAATATCCTGACCCGATGTCGTTCTGGACACAATATCTTAAAGGAGCGGAAATGAAAATGCCCGGCGTACCTAATATGGGACCTGATGAGCTATTCACCAAGATGCAGGAGATGCAGGACGAGTGGTCCAAGCAGTATTCCTCTGCGGTAAAGGATTTCATGAGAACACCTGCTTTTGCATCGTGGGCGGGCAACATGGTCAATCAGACAATGGACAGCAAGGAACAATTGAACAGCATGACCACCGAGTACCTTCAATTCCTGGGCTTGCCCACCCAGAGTGACCTTGACAGCATCAGGCTCAGGTTCCATGAGATGGACAAGAAACTAACTGAACTATGCAACATGAAAGAGGAACGGCAAAGCCCCGAGAAATCATAGGTGGTTGACTCATGGATTCAGATAATCATAAGACCAGCACTGATATATTTGCATTTCAGAGGAGATTGATGGAGGAGACACTGGCGTTCAACAATAAGATGGCAAAGGCCACAGCCATCGCTATGAACCCGCCAGATATAGATCTCAAAGGCACGCCCCACGATATCGTTTACGAGGAAAATCAGGTGAAGATTCTGCACTACCATCCATTGGTTAAAGATGTGCATCCAGTCCCTCTCGTGCTCATATACGCTCTAGTAAATAAGCCCTACATTCTTGACATAAAGCCGGACAGGAGCGTGGTCCGTTCCCTGCTGTTGAAGGGGTTCGACGTGTATATGATTGATTGGGGTGAGCCGGGGCCAGAGGATAAGTACCTGACAGTGAACGATTATGTCAACGGTTATATCGATAGGACAATAGACATGATAAGAAAGCGCACAGATGTACCTCAGGTTTCCATTCTGGGATACTGCATGGGCGGAACGTTTTCCGCGATGTACACGGCTCTTCATCCCGAGAAGGTCAGGAATTTATTGCTCATGGCCGCGGGGATAGACTTTGAATCAGATAACGGCCCTCTTCGTTTATGGGCGGACAAGGAATATTTTGATGTGGACAAGGTCGTCGATGGATTTGGAAATGTTCCCGGCGAGTTCCTCAATATGGGCTTCCTTCTCCTGGATCCCTACAACAATCTGTATGGGAAGTACATTAAGATACTGGACAGTATAGATAACGATGATGTCATGGACCTTTTCCTCCGGATGGAAAGGTGGATCAATGATGGTGTGGCCGTCGCGGGCGAGACCTACAGGGAATTCATAAAAAATGGCTATCAGAACAATCTCCTGATCAAGAATGAATGGGTGCTGAATGGGCAAAAGGTCAATCTCTCCAAGATAGACATGCCTGTATGTGTCATCGTCGCGGATTATGACACGTTGGTTCCCAAGGAATCCACCCTTCCCTTTGTGGATGTCATATCGAGCAAGGATAAAGTGATCATGAGCTTTCCAAAGGGCCATATCGGACTCTCGGTCAGCAGCGGTGCGCACAGGCATTTGTGGCCGAAAGTGGCGGAATGGCTGGCAGAAAGGTCTGGCGATGAAAAAGGGAAAAGGAAGAAACCGGAACACGGGAACCTCGATTCGATAAAAGGCATCGGTCCTTCTTACGTCAAAAGGTTGGGAAAGGCAGGCGTAAATAACCTGGACGAACTCATGACAGCAGACATGGACAAACTTTCATCGGCAACCGGCATACCGAAAAAAACCCTGAACAAGTGGATCGATACTATCAAATAATCTGTGTAGGTACATGAAGTTAAATACCCTTTGGCGTATATCCTCCACGTTACCGTAGAAATGGTGTTCCCCATGCAGCAGCCAGAGTTGAATAATCTGCTCCTTGACATAGAAAATCACATTGCCACAGTTACTTTGAACAGGCCACAGTTCTTGAACGTCTTCAATGTCGAGACCCTGCATGAACTTGATGAATTGTTGGACTACTTGAATGACCATTCCGGCGTGAAGGTGATGGTGCTCAGGAGTAATTCCAAGAAGGTCTTCACGGCAGGCGCTGATGTAAAAAAAATGAGTGAGCAGGATTCTTCCGGTGCTAGGAGATTTGCGGAACTCGGTCACAGAATAGCAAGAAAACTGGAAACCCTGAACCAACCGGTGATTGTTGCCCTGAACGGATACGTGCTCGGGGGCGGTGTGGAATTCTCCTGCGCCTGTGATATCAGGATAGCCTCGGAGGACGCTGTATTTTCACAACCGGAGATAGACATTGGCATAATCCCCGGTTGGGGCGGTACACAGCGGCTGATAAGGATTGTCGGCCCGGGCAAGGCGAAAGAGCTGATATACACCGGGCAGCGGATAGGTGCCCATGAGGCACTCGATATCGGTTTGGTGGACCATGTAGTACCTAATGACGAGCTGGAGAATGCGGCGAATGCATTGGCAAGCATAATCGCACGCAAGAGCAGGGTGGCCTTGATAGCCGCGAAAAAGGCAATAAATAAGACCTTCGACACCAATCTGGAGAAAGGATTGGAGTATGAAATCCAGATATGGGCGGAGTTGTTCGACACCTATGACCAGAAGGAAGGAATGAACGCTTTCCTTGAAAAGAGGGAACCTAAATTCGAGGATAAGTGACAATCTCATGGATTTGGAGGTTTTCTCAGTAGTCCTGACAATGTTGTTTCCTATATCTACCATGTATATTATTTAAGTATTCAAACACCCATCCATCAGATGATACAATGGAATGCAAGAAAGAAGAAAATCTGGAAAAATGCAACTGCACCTACTCATGTTCAAAAAAGGGCGTGTGCTGCGACTGTCTGAAATTTCATCTGGCCATGAAACAGTTGCCTGCATGCTGTTTTCCTGA
>JAUWNU010000019.1 GCA_030612505.1 Methanomassiliicoccales archaeon
AATCGATCTCGCTTTCTTTGTCCCTTTTTTCACAAACTGGTGTAGGAATTCACACTCCTCTTTTTTTAGTTTTATTTTTATCATGTGGAGGTATATGGAAACCAAATATATAAACGTAACTAAATTAAGTTGTCACGACACTAGCATGGGGCGAGAGATATTCAAAAGAAAAAGGAATAACAAAAAAAGACCTTGAAAAGGCAATATCCAAAGCAAGGGCTGAGTCTAAATGAAATACCTGACCTCCCCGCGCTCCAGCTGAAATATTGAAAATAATTGTTAAAGCGTCCCGAGCAGCGTGCTATAAAAGACTATCGAAGTAAAGATTGACAAAGAATATATCCATAGCTACCGCTCTATTTTATTGTTGCTGGCTGAGTGCCAGTATATTATTTTCTTTGACTTTTTATCAAGGTTCAGAGTTCGCTAATTCTTCCAGAATATATGCAGGAACATAGAAATCCCTGTGATTTCTTTCAACCGAATAGGCAATGTGAAGCAGTTTTCTGGCCACTGCGACCATGCAGACCTTGTGATGCTTGCCTTTCGCCCGGAGTCTCTGATATAATTGCTGGCAGACTGGATTGACCCTGCTGGCGGACAGAGCCGCATTATACAGTGCCTGTCTGAGCATGGGCGAGCCGCGCTTGGAAATCCGGCCAGTCTTGCTGGAATGCCCGGATTCCTTAATAGATGGGTCAAGACCGGCAAAGGCCGTCAATTGGTTATGGGTGCTGAATCGACTGAGATCTCCCAATTCTCCAAGCACGATGCCAGCAGTCAATGTGCCAATGCCAGGTATACTCAGAATGCAGGTGTTCAGCTCTTTAACACCCTTCTCTATTCGCTTCTCGATCCGGCCAGCCTGTTGTTTGAGCAATTCGTATTGCTGGATCAACATATGAATTTCCATTATGCAGATTTCCTTCATCTGTTCAGGCACGAACGCATGCTGGAACAGGTCCAGAAGCAGTTCCGCCTTCTTTTCAGCGGCAGGGCGAGGCATGTATCTGACAAGTATGTTTTCCAGGGCGATTATGTCTGTTTTGAACAATCTAGTAGAACGAATTGCGGCTTTCATGATTCCTATGGAAGACGGCAGGAAGATATCGGAAAACAGATTTGTATAACCTCGACAAAGCGTGTCCATATTTCGGATGGCCTGATTCTTGCACTGGGCGATCTTTTTGGTCATGCGTGCTCTTACCCGGCACAGCTCTCTTAGATTGATTAGCTCAGGCTCGGAGGCTGGATCATAGCTGTGATCCCTTACCAGCAATAATGCCTCGGCTATTGCCTGTGCATCCAGATCATCGGTCTTGGTCTTTCTGATACTGCTCTTGTATCGTTTCAATTCAAGGCCATTGAACAATTTCACATGTGCTCCTGCATCCTGCAGGTGCTGGTACGCTGACAGATGATAGATGCCAGTGGATTCCATGCCGAAGATTGCAGAGCAGCCGAGTTGTTTCTTGATGCTCTCTATATCCTTGTCAAACGCTTCCAAGCTGAGCCTATCATGGCCATATGTTTTAACTGGCTTGATCAACTTGTTTTCTTCATCCTTGACCGCAGCCTTGAAATCATCCTTGCTAACATCCAGTCCCACAAATATGTTTTTCATAACCTTTTCACCTCATATTTTTAATAGGCTGAGGTCTATATTCCCCTGCACCTATGTGAACTGTAACCTTGCATGTGATTCATGGAGTCCACGTGTCGTATGGCTGTGCCATATTGTGGCCCATTACGTGCTAATCTCAGACATCACATAGGAAGGGGAGGCTTGCTGCTCGACGAGGACTTGTGCCTCAAGGGAGGCGCACGCCTACCCCTCAGCCTTGTTCTGGAATGCTTTGCTGGGATATAGACCTCATGGGGTGTATATACAAGGTAGGGATGGCGATCTTGCGATCAGAGGGAGCAAAATCAACCATCTGGATGCGAAGCAACTAGATGGTTTTGCGGAGGGACGCAAGGTTAGGGCATCAAAGGCACATCTTATCTCTAATTGAAAATAGTTGAATATATGGATGGGAGAATAGTTGGCTAGGCCGTGTCGATGATATGCGAGAACCTCCCCGCCCTCCAGCCCGAATGTACTTGGATTCAGACGAGCCATGCTGCTAATAGTAAATTACAATATATTTATATCTACTTTGGCTGCTAGCCATCTCTATCCATCTAGTCCTTGGCCAGCATTTCGTTAATCTCTTTGGCATTCATATGTCCCTGGATTGTGACATTGGCCTTGTTTATCTCTTTCATCTTGTTCAGAGCCTTCTTGATTGCCACTGCCAGTTGGATTCCCATTGGGCAGAAGGGACTTGTTGGAATGAACGTTAGTGATGCTATATCGCCCTCAAACTTCATATCATGGATTAGTCCCATGTCCCAGACGCTGATGCCAGTATGAGGGTCCATTACGCATTTCAGTGTCTCGATTGCCTTGTCTTCCAGTGTCATTTAATCTGCCTCCTGACCTATTAATATCAGTAAATCGCCAACGTTTACGGACTTGACTTCCTTGCCGTCCAGCATTGGAACCTTTATGATATTTACCATGTCCCTCTCAATCTTAACTGTTTCCCCATTGCTGAGCTCAATATCTAGCTCGCCGGATTCCAGGGCCGGGGCGATTTCTGCTGCTTCCACGGCTGCCAGTTTCTTCACTATCTCGCTGGCATATTGTTTAAATTTTGGGCCGATTATGGCATGTATTGGCTTTATTTCCACAGGTGTTTCAATTACTTCAGCCTCTGCCATTAGTAGAACGTTCTTGGCTTTCAGTGTTCCGGCAATGTCCAGTTCGCTGCCCATGAGGTATTCAATCCTTGGCCCGATGATCTCTATAATTTCCAGCTCAGCTGATAAAGCTAATCCCTGCTCAGACTTCCAGTTCCTAACTGCGCTGATGATGTCCTTGAGTACATCTCCACGGGTGAGCTCAATATCTTCTTCAATACCCGGTTCCGGCCATTCAGAGACAGTAATGCTCTGGACCCCGTCAAATTCCTTGTAAAGCTGCTCATAAATCTCATCGGTAATGTGTGGAATAATAACAGCCAGCATTTTTAGAGTTCCCAGTCCAACAGTGTAAAGCGTATGAGCTAAAGCATCATCCTGCTCATCATCATTCATACGGTATTTCACCATCTCGATATAATGGTCAGCGAAAACATGCCAGATGAATGCCTCAAGCTTGCGTATGACCCTGTCGAAGTGGAATTCCTCATAGTCCCGGGTTATTTCTTTCACCAGTCTTGAATATTGGGTCAATAACCAACGGTCACTGGTACGGAGCTGGCTCCAGTCAACCTCAACAGGTCCGGCAATAGTCTTTGAAATGAACTTGTGGATGTTCCACAGCTTTGTGCAGAATCTCTGGCCGTGGAGAATGTCCTTCTCCTGAATTGCAACATCCTCGCCGATTGTGACTGTGGATGAATAATAGCGCCAGGCATCTGAACCATATTTCTCCAGTAAATCCAGCGGGTCAATAACATTGCCGTCTGAGGCATGCATTGGCCTTCCGTCTGGAGCAAGAATGAATCCGTCCACCATTATGTCATTCCAAGGTTTACCTCCTTTAAGGTAATGGCTTCTAAGTATTGTGTAAAACGCCCAGGTCCGAATTATGTCCTGGCCCTGAGGTCGCAGGCTGCAAGGCCATAGTTTCTCATGAAGCTCATTGTCCTGCTGCCAATATGTGATGTATAATGGAGAGATAGAAGAATCCATCCAGGTGTCGAAAACATCCTCACAACCGGCTAATTGCTCGCCGCATTCAGGACATTCCGGAACAGGAGGCTCATCCACTGTGGGGTCAACATAGCAGTCCTCTTCCTTGGCCAGTATGATGTCGCCGCAGGAATTGCACTCCCATATGGGGATAGGCGTGGCAAAGTACCTCTGCCTGGAGATAACCCAGTCCCTGTTGAGCGAGTTTACCCAGTTCTGAAGACGTATCTTCATGAATTCAGGATACCAGTTAAGCTCATCAGCTATTTTCAGGACTTCCTCTCTGGCATCCAGTGTTTTCAGGAACCACTGAGGCACTTGCAGGAATTCAATGAAGGTCTTACAGCGCCAGCATGAGCCTACACTTTGTTCTGCCTTTTCCTGCTTTGGCAATAATCCCTGCTTTTTCAGGTCCTCGATTATGGCAGCCCTGGCATCCTTGATTGTCATGCCCTTGTAGTCGCCGGCAATATTGGTCATGATTCCCTGGCCGTCCATTGCATTCTCAACTGGCAGATTATGCTTGTATATCCAATCCAGATCATCCTTATCGCCAATACTGCAAATCATCACCAGGCCAGTACCGAACTCTGGGTCAACTTTATCGTCGGCTATTATGTCAACTTCTTTTCCATAAATTGGCGTGATTAATTTTTTACCGATAAGATGTGCCAATTTCTCATCCTTGGGGCTTACTGCGGCAAGCTGGCATGTGCATATTAGTTCCGGACGGGTGGTTGCAACAATGGCATCCTCATCCTGGCCGGATACTCCAAAATGGATATAATTTAAAATGGATTCTCTATCTGCATACTCCACCTCTGCATCGGCAAGAGCAGTCCCACATCTGGGGCACCAGTTCACCGGCGCAAGACCTTTGTAAATAAGCCCCTCATTGTATAATTTCAGAAATGTGATCTGGGTAAGGCGGCGATACTGTTCTGCGTCAGTGCGATAAAAAATCGAAGGGTCCATGCAGCAGCCCAGTAAATTGAATTGAGTGCGAATCTGGTCGGTATTTTCATCTGCAAATTCTTTACAGAGCCTTAGAAATTCTTGACGAGGAGTATCGCGCATATGAATGCCATGCTTCTTTTCCACATTAACCTCGATTGGCATTCCATTTACATCAACGCATAGCGGGAAAAGCACATTATAGCCGGTCTGCCAGCGGAATCTGGCTGCAAAATCGATGTGTGTATAGTGAGTTGCATGACCAACATGCAGCGGACCGGAAGCATACCTTGGGGGATTGTCCACTGAGTATACCGGTGCTGTGGATTGCTTGTCAAAATGATATAGCTCCCACTGTTCCCAGTTCTTCTGCCACTTGGCTTCTATTGCCTCTCGGTCATATTGGTTCATTAATATTCCTCATTCGCATTGGCTGGATAAGACAATTCATATTAAATGTTTTCACGTTCAGTCCGAGGTTATGAGAGTGGTAGTTGCCAGAACTCCAGGAACACTTCTAACCTTGCTGATGATTATAACGCGCATGTCCTTCAGGTTCTTGGCCTCTATCCTGGCTATCATGTCATATTCGCCGAAAACTTCCCTGATACCTTCTATCTGCTTGACCTTGGACAGCGCATCATAGACCTCATCTTCCTTATTGGCCTGTATTCTGATAAGTATGAAACATGTAATCATATTTTTCCCTGAACAAGTAATCAATTAGGACATTATAATAATTTGGTAGGAGTATTTTATGCTTCAATCTGAATAAGCCAGTCATCTATTTCTTTAAGGAACCTCAACAAAGTGCGGCCCATGTATTCTTTCTGGACTTTGAATATTCCAGCAGAGCGTTGAAGAATTTCATGGGGCCTGGTAATGTCTATGCCTGCCAGAGCCTCAATGTCTTCAAGGGCTGCTGGTCTGCCCATTTCCCTGAATTTCAGGAGATAGGAATAAGCTGGCCCTTCCTTTGTGGCAGTCAGAATTTCCTCAATTCTCTCGGCTCGAACATCATCGGCCATGTTCTTCAGTTTGCCAGAATTCTTTCTGAGGTTCTTCCACAGGCTAAAGATATCCTGGCATGCCTGTTCTATGTCATTTGCTTCTGTTTTTTCCAATATTGCTAGCGCCTTTGAAAGATGCTCCACGTCCTGGGTGTAAATATGGTCTGCCCGCTTTCCTGCAACATATTCAATCCGAATAATTCCATCTTGAATTTTCTTGGTACCCAGTATTATGATTCTTATTGCTTCCGAGGTATTATTGAGATGGGTTCCGCCGCATGCCTCTGTGTCAATATCTCCAATCCGCACAACCCGCAATTCATCTCCGGGAATGGCGCCGCCCTGGTACAGTCTGAAACCGAATTTTCTTTCGGCTTCGTCCTTTGGAAGTATCATTGACTCGACTTCTATGGCATCCTCAATAACCTGATTTGCACTGGCCTCAATCTGCTCCAGCTGCTCTGGGCTGAGAGAATCATAATGGGTTATGTCCAGCCTTCCTTTTTCCTCGGTCTTTTCTGCGCCAGCCTGCCAGATATGATTGCCCAATAGTTTTTTCGCAACGCCATTGATTATATGGGTAACAGTATGATGCTGCGCAAGTTGTCTCCGCCTAGCTTCATCAACATGGCCCTTCACAGTATCGCCAACCTTCCAGCCAGTAATGTCGCCTTCAACCTTGTGCAGGATTATTCCGTCCTGCTTGAAAGTGTCTTTAACTTGAACTTTGCTGGAACCTTCCAGATGTCCAATGTCATGGAGCTGGCCCCCGGAGGTTGGATAGAAAGCTGTTTTCTCCAGCACAATATTGTCCCCTACAATAGCTAAAATTGAACTTTCAAAGTCCAGGTTCAAATAATTATCAAAATAAAGAGTGATTGTATCCGGCATCTCTGGAATCTCATATCGCTCCTCTTTCTCGGTCTTGGCCTTTGCCTCGGAATCCTCATGCAGCTCTGTAACCCTGGCAAAGAAATCTGCTGGAACTCTCACATCCAGACCTGCATCAACAAGCAAGTCTGGCATGATGCCCTTTGAATCATAGAGTTTGATTAGATCGTTTACTGACACTGGCTTGCCCATTTCCTTCATCCGGCCAACTGTGGCAACAGCCATTTCCTTGGTTGAGATGAATTTCTTCCGTTCATTTTCCAGAATCCCCCGAACTTCCGGGATAGCATCCAGCATCTCTGGGAATTGCGGTTTCAGGTATTCAGCATGCCACTTGCATACCTCAGCCATGTCAATGTCCCATTCATTGCGATTGATGAATTCCATTGCCCTGCGGTAGATTAGTCTGAGATTATATCCGCCGCCGGAATTTGATGGCAGTCCGCCATCAGTTAAAGCGAATAATAGGCCCCGAGTATGGTCCGCCACCGAATACAGGCCAGCATTTATCATGACCGCGCTTTTTAGCTCTTTAACATCTACATCAATCTTGCTTGCAATATCCCGCCAAACCGCCTCAATATCGTCTGTCTCTTCAAGATTAAGCAGACCGGAATATGGCAAGAACTTGGCCATCATTTCCTTTTCTTCACCGTTCTGGCTTATGCCAGCAATTCGGAAAAGCTTCTCCATTACCGGAGGGAAATTTGGCTCATAGGAAGTTTGAGTGCCATGGGAGAACCATGCTGGACGCTCTTGACCCATTCCCATGTCCAGAACCTTTAAATCCAGCGGTTTCAAATCATCGCCAACACGCTCGTACATTGTGTAGACCTGATTGCCTATTTCCAGTCCTCTTGAGAAAAATTCCAGGCTGCATCCGAAGTTACCGCCGCCGGCCCAGGCATCCTCGTGATATACAATGTCCTTCAAGGGTATGCCCATGCCCTCTACAAGCCATGCATGGATGTCCTCGAAATACTTTGGCTGGTCATAGGTCTCAGCAGTCTCAAAGGCATGCTGGCCTATCATGATAAAGCCGGTATTGTGCCGTCCTGTAATCCCAACATTATCAACATCATTGAATCTCATACATGTTTGTGGAACAACCAGGGGATTTGCAGGAGGCTTTACCTCTCCCCGAACCACATACGGCTGAAAATCTGTGATACTGGCCAATGTGAATTTCGAAGTAGGATTCCATCTGGAAATTGTAGGATAACGCTTGATTGGGGTATAACCACGCTTCTCAAAAAGGTCTGAAAATCTCTCCCAGACACCGATGAAGTCCATCTTATGCTCGCAGGCTTTTATGCCTATGAAAGAATAGCCTCCCTCGCAGACTGGCTCACCGCAAGTTTCCCGCTCAGGGTCAGCGGTCCAGTAGAATGTCTGGCACTTTGGACATTGCTTCCGCTGAAGGCCTATCTCCCGCATCTTCTCGGTTGGGAAAAATTTATCTGGCTCCCTGGACGCCTCGTCCTTTACCTGCTGTTTCATTTCTTTTTCTGATAACATGAATATGCCTGGAGATAGGGAAGGGATTATTAAAATTATTCAGTTCGGATGGTGTACGATAGAATTTCCATCTCTAAATTAGATAATACTCATATCGATACGGCAACTCACATCTGCCGCTGTGAGGTTGCCTGGCACTCTACAAGTGGCCGGGTCCAGGACCACGTCTCACTCTTAGAGTGATATCGTTCGGGCTTCCGGGTGTCAGCCCTCCCGGTTTGTCTGTCTGATATCATAGCAATCCGAGCTCCTTCTGCAGCTGTTCATATCATTGACCCCCTTTTTTCGATCAATGATGATGCAGGAAGCTATATAACTGGTTGAAGGGAGGGAGTGGGTGAAAGTATTCTGGTTAGAGTGATTCCCTCCCATTTTTTGATAAACGGTACAATCGATTCTTAGAGTCCACTATGAGGGGGGCAGTCCAGGTTTTTGTTTAATATAGAATATTGTAGGGTTAGTAATAGTTTATAGTGGGTTAATGGTGTGTTTATGTATGGTTTATGGGGAGTTAGTGTGTAGTTATGGGTAGTTTAGGGTGAGTTATGGTTAATTATCGTTAGTTATTGTTGATTATTGGTTTATTTGATTAGTTAATATGTAAAAATCACATTGTCACAGTAAATGTCACATTAGCCTAAACCTTGGCACCGGCACAGAATGCCCATGCAGGAATCTTCTCATAATTGATTTCATTGGTTGTGCCTGTCCCAGAGCAGTTCTTTGTAATCACAAGAGCCTTTTTGAGATTTCTATCTGCAGCATATTGACTGAAATGGAACCTCCCCTGGCCGCTCATCTTTACCTCTGTAGCTATCTCGCCTTTATCGCCTGTGATGAAATCAACCTCCTTTCTCGGTCGTCTCCAGAAATACTGGGCATCCAATTGGTTCATAACTGCGATTTCATAAACCCGACCCATATCCTCATCACCCAGATCATATCCTTTGAAAGCAAAGGTCAGGGCCGGCGATATAGGATATGCCTTTCGATGCTTTCTACTGGATGACAATGCACTGCCGGTTATGTTTCCGAGGGTACGGATTATCATGGTGTATTCCAGACGGCTAATGTATGATGAAACAGTACGCCTGTCGCGTCCTATATCAGAACCCAGATGTTCATAGTTCAGAAGAATGCCTGGCATCTCTGAAATAGCTCTGAGCAATGCCATCATTGATTCTGGGTCTCCTGTGCGGCCATTCTGGAACAAATCTCCGTAAATAACTCTTCTTACAATACTTGAAAGCACGTATTCTCTTATCGTGTTCTGGTCCTCTTCAAATGCAATCTCAGGGAAACCGCCGGTTGTAAGATAATGACTAAAATACGGACGCAGTCTATTCTCTGCCAGTAAATATTTCTTGAGCGTGGAACCTGCTTCAGGTAATTCCTCGCCTCTTAATAGAAGATATTCCCTGAAGGACATTGGCAGAAGTACGAATTCCGAAGCCCGTCCTGCCAGGCTCTCTGTTGCACCGGCTCCGAGTTCGAAACTCACAGAACCGCTCAATATGAACTTGACATTGGGATACAGGTCATAATTACGCTTTACCTCTTCGGCCCAGTTCTTACATTTCTGAACCTCGTCCAGGAAGACATACACGCGTTTCTTGGATTCCAAAGACGTATTCAGAATAGAGTTACGATATTCATCCAGCAGGTCCTGGATAGTACCTTCCTCTGCATCGAATGAGAAATACATAATGGACTCTGGCTCCACTCCCTTGGAGAGTAGGTTCCTGATTGCCTGGTACATTACCGTGGATTTTCCGGTTCTTCTTGGACCCCTGAGCACGGACACTGCTCTGGAGTCCAGGGAAGAGATTATATTGGCCAGCATCTGCCTTTCATAATCTGGACATAGTGAATTCCTGACCTGACCGGTGTCCCACCAGGTATTGTATTCGATAATTCGAGATAGTTCCATGAGTAAGTAGATATCACTAGAGGTATATGTATTTTATGTACATCACAGTGTACGAATAATGCACTTTTTTGTACAATGCAATGTACGTATCTGACAATTTTATTAGTGAACTAACCCCCTCATAATGGACCCTAAGAATCGAGACATTATATATTTTCTTCTTTCTATTTCTGCTCGAATTCTATCGGTGACATTCAGAACATGCTTAATCCACGCTAGGTACATCGACCCGGGGTTTGGGGGTGTCTTCCAGGCAGGCTTATGGTGTACAACTAGGTTATCACCAAAATAGGTTTATATCCTCATAACTACAATTATGTTATAGGACTAGGTAAAACAAATCCGAGGAGGTTAGGCATGAAAATTCGTGGGTACGAATATGAAATGAGCATCCCGAAAATTCAAGCGGGAAACATTCGCATAGACAATCTCAACCTTGCATCCAGTTCCGGTGTGATGTCCAGCAACACATTGAGCGTGTGCGGCATCATGCTATTCGCCATCACAATGAAGCGGGAAATTAAACCTGGCCAGACAGTGACAAAATACGCCAAGTATCCCATCTAGTCCTGCAAGCAACCGCCCAAGTGGAAGAAGTGTTTCATTATTTCATCCCTATAAGAAACTCAACCAGGGGTTGACTCCATCACCCCTGGTCCCTATTTTTTTATACTTTAAGAATATGAATTTATTGAACAAAACACTTATACAACAATTGATTATCTGGCTAGAAGCTGCATAGCTTCATGCCGAGGTGGCTCAGTCTGGTAGAGCGTCGGACTCATAGGGAATATCTTTGACGCCCAGGATATCTTGAGATATCCGAAGGCCGCGGGTTCAGATCCCGTCCTCGGCACTTTATTTTATTCAATATTGGATGTGTGAATACGCTGAATTTTGAAATGTTGATCTGTTATTGCGGGGAGTTTACCTTCCAGTGCAACAGCTAATATCCTCAATTACGCGGAGTGATGGCTATCAAATTGGATTCTACTTACATCGTTTCCTAAATGATAGGCAGATCATAGCCAAGAGCAGCGTCATGGCAAACAAGGGTAGCATACCAGAAGATACTCTTGTAATTGGCACTCCTTGAACGTCAGGATATTCCATATCAATTCCTAATTGCGAGATGAAATAGGTTTCATTATCTGGTATGTTTGCACCGCCAGTACCCTTGGTTCCAGAAGGTGTCAAGCAATTATTCAAATCATTTGGAGGCTGCACGCAATTCGAAATATTCCAGATTGTATCGGCCGGCACATACACCCAGTACCCTTCGCCAGGCTTCATAATGTAATTGTCTTCGAGAACTTCTATTAAGTAGGGAGTACTCGCATTGAAACCTTCAACCCTCGTGTACCCAGTACCTGCCAGGGCATCCACTATTGTAACTGTATCGTTGAGTGTCGGATAGCCGACCAAGTTCCAACCGGCTCTCAGCAGGATATTGGTGTCAGCAGGCGGTTGACCGTAAACCGTCAGGGTAGTATTCTGTGTAGTATGCAGCCAGAAACTCATGGTATGGTCAAGATTCCATAGGTCATTGGTCGGGCTTCCGACCCGATAGGTTTTCCAGGGGTCACTGGCATCGGATGCATCATAATACTTGATAACATCCCACTGGCCGTCTATAGAATCAAGAACTGCCAGAATTGATGTGTTGCTCTGGACTAGTGGGAGGGAGATGAGGTTCCAGCCAGCATGGATTTCGATACCGAATGACGGTACGGATGACACCGTGAATGTCCAGGTGAAATCGAGAATATTGCCATTGAAGTCCTTCGCATATATTCTGCATGTTACCACTTCTCCATCTGTGAAACCGCCTTCATGCCAATAGGAAACATTGTAACCGTCCGAAATAGGCACCAGGTTATAGGCAATCGAGAAACCGTTTATGTACAATCGGATTGTGCTGGCATTTACTCCGCTACCGTCGGTCACATGCACTGAGATAACAGGTGTCAAGTCTGTTGTGTAACCATCAATTGCTGGACACTCGTTGGAATGCTGGGGCGCCGGGTCCAATATCAAGGTGTTGGCTGAACCCCATTCAGTCGGATAGGCCAATCCATGGGAGTCAGTGTAATCGACCGATGCCATGTTAGTGAGGATTCCGCTGGTTGCGGTGACTGAAACGTTGATGTAAATGGTGAACGAAGCTCCGGGCGCCAGGCTACCAATGTCCCAGATATTCAACGGAATCGTTGGTGGAGGAGTTGAATTTATATATATCACACCAGCCGGATAAGTCTCGGTTATTACGAGATTGTAGGCCCAGTCGGTTCCCACGTTTGTAACGGAAATTGAGTACATTATCACCTCGTCAGTCTCGGCAGTAGCGGGCGCCGACTTCATTATGGTCAGCATGGGCGCGATTATCGTCGTCTCTGCACTGTCCTGTTCTTGGTATGGCACTCCGGCGCCGTTCTCGTAGTCAAGGTCGACAACGTTCACCAGTATGGTTCCGGGCACAAGCCCAATATCAACCAGCACGGTTATCACGATTGTAAATGTGGCTCCGGGCGCAAGGGTTGGGATTATCCAGACCTCGTTGCCCATCGTAGGAGCCGGAATGGAGGCGATGTACGTTACTCCTACTGGATAGGTCTCGGTTACAATCACATTGTAAGCCCAGTCATTGCCGTTATTCGTGACTGTTATCACGTAGTTTATTGTCTCGCCCGGGTTTGCAGTGGCTGGAGCGGTCTTATCGATGGTCAAATAGGGGTTAATCACCATTGTCATAACCGAATCCTGTTCCTGGAATGGTGTACCAGCGCTGTTCTCATAGTCCAGAATAACTGTATTAATGAGTGTGCCGTTGGCTCCAATGTTGACCTGAACCGTGATTTGTATGGACATCGTAGCCCCGGGCGCAACATTTCCAATGAACCAGACATTGTTGCCAAATGATGGGAATGGGAGACTACTTATAAATGTCACCCCTGCGGGATATATTTCTGTCACAGTCACATTATATGCCCAGGCATTGCCAGAGTTGGTGAAGTTAACCCAGTAAGTTATCATTTGACCGGGATTCGCTGTGGCTGGCGCTTCCTTGCTTATCTCCATTACCGGATTTGACACCGTGAAAGACCAGGTCCAGTCCAAAGTATTTCCCCATACATCATCTGCGATTATTCTGCACTGCACTGTCCCATCACTGAATCCTGTTTCCTGAAGGTATGATACACAGTAGCCTCCAGGGATTAATGTAAGGGAATAATCCACTGAGAAGCCATCTATAATCAATTGAATTGTGTTTGTATTGATGGCAGATAGGTCTGTTATGTTTACAGATACCATAACCACACTTACCATTACTGTGCTTCCATTCGAAGGTTCCTCGTCATGGTGTTCAGGTGATGCGGTGTCGATGATATTTATCTGATGGGGATTGGTGGATGCATCTGTTTCCGGGCTGGTTGCAAACTCTCCGGTATTGTCCCATGCAATGATGTAATATTGCACAATTCCGACAGAATACTGTGCTGGTATGCTGATACTCCAATTGCCGAATTGTGAGTCGCCCGATATCAGGTTCATGGACACTGCTATGTATTCACTATCTCCCACGCCAATGTAATACAGAGTGCAGTTGGTGGCCAGGCTGCCCCAGAATGTTTCAACCGTGCATTCTATGGGGATATTGCTTCCGAGTTCCATGCTGACCACTGGTGAATGGTGTATCACAATGCTTGATTGCATGGTTGTGAATGACCACGTGTAGGAGGAATTCATCTGATTGCCTGCGACATCACTGGCCCATGCATCAACTGTGATAGTGTATAGTGTGTCTGCGGCCAGTCTTTCATTTGGATGATATGACATATTATTCCCATTCCAGGTGAAATTGCCAGAAACATATGGTGATATGGAAAAAGCAGCTTCAGCGGATGCATGGTTCATGGGCTCGCTGAATTGAACAACAATCGAGGCGTCCCTTGGCACGTCCATTTCGCCAGAAGACGGAGAAACAGAAACAACATATGGGGCAAGCAGGTCAATAGTAAACTGCCATGTGTATTCCATTGAATTGCCATGAATATCACTGGCAACTATCCTGCAGTTCACGACCTGGCCATCAATGAATCCAGTTTCATGGGTGTAGGAAACATTGAAGTAAACGTTTTCACCATCCGATTTCAGGGCCTTCTGAGTTTTCACCGAATAGCCTTCGACATAGAGCTTGATAGTTGATTCATCTACCCAGGAATTGTCAAATAGGCATACAGAAATTGTTGGTGTGGCATCGCTGATTACAGACCATGGTACAGGGAATTCGTCCGAATATTGCGGCTGTGCAGTGTCATTAATTGGATGGGGGCCCGCTATGATGGGAGCAATGAATGGATAATTATCCTGAATTGTCGAATTGCCACCGCCACCTCCGTTGATGTTATATGGGGTATCGCCGAATCCGTCGAATCCAGGAATATCCTGATTTGAACCAGAGTAGAAGTCATTGCCAGAGTAATCACCCCAGTAATTTCCGCCGGAAGGGTAGCCATCATCCCATGTGTTTGTTGAGTTGGTGTCCCATTCATAGCCATTTGTCCAGTGGTCTGCGATATTATTGTGATGTATAGTATTGTATGAACACCCCCATTCAATCAAAACACCGTAATCATGATTGGATAAGATATTATTGTATGTGATGGAGTTGTTCCAGGTATTATCCATATACACACCGTACCAGGAATTTGACAGTATATTGTTGTGGGATATGATGTTCTCATATGTATCCGAACTAAGTTGAATTCCACCGTCATTCTTTGATATGGTATTGTTTTCCATAAGGTTTCCACTCGAGAAGCCGTCGATTCTTATTCCCCTATTGTTTAATGTGATTGTATTGAACAAGAAAGTATTGTCATCAGAATAAGAGGCACGAATGCCATAGCTATTGTTTGAGATATTGTTGTATGCTATAGTATTGCCATCGGAGTCCCAACCAAGGTAGATGCCGCAATAGCCATTCGAGTTAACTGTGTTTTCTGTGATAATATTGTTACTAGATTCATAGGCTTGGATGCCGTAATTATAATTATTCGAGACTGTGTTGTCAGCAATGGTGTTACCATCAGAGTTCCTATAAATGTAAATGCCGTATTCACCATTCGAATTAACTGTGTTCCCTGTGATGATATTGTTACTGGATTCATATAGGTATATTCCATAGCCTCCCCATCCTTGCAGTCCATTATTTGAAATTATATTGTTGGTGATGACATTATTGGAGGAATAGAGATGAATGCCCCTTCCATTACCATCATTGCCATTTTGTGTGATTATGTTATTTGCGATGGTACTGCCGTCTGAGCTCCAATCCAATCTGATTCCATAATCATTGCCATTGGTAATAGTGAAGCCACTGATGCTCACATTATTGGATTGAATATTCACCACTTGACTGCTGTTACCACTGCCATCAATTATTGTAGTATTCTTATCTTCACCGGTAAGTGTCAGCGTCTTCCAGATGTTCACATTCTCGTAGTATGTGCCGCTCCTGGCCCAGAGATGGTC
The DNA here is from genome assembly GCA_030612505.1 of Methanomassiliicoccales archaeon. Lineage (GTDB taxonomy): Archaea > Thermoplasmatota > Thermoplasmata > SG8-5 > SG8-5 > JAGLQM01. Next base: position 15,580 of record JAUWNU010000019.1, read on the forward strand.
CCCGGAATTCGCATCATCCACAGCTTGCTGGATTGTTGGATACCAGATATCCTTGTCAAGGTTGTGGACAGCGTTCACAAAGGTAGTTATTGTTGCTGAATCTGATGCATTAAAATCATATTGAGATGCAGCCGTGATTGTGGCTATATCTGATGCACCACTAGTGGCGTTTGCAGGTATAGTGGTCTTGACAGTTATATTTGCATAGCTGCCTGCTCCAAGGCCGATGCTGGATATCTCCACTGTTCCAGTGCTGTCATATATCCTTGTATCCCACATATTGCCCATCGTAGATAGGTCATAAGTGTCGTTCTCAGAACCATCATTGTGTATTGTTAGAGAGTAAGACACTGTCTCATTTTGATTGCCGCTGCCTGTCTGGCTATTTGGCTGCAATTCAACTCTATAAGCTGGTGGCGGGCCCACATAAATATCATCTATGTACCAGCCGGGATAGGTCATCATAATGTCGCTTCTGAAATTGAACCTTATCCAGAGAGTACCGCCCGGGCAAGAAGAAAGGTCAAATTCTGCATGCTGCCAGCCAGTGACATTTCCATAATTACCGGAATATCCCCTGCCCCACATTGTATCGTAATAGGAAGGGCCTTCCACTGGTTCTATGCTGGTCCAATTTAGGCCATTGCTTGAAACCTCTACCCAACCTGCATCAATCCACCAATCTGATTGGAACCACATGTTGAAGGATAATATATCATAAGATGGAGATTCTAGCATGGGTGTGGTGAGACTTACATATGCACTGTAATCATAATTGGCATTAATATTGGTCCCCCAGCAATTATTGCCAGAGTATGCGTTTCCTGGCCCCCAGCCCATGGGGTCGCCCAGTTCCCACCAGGTGCCATTACTGCCAAACGATTCAACAGTCCAATCTCCAATACCGCTTTCCATATCATCGAACCAGGGTGTCGAAATGCCCTGTGGTTCTTCTTCCCAGGGAACCATCAATGGATAATCGTCCTGGCCTCCTGAAAATGTACTAGTATAGTTGTAATATGCATAGAAGAACCAGCCAGCCTCATATGGTTCAATATTTGGTGTGTATATTTGGCCAGTAACATAGTCCAGTGTGTAGTCCGGACCCTCTTCAATAGGAATCCATTCCCCGAAAATATCAACGAACAATGAACAGTCTATTATGTTTTCATTTGCAAGGAATATCGGGCCAGTCTGGCCGTCAGATGTTGGTCCTTCCACGGTCTCGTTGGCTACTTCAATCACAGATAGCCCATGAATATCTACATACGGTGTGTCCCCAATCCCATCGGAATCTGATTCGTTCTGACCAGGCCCGCTATAGTTATCTGTACCGCTATAGTCAGACCAGTAATTGCCGCCTGAAGGGTAGCCATTGTCCCAGAAGTTAATTCCATCATCTTCCGCTTGATTGTTATTAGTTATGATATTATTGTGATAAATTGTGTTGATATTGGAGGCCATAAAGTGGAAGCCAAGTTCATTGTTCGATACAATGTTGTTGGATATGGTGATATTGTTGGAGGTATGAAGGTGAATGCCAACATTGTTGTTCGAGGCAATGTTATTTTGGATGATATTATTGCTGGAATATCTGAAGCATATGCCATTGTTGATGTTCGATGATACATCATTGTTTTCAATACTGCAGTACTGAACATTTTCCAATTCTATACCTGCATTCGTGGCGCTCCCACTTCCTGTAACTGTGAATCCAGTGATAGTGACCCAATCAGCCGAAACAAACACAACATCTCCATTACCGCCGCCATCAATAGTTGTGACATCTCGACCAGCACCGTTTATGGTGAGTTGCTTGTAAACAAACATATTCTCGTAATACGTGCCAGCGTCCACGGTCAAGGTGTGTCCGTCCCAGGTGTCAGGGTCATCAATTGCATTCTGAATTGTGAAAAATGACTCATTGGTGTCTAGGTTATGAACCCTCGGTATGATGAGTGTGGTTGAAGCACTATCTTCCGTGTATTGCCCGTCTGGTGAGTACTCACAACTCACCCAGTTGGTCAGCACAGTACCGCTCACCAACCATTCATCGGTGTCCACGATGATTGTGATGGTATGGCCTCCAATACTGATGTTCCAGAATTCGAATGATAGGGTTTGGTTGGAAATCCATAAGTTAAATCCGTCCGAGCATGATGCATTTATGAAAGTTGTGCCCCAGGGCAATGTATCGTTCACCCATACCATATCAGCCGAAGCGATACCTGCATTGTTGAAGTAAATAGTGTATGTCAATTGCTCACCAGGAATGGCGGTGGTTTTGTCCACATTTTTTATAACATACACATATGGGCCAGAGACGTTCAGACCCCAAATGTGCATCAATGGGTACTGGTCTTGTGAATCCGCCTCGATGGCATACGGCGTATCGCCGAGATTGTCACTGCCTGGCATATCTTGGAGAGGGCCATTCATTAAATCCGTTCCGAGATAGTCTGACCAGTAATTTCCACCAGACGGATAGCCGTCGTCCCACAGGTTCGTACCGCTGTCATATGCCTGTATGGTGTTTCCTATGATGTTGTTATGATAGATGGTGTGATTCTCGACACCCAATAAATAAATTCCATTCTCATTGAATGAAATGTTGTTTTCAAAGATAGTGTTTTCAATGGGGCTCTTGAAATACAGCACATCATAGGGCAAGTTTTCTGCAAGGTTCGCCTGGCAATCCTTCACATCCTGGTATTTTTCTTCCATGTCACTCGTGTTGCGGGCGTGATCGATGAGCGCGTCGAAGGTTGCATTTCTGTAACCTGGGTAGTTTTGCCCAAACTCGACATTGTCCGAGTGGAAGAATGCATACAGATAATCTATAGGGTCAGGGGCTACATTCCACCCGAGAATGTACATATCGAAGTCCTTTTGTTCTATGCGCTCAACAATGGTGCCGAATTCCAGATGCATTGCACTTGCATTAATTCCTATACTTCGCATTGCTTCGGCTATCATATCTCCAGCTTCCGCCCTCTCTGGGTCGTATTCATAGGTCGGTACCAGTATTTCGATAACTCCTCCGGGAGAGCTGCCAATCTCCGCACCGTCCGGCCTTTCACGCCATCCGTCGAAATCGCTGTCAACCCAACCTGCAGAGTTCAGGCTGTTGTTCGCTTCACTGGTATCGAAAGCATATTGTGGCAGGCTATTATTCTTCCATTCGGGGAATGCAGGACTTACCGGCCCGTCAGCAACGAATCCCGCTCCGTTGAACAGAGTGTTTACAATATATTCTTTATCAATGCAATGCGCAATGGCTTGCCTCAATGGTTTTCCATAATCACCCTGTGCGGTATCATTGTTCAGATAACCAAACGACGTCAAGCGCATATTGTATGAAAGATAGAAGAACCCTTTATCTGTCGCTGAATAAATACCATAATCATTTTCATATATCTGATTGTCATTGATGTCATTATTTATCGATGTTCCCTCAATATTAATACCATGATAATTAGAGAATATTTCGGAATTGGAAATTTGATTGTCATTTGATGAGGAAATCATATATCCAGAATTATAATTATTATTGACCGAATTATCATTGAGCATATTATTGTCGGAGGCCTCTAGGTATACGCCGTAATCACTGTAGTATACATTATTGCCAGTAATTATATTGTAATTGGCGTTCAATAAATAAATTCCCCTATCATAATTTGAATAAACATCATTATCAGATATAGTGTTGCCATTGGTTTCATCTAAATAGATTCCATAAGGGTTGTCATGGATATCATTGTCAGCCACGAGATTATCAAAGGCAGAATTCTCAATCCCTACTCCCTGGGCCCCATTATCCCAAATATGGTTATCAGTTATTGTGTTGTTGAAGGATGATGATATTGCGATACCTGTGCGGCCATTATCATGAACATCATTGCGAACTATATTATTATAATGCGAATCAGATATATATATTCCATCAAGTGTGCTGCCTGTGATTGTATTATTCTCGAGGATATTATAGTTGGATAAATTTAGACTGATGCCACCGATATCTGGCCCTATTTGCATATTGAAATGTCCGGGGTCAGCATTCACAACAAATCCAAAAACCCTGATAAGGTATGTGCCGTTTTCGGGATTATACAATGTTACTTCTTCATTTGCGTCAGCATCGGCACCAAATTCTACTCCCTCGCCAGTCTGCGTGATGCCATCAATGGGGTTACCACCCTTACCGTCCAAAAATATTGCCAGATCAAGGTCCGGGCAATCATAATCCCCCCATATATGGACTTTTAACATTGACATTCCAGAAACATTGACTGCTCTTGTGAACAGTGGATTACCGCCTCCCCCATTTGCTAATTGGTCCCAGAAATCTATGTATGCTGAAGAATCTGCATCGTTCTGATACACTTCCAAATCCGTATCAATTACATTGCTTGATATGGTATTATTGAAAATCAAACCATTTTGGGTATTGTAGAGTAACAGTCCCTGTCCATCGGTTGAAGGTTGTGGCCATGGAGAAACATCATTTATGCCATACATATAGCAATCTCTCACAATGAAATATTCAGTAGTATTCCCAATATAAATGCAATCACCATGCCCTGTTCCATTAATCTCCCAGCCCTCGATTATCCAGGGGCTCATAAACGTCCCATTTCCCGCGCTCGCTATCCCCGGAAAATCCGCATCAGAATCTATTCTTATCGGAGAATGCGGCGTGTACATAACCCCGCTCCCAACCAAATCCTGTCCTTCAACATCATCGACCCCGCCCATCATCACAAAGGCCGAAGCAATCATAATCATGCACACCCACACTGTGAATATTTTTCTCCTCATTAAATTCATCCCCTTTAGTATATAGTTGGAAGTATATGCGTATATATGTATATATGAGTTTTTACAGGACGAAATCCTCATATACTAACAAGCACCTTGAATGCCCGAAACCATGAGGAAAATACTGGTAATCATGCTGGCTGGCTTTATTCTGCTCAATGCCTTTGGCAATGCTTCCGCCCAGGAAGAACTTCCTGTGGACGAGCAACCCCAGGAAGATGAATGTGATGAAGACGGTTGCGGCGATTGCACAGCCTGCCGGGACAATAGTTTTTACTATATTCTGATAGTTGGCCTGATAATTTTTGCAGTACTATTTTACCTAAGAAATAAGGAGAAAATTGGGCAATCATAATCTGGCTCCGAGCAGGCGACAGGGGGTTGGGTGAAAAAATTGGTACCCGGCCATCAGTAGGCCGAGCGAGCATGGTCACCCGAGTTTTTCTTGTTTAGCCCTATACTTCTTTTTTTAAATGCGCTGGCCCGATATATCTGTGCGCATTTATTTTGTCAAATCTTGATTTGACGCGGGAGGGGCGACCCAGCGCAGTTCGGTCTAAAAAGAAGTAATTGGCAGCGCAGGAGCTTGGGTGGGGGGATGCCCTCTTGGGGCGGGTTAAAACTACTCCCATTCAATAGTTGCTGGGGGTTTATTCGTGATATCATAAACAACGCGGTTAACTTTATCCTTCATTGTGTTTGTGATTCTAATGGAAATCTTATCCAGCACTTCATGGGGTATCTTGGAATAAGCTGCTGTCATGCCATCAAGGGATTGCACCGCCCGAACTGCCACAGTATAGCCATAGGCCCGAACATCGCCATGAACACCTACGGTCTTGATTGGAGTGAGTACTGCAAAATACTGCCATGGAAGTTCCATCTGGCCTGCTTCTGCGGCCTTTTCAAATTCTTCCTCAACAATTGCACATGCTTCCCGAACTATGTGGGCTGCTTCTTCGGTTGGCTCGCCAATGATTCTGATTGCCAGGCCGGGACCGGGAAATGGCTGCCTTTCAGCAAATTCAATTCCCAGGTAACGGCCAAGTTTCCGCACTTCATCCTTATATAAGTCTCTCAATGGCTCAACCAGCTTCATGTCCATTTTTTCTGGTAATGCACCAACATTGTGATGACTCTTGATAGTATCACGAAGCTCTCCGCCGGACTCTATCCAGTCAGGAGCAATTGTGCCCTGAACAAGGAATTTTGAATCTATGATCTTTGCCTCGCGCTCGAATACCCGGATGAACTTTTCTCCGATTATCTTGCGCTTTGCTTCGGGTTCCTCGACACCTTTCAGAGCATCATAAAATTCCTGGCTGGCATCAACTAGCTTATGATTTATGTCCATGCGCTCCATCATCTTCACAACATCTGCGGATTCATTCTTCCGCATGAAGCCAGTGTCCACATGCACTGCAAGAAGCTCATCGCCCACCGCCATGCTGACAAGGACCGTTGCAACAATGCTGTCAACACCACCAGAGCAGCCGATGATTGCCTTTCCATCAATCTGCTGGCGTATGTTCTCTATGGCCTCATTTGCAAAGCTTTCCGGGTCGAACATCAGACATCACCCAGGCTGGAAGAATCTGCATGGACCTTTGCCTCCTGGGCCTTTCTGTGCTCCAGAAGTTTTTGCTCCACTTCCGGACTGCTGATTCCGATAATCTGGCCTGCTAAAAGGGCTGCGTTCTCACCGCGGTCAATACCCACTGCTCCAACAGGAATTCCCGGGGGCATCTGGACTATTGATAAAATTGAGTCTAAATTCACTTTACCGCTCACTGGGACTCCAATGACTGGCCTCACGGTATGTGCTGCTATTGAACCAGGCAATGCTGCTGCAAGTCCTGCTATTGCAATGAAGACCTTTGCGTCAGTATTGTTCACAAGATTTTCCACCAGCTTTGGGGTGCGGTGGGCGCTTGCCACTTTCAGTTCATAGCTGATGTCCAGTTCCTTCAGGGTCTTGGTAACTTTCTCTCCCACTGGTAAGTCGCTTTTACTGCCCATTATTATCAACACATCTGGTGCCATGTGGAAGGGGAAACATACACCCATGATAAGCATTTCGCAGGGAACAGATTTTATTAGTCGAGCAATATCCCAGTGCAATGAGCTTATTGCCGATCATAGACGAGCCAGCACTCTTTGCCAGGGACATTAATGCGCTTATTGTAGCAGACCTGCACATGGGCATTGAGCATGAGATTTTTCTTGCCGGCGCAAAGATACCCAGCAAAACTGAAGAACTTCAGAAAAACCTAATCAAACTTCTCAAGGAGACAGCAGCAGATAAGCTAATTATCGCCGGCGATTTGAAGCATAATATTCCGGTGTCCAGCTTCCGTGAAGAAAGAGAAATTCCCGAATTGATTTACACACTTTTCGATTATGTGGATGAGATTCATCTTACTCCGGGCAATCATGACGGCGGCATCAGGGAATTCCTGCCTGAAATTGTAAAACTTCATTCTTCCAAAGGATTCGCAATAGGAGATTACGGAATATGGCACGGCCATTGCTGGCCCTCGGAGGAAGTTATGGCAAGCAAGAGAGTTATCATGGCCCATGTGCACCCGCAAGCAGCCTTTGTTGACGGCGTGGAAGCCCGAAGCGCGGAAAGATGCTGGATCCGTGGAAAATGGAACAGAAAAAAGGCAATGGAGAAATACCCCAAGCTGGGAGATAATTTTGTCATGATTCCAGCCTTCAATGATCTGTGCGGCGGTTCCCACGTGAACGATAATAGTCAGAGAAAAATCGGAACGGTTCTAAGAAACGAACTGGCTGATATTAAAAATGCTGAAATGTTCCTGCTGGACGGGACCAATCTGGGGAAGGTTAAAGATAATCTGGTTAAGGGGGAAAGAAGATTTTTCAGAAAGAAAAAAAGGTAGGGCAATGGACTCAATAGCCAGATGCATTATTTATTAATGGTAAATATTATATATCACACTATGTCTACCATAGTATGCTAGGGGCGTTCCATGACAAAAAAACAAGCAGAGATTAAAAAAGATGAAGATAATACTTTCAAGTATGATTTCATTGAGAATGAATGGGGAGAAGTACTACGCCAGCTAAGCAAGAGATAGCTTATCTCAGTCGTGACGAGATTATTACTATCCATAATGTAACCATGGAACGGTTTGGTGGTGGAGAAACTGGCATTTTTAAACAAGGACCAGATTGTATTGATTCAATATTGCAGAGAATGAAGGAACTACATTATGGTTATATGCCCTTTGACCGTAGTTTAAGACTTATCCAAATTTTTCTATAGCCAGTATTCTTGAAAATCGTAGGGACTAACAACTTGTAAATAATGTGTGTGCTTAGTTTGTGGTAATTTTACACGAAAACTATTTATATGTAGGGACTAATCCCC
>JAUWNU010000036.1 GCA_030612505.1 Methanomassiliicoccales archaeon
GTACCAGTCTCCACCGGCATCGCTGTCATAGGCCCTGCCTGTGAAGCCGTCCTTGAACCGGGCATAGGTAGTGCCTGAGGTCGGGGCGGGATATGTCACTAGATCTACCTCGATACCTGTGGCATCCACAAGGCGAAGCCTTTTCTGGCTGTCGGTCAGATCATCGCTCAGGTCCACGGTCATATACTCGCCGCCAGAACCGAACGCACCCACTGTCGTACCTCCTGGGAAGGTGTATACTGTTCTATAATTGGCAGAGTTGCCAAGCTGCATCTGTATCTCCCACCCCGAGACATCGATAGACGAATCGGTGGGGTTCGCTATCTCCACCCATTCGGCTGTACCGAAGGCCGATATTTCATTCAGCACCACATTGTCTCCGGCAGGCGAACGCGTCCCATCTTCAGAATATGAACGGAAAACAGCCAGGTCCATTTCAACGGGCTCATCTGAGACATCATAAGCATGGTTCCAATCTTCCATGCTAGCATAGACTGTGAAATTGCTGCCTGTGGACAACCCCATGCTGGCTGGATTAATTGCCAACTCCAATCTGTACCAATCAATTGCAGAATCAATGTCCCCGACATATGACCACGGCTCCGAGCCCTGAGAAAGGTCAAATTCGAAGAGCTGGCTCGAAACAATTTCATTGCGTTTTCCAGCTATCAGGGCAACATAATCTATGCCCATAATTCCGAAGATATTGGTGCCGGTTCGGACATCATCATCAGAATCAATCATCACATAGGCAGAATCATAGCCCAATACTTCCACATGATCTGTGGGACCTATGGGACCGACATATATTGATACAAAAGAATCAGCCCAGGGTGCCGGGAAGCTCGAAGGAATTGTGGTATTGAGCCAGTAATCTGTTCCGCCTCTTGGGTGCTCGGCGGTTCCATCGGAATCCCAATCTCCATTTTCATCGGTATTGTTCACACCATCATTGTCAAAGTCCAATGGCATGGGGTCAAGGTCATCCGGCACTCCATCGCGGTCTGAATCATATGTATCATTTACTGGCTCAGTAGATTCAGAAGGCCTTGTTCTGTAAGATGGAATATCCTCTCCGCCCATCATTGTTCCGCCAACCGAGAGGAAAACATAGAGGTTACTGTCAGTGGTGGCCCGCAAATCAGCCAAATCTACATTCTTATTCACCAAGGTCGAGTTCTGGCCCTGGAAAATAATATCATTTGAAGCATCAACGTTCCTTGATATGCTGGCCCAATCACCAAAGGCACCGTCAATGCTAATTCCCGAAGGGCTGCCAATATAATGCAGCATTGAATTCATATTTCTTGCATATGCCAGCGAATTGTCTGTGCTAACATTAAGAAGCTTAATTCCCAGGGTTCTGCCTGTGGCGCTAGACTCAAGGTCAACATTAACCCAGAAATCTAGAGTTTGATTTATTGGTACAATTAATGGAGAATCAAGAGTAAAGGTGAACTCTGAAGCCGAATTTTCAATAATACTTCCTTCCAGCTGCAAATCTGCAATGCTATGGCCGCCGTCTCCATTTGTGTCATTTATGATTCTGATATTGGAAACATCATCAAGGCTAGCAGAGCCAATGACCTGGAACTCGAAACCGGTTATTTGGGGGCTGGCAAGCCGGCTTCTTGCTGTTATTTGGGCTAATGTAATGGCCTGAGAATTAATTGCCAACACATCATTTCCAGATGAATATGACACCACATCAAGGGCCGCAGGCAGTTCGGAAAGCAGAAAATCGGTCATATCGGAATATCCTTCAGAACTCTGTAGCATGACTATTACTTTTGGATGTTCTGGAGTAATACCCATGGTTCTTGGTGGATTGATTCTGAGCTCAATTTCAGAGATTCCCATAGCAACCTGCGCCGTTCCGTAGACATCAAAGCCATTCCAGTCATCCTGTCCATAGTCATTATTGAAGACCAATGTGCTGGTTTTAATGGCAACATTATCCCAGCCATAGACATCTGCAGCCATGTCTGCTCCGATGCCGCCTACAGCATACCCAGTCATTGCATTATTATCCAAATCTACAAAGGCCACTAAACTGTCTACAAATTCTTGGCTAGTATTGCTAGTACCATTACCTTGAATGGCAGTTCCCGCGCCCTGAAGAATAGTTCCTTCCACGCTGACGTATATGCTTAATCTGTCCCTCTCAGCTAAAATCTTTGACTCAAGGATATTCAGGTCAGCATTATACACCTGGTCAAGTGGGGAATCGTAGTAGGAAGGAACATTATTCCAGTCTGAGAAATCACTGTCAATATAGATGGTGCCCATCTCCTCCTGAACCATTAGATTGTTCAGCATTGACAGCATTAGAATAATGGTAACGAACATGACCATGGCACTGAGTCGATAGCGCCACAGGACACGGTCACGCTGTCTGTGCCTGAGCTTCCGAAGGGATCTAGCACTGTCTGCTATGCCCTCTCCATTAACCAATCCAAGTCCATTGACCAGCCCCCCATTAATCAATCCGCCGCCACCATTGATCATTCCATTTGTCAAGCCATTGACCTTACCGTTGGTCAAACCGTTTATCTTACCATTTGTCAAGCCATTGGTCCGGCCCTTCATTAGCCCATTTATGAGGCCGCCGTCAATGAGGCCATTGGTCAAGCCATTGACCTTACCATTGGTTCTTCCTCGTCCATTGATCATCCCATTTATTCGGCCCCTGCCATTGACAAGTCCATTAACCCTGCCATTTATCAGGCCTCGTTGAATTAGAAGCCCATTAATCCTGCCATTCACACGACCCTGGCCATTTGTAAGCCCAATGCCAATGGAGGGCAATCGTAAGTCTGGTTTTGCCTCTTTCTTGAGGCTGGAATATGATATATTAATAGATTTGTCAAAACATTCGACGGCATCTTCATGACGGCCCAGCTGTTCCAGAATTTCACCTTTCTCCTGCCATAGAGTACCGTCATCTGGATTGTTAACAAGCTTTCCCTCCAGCTCTTCCAGGTGAGCTTCGGCCACCATCTGCTCATCCACAGCCAGATCTCCGAGCTCATCGATTTCCGCCACATCAGAGAGGTCAATGCTCCCTTCAGCCGGTCCTACGCCCATGAGTTCCAGCATCCGGCGCTTGTATTCCACTTCTCTAGCAGGGTTTAATTCTGCAGCCTTATCCAGGCAGGCAATTGCCTCATCAACCTCTCCCTTAACAGCGTGCTCTTTTGCCCTCATTGACCAGAATTCATGGTCCTCTGACTCATCAATATCAGCAATCAGGGGGTCGTCTATTTCCTCGTCTTCAACAATAAGGTCTCCCAGTCCAAGGTCTTCCTCGATTTGCTCATCTGTTGCTTGGCTGGATTCCCAACGTTTTTTAAAGTCTGAGATAAGAGATGGTTTTTCTTCATCTTTTGAGTCGGGCTTTTCCCACCTATCAAGGAAGCTCTTGGAAATGCCTTTCTTCTCTGGAGGCTCTTCCAGTTCGGATTCCAATGAATCCAAAGGCTTGTCCATAAGTTCTGCCTCTATATCTTCAATCTCCGCGGAAATTTCCTTTGAAAGTGCCTCTGGACTTATGATATGCTCCTGAATTGAACTTACCGGCTCTAGAATAAGGTCTTCAATATCATCGAAGACTGTATGGCATGATGGACATTTGGTCAGGTTCGCCTCTATGAAAGCGCCGCAGATGGGGCAAAGATAGAGAGACTCAATATCCACGTCTTCCGGAACCCCAACATCCTTCTCTGAAGGATCAACATCCTTCTCCGAAGGATATACTTCCTCTGTGAGAGGCATATCAATCACAGAATCTAGCGCATGCTCCAGCTCCACAGAATCAATGAGCTTCTCTACCTTTTCATCCATGACATTATCGTCAACAAAGGCCAATCCACAGTTATGGCAGGTGTCAGTTGCCTCGGAAAGAAATGCTCCGCAATTCGGGCATATGAATAGAGTTCCTGATTTCTTATACCAGAACCCATCCTGCTCCCTCTCGGCAGTAAAATCAAAGCCACAATCATCACAACCATCGGCTCCAGCAGGAAGCATGTTCTGGCACATTGGGCAAGTTACAAAATCTGGCGCTTGTTCCAACTCTTCTTCCCCTTCATCAAAGGCAATGCCACAAGTATTACACACGCTGGCATCTGATGCTATGAAAGAGCCGCAGCTGGGGCACATAGAGAGACCTTTTTGTTCCTTAACCCAAAAACCATCCTCCTCTTTTTCCTCTTTAGGTTCAGATGATATGGGTGGTGCTAGCTCCTCCTCCTCCTCTTCGAAAAGTACTCCACAACTTGGGCATGACTCTGCACCGTCAGAGGACAATGAACCGCAATTGGGGCACATGAAAAGGCCATTCTGCTCCTTAATCCAGAACCCGTCTGCCTTTGCAGAAAAATCAAATCCACAATTTGTACACTCCTCTGCTCCTTTTTTCAGTTCCTGGCTGCACATTGGACAAAACAGTATGTCTGGTTCTTCTGCCCCATCAGGTTCTTCTGAATCATCATCCTCTTCAAATGCCACGCCACAGGCATTGCATTGGCTGGCCGAGCTTGGCAGGAAGATTCCACAATTTGGGCACATGAACAGGCCGTCCTGTTCCTTCATCCAGAATTCATCATGCTCTTTATCTGGCGAACCTGCAAATTCAAATCCACAATTATTGCAGGCCTTTGCGCCTTCAACAAGGTCAGTGCTGCACATTGGGCAGACTGGCTTTTCTGGGGCTGCTGGCTCTTCATCTCCATCATCTTCAAATACTATTCCGCAGGCACTGCACCCATCTGCATCGGCAGATATGAACGAACCACAATTAGGGCACATGAAAAGCTGCTCTTGCTCCTTGTTCCAGTGACCGTCTGCTTCTTTTTTTACACCATCGATTTCAGGCAATGGCTCTAATTCCTCATCTTCATCGTCAAAGAGAACTCCGCAGTTAGGGCATTTGTCAGAACCATCCGTAACCAGTGAGCCGCATTCTGGGCAGATGAAAAGAGAAGGCTCTTTTTCCTCTGCTTTCTTTGAACCGGAACTATACTTTTCCCCTACTACATGATCCCACTCATTGGTGAATGTAATGCCGCATCCAGTGCAGGATTTAGTCCCCTCAGGAACCATGGTTTCGCACATGGGGCAGGTGATGCTTGCTCCAGAATCCGCAGAACCCATTACTTTAACAAAATTTACCATGTCCTTGGCCAGTTCAAGGCTTATACCTGGCACTTTCGATAGGTCTAGGGGGTCAGCAGCAGCAATATCTGCGATATTCTTGTAGCCATGAGAATGCAGAACTTTAGCCTTGGCTCTTCCTATCTTGGGCAATAAGAGCAATTCTACAAGATTATCACCATTTTCTTGCATTATGCACATAACTTAGGGTGCGTGGTATATAGGCATTATAGTGAATCATTCAATGTACATAGTGTATAATAATAACAGTATTAACACACAATTATGTTAAAATTCAACAACTTGAGCAGGTTATGTATGGATTGATACCCACCTCAATGGTGAATCTGCCAGATGCAAACCCAACCTCAATAATAATTCTGTCAAGTCCCTTTTTTATTATATCGGGAGATTTCCCGCCCTGGTGTCCGAGTTTCTTGATTATGTGTTCAGAAAAATCCTTGGAATGCTGATAAAACTCCTCTGCTCTATCAGGCAAAAGCGTCGTTGAGTAGTATCTGATATTGTTTCCGTCGGCAACTCTGGTCACAAGGTTAGCTGTCCCCAATTCAGCCAATGCCTTTGCCACGGTCTGCCGACTATGGCCGGTTAATTCGGCAACTTTTGCCTGGGACATGCCATTTCCCTCAATGACTTTGAATAATATATCCACAAGCCTAGGCATATTAAGAATATAAAAGAACTCAAACTCATTATCGGTTATGAGTCCCTGGGGGAAGAAAATCCTGCGGCGGCCCATTCGATTTTCACTAATATATCCTGCCTTGATTAGCGTTTCAAGATGCCATCCAACTGTATTTTGAGCAATGCCAGTTCTTGAAGCCAGCTGGCTGATTCCGATGCACGGTGTCAGTGTTAAGGCTGAGTAAATATTCCTTCGGTGAGAATTGAAAAAAATATGCCTGCTGGATTTCTTGGCCGCTGTCTTAATCTCCTCGTCCTTGATAGCAGATGCCAGTGCCTTTCCGACTCCCTTGCTCATATATTCTTTCTCCAAACGCATGAATGGGGGCAGTTATTAATTTATTTTCGATTAGAAAATCAATCCTCAGAACATGCGGATACATCGCATACAAATTCGGAGGTTCACCCCCCTGAATATGCAGCTGCTTCGCACCCGAATCCGGAGGCCTAATCCTCCGAATATTCAGCAATAATCTCTCGCATCAGTGTTTCAAGCTTGATTGTTGAAAAATCATCGTCCCTGAGCTCATCAAGAACATTTGCCAGTCTTTGATATACCCTGGCAGGTATGTGGTTCTTGTTTTCTTCCAGCATTTTTTGCAGTTCTCTAGGCATTTCCTTGGTATGCACAAGGCTGGAATTTTCTGGATTCACAACCACCCCAAGACCTTTCACGATTGAATAATCATGCTCCATTTTGCTGTGGCGGCTGCTTCGGCACTTTATTATCTTCAGGCGGCGCTGGAGTCCCTCATCTGGAGTATGGTATGTTTTCAAATGAATTACACAATCAGCCAGGTACATTGGAATGACAGTTTCATTACCAGACAAATCTCCGGCCATGCCATGCTCCTCCAGGGTTGCCAGTACCGTACCGACCTTTCGAGTTTCCTTCAGCATGAAGCCGATTAGTTCGCGCTGTTCATAGCGGTCATTTGTGCTCCACATCACCGGCGTTAGCGGGTCTATGCTAATCCGGGCATTTGCGCCTCTCCAGTCTGCCACAAAGCTTGGAAGTTCTTTCTTAATAAAGGCTGAAAATTCATGGCCCGAAGCGTCTATGAATACTAATTTTTCTTCTTCAATATAATCTACAATCTTCTTCCAGCCCATCTGAATTGCTTCTCTAATTATCTGTTCTTTATTCTCATCCAAGCTGACGAAAATCCCTTCCTGCCCCATCTCCAGGCCCCGACGAATGAACTGCGTGGCAAGGGTTGTTTTTCCTGCTCCGGAGCAACCTATGACGACAGTGGCAGAATTCTCATTGATTCCCCCGTCCAGAAGGGAGTTTAAACCGTAAATACCACTCTTTATCTTATTCATATGTTATTACATGCCCCGGCCAGCCAATAGCTGCTCCTTTGGGATGTCCTCAATATTAATGCCAGGCATTGCCTCGCCAATACCCTTTGAAACTTCCATTATGACCTTTGGGTCATCGAAGTGAGCTACGGCTTCGGCAATTGCTTTTGCTCGTTCCTCCGGTTTATCGGCTTTGAATATTCCTGAGCCAACAAACACCCCGTCCATTCCAAGCTGCATCATCATTGCTGCATCTGCAGGAGTTGCAATACCGCCGGCTGCGAAATTGACTACTGGCAATCTCTGGAGGTCTCGGATTTCAAGCAGAAGGTCTTTAATCTCCTTCTCCCAATCGCCCTGGGTTCTTCCGCCAAACACGATTTCATCGGGCCCTGTTTCAGAATCAGAAAATGGAGCCCAGATTTCGCGTTCCAGCCTGCCATATGGTTGTGAATAATAATGCGCTAATTTATTCATTTCCTCATCATCTATTTTCTTGAGCTTTGCCATCATGCCGAAAATTAATTTTTGATGCCTAACAGCTTCAACAACATTGCCTGTGCCAGCTTCTCCCTTTGTACGGATCATTGCTGCACCTTCTGCTATCCTGCGAACTGCCTCTCCCAGATATGTGGCTCCACAAACAAATGGAACTGTGAAATCTGTCTTGTCGATGTGATGGTACGGGTCTGCTGGTGTTAGGACTTCAGATTCATCAATCATGTCCACACCCATGACTTGCCACATCTGCGCTTCTGCAAAGTGGCCGATTCTGGTTTTGGCCATGACCGGTATGCTGACTTCATCAATTATTTCCTGAGTTCTTATTGGGTCAGCAGCTCTAGCTACGCCACCGTCTCGTCTTATGTCAGACGGGACCCTCTCAAGAGACATGACAGCAACAGCGCCAGCTTCCTCGGCGATTATTGCTTGCTCTCTGTTTGTGACGTCCATTATGACGCCGCCTTTCTGCATCTTCGCGAAGCCTCTTTTCAGAAGCTCTGTTCCAAATCTTAAACTTTCTATGTCCAAATCAAGTGGCATGAGCTCACCGATTAAGTTTAACAGCCAGTGATATTTAAGTCTTATCTAATTATTTTTTTGTGCAATTTTCTGGAATAATTTTCATAAATCGGCCCACACAGGACATAGGCCATGAGTAGAATCAGGAAAATAATCAGCAGCTCAACAACTGGAGCTTCAAAATCAGGAATAATTTTGTATACCAGTATTGGAAGAATTCCAATGGCTATACTCAAACCCGCAACAACAGACAGCTTTCCACGTATCTTCGGATACCGCACATCACTCACCATGAGAAATGCCAGAGCGACGATTGCTCCAATGATGAAATAAGGTTCATAACCAATGCTGAATGTATTGAGCTCTTGATTTCCCCAGAGCAGACACAGAACAATCACCAGCATTGCAGAGGCCGGTGTTGGCAGCCCCAGAAAACTTCTCATGCGATAATCCTTGCCAGCAAACCTTGCCAGTCTGAGAAGCCCAAAAACAACAAAGAACAATGTTGCGGCAGTTGCCAGGGCATTTGGAAATGATACCCAAGCTGTTCCAAGATCTTTCTCATAAAAATTATTATAGATTATCAGACCGGGGGCCAGGCAGAATGAAACTGCATCGGAAATGGAATCAAGAAACTGGCCAAACTCATGCGGGCTTCCATATCTTCTGGCAACAATACCGTCCAGGCCGTCCATTATGACTGCCAGGAAAATCAGCAATGAGGCCATAAGATGTTCCCCGTCAAGAATATAGGTTATGGCTAGCGTTCCCAGAAACCCATTTGCAAGGGTTAGTAAATCAGCGTTGCTGATTCGGCCCAGCCATCTCATCCTAGCGCCTCCTGCTTCACAGCAATTGTGGTCTCCCCGGCAAGAACTTTCTGCCCCTTCTTAACAACACATTTTACCTTATCAGCCGGTAGCCAGACATTGACCCTGGAGCCGAAACGAATAATGCCGATTCGCTGCCCTTTTCTGGCAATATTACCCTTCCTAACGTAGGGGCAGACCCGCCATGCAAAGACTCCGGAAATCTGAACAACACGAACTTCGCCTATTTCCGTCTGAAAAATCATAATTGCCTGGGAATTGTTTTTGGAGCGTTCCAAGAATGCTGGCCACCGTCCGCCTGGTTTTCTGGAAACTTTCAGTGCTTTACAGTCAATTGGAGCGCGGTTAACATGAACATTATGCACGTTCATGAACACGGAAATAATAAGCCAGTCATCATCTTGTTTGATATAATCAACAACACCATCGGCGGCTGATACGATATTTTTACCGATTTGCCTTTCCGGGTCCCTGAAGAATATTAACATCAAGAAGAACAGAAAAATAAAGAATGGGGCAATGAGCCAGAACTCCAGAATCACCAGTAGGATGCTGGTGATTGCAGGGAGAATAATCATGCTTGCTGAACCTCTGGCGAACATGATAGTACATTTTGCTCATTATACAAAACATTATTCAGTCTTGATGCAATGCCCTTTTGATGGATTCAGGATTCATTACCTTCGAGGGTATAGACGGGTGCGGAAAAAGCACAGTGGCTAGTACAATTGCCCAGCGCCTGAAAGAGCAAGGTAAAAATGTAGAATTAACCCTGGAACCAACACATACTTGGCTGGGAGAAGCAGTAAGACGAAGCTATACCGAAGAAATCCACCCGTACACCGAAGCATTTTTGTTCCTGGCCGACCGGGCAACACACACTGACTGGATCAAGGAGAAAATGAGCCAGGGAAATATCGTAATTTCAGACAGATATTCAGACTCAACAGTGGCATATCAGGCCGCTTTATTCCACCAGAAATTAGGGGGCCCGATGCCAGAGTATGTGAAATGGCTCCAGGAAGTCAGCCAGCCAGTGATTATTACCCCCAACCTAACGCTACTCCTTGATATTGACCCGGAAGTATCTTTAGCAAGGCTCAATGACCGTGCAAAAATGGAGAAGTTTGAGACGCTGGAGAATCTTAAACTGGTAAGGGAAAATTACCTGGCCATTGCCAAGGATTCGTTCCATTTCCGAATAATCGATTCCAGCAAGACTCTAGAAGAAGTTATCGAGGAAGCCTGGAGTATTATTCAGGGGCTATGAACGCTGGTTTTTTATTCTATCATTGATTCATCCAGTTGTGATGAATGAACTCTTATTCTGAGAGTGCGGCTTCAGTCATACTCCATGATGAGGATCTTGAGTGCTGAATTAAATTTACGACAGGAGCTTTGCTCCGCTGTCGAAAATTTAAATTTGCGGAGAAAAAACACGATGAAATACAATATCGATGTTTTTCCTCCAGCATCCACAAAATAGCGAAGTCTTTTTGTGGACTGTCCGATTTTTCAAACATAGCTTGCGAGACGTAGTTCCAGCCTGGCCAACTAATCATTCTGTCAAGGGCTTTGCCCCGAACCCCATAGCAATACATTAATATACAAGTATTACAATGTATTACATGGTGATATAATGCCAATTTCAGTAAGTTTAAGGCTGCCAGATGAAATTCATGAACAGTTGCAGGACATAGCAGAGGACACAGACCGTTCAAAATCATACCTGATAAAGAAAGCAATTGAGCAGTATCTGGAAGAATATGCTGACTATCAGATTGCTCTTGACAGATTGAATGATAAAGATGATGAAATTATATCTTCAAAGGAACTGAGGAAGAGACTTGCCGCCAGAAATTGAATACAAAGCATCTGTTGAACGCGATTTGAGAAAGATCGATAAAAAGCAGATTAACAGGATACTGGATAAGATTGAAGAAGTTCTCAGTAAGAATTCAGATGCTGGAGATTCTCTCAAGGGCCAGTATAAAGGACTATTTAGAATTCGGGTAGGCGATTATCGAGTAATTTATGCGAAAACGAAAAAAGGAGTATTAATAGTACGCATAAGGCACAGGGGCAAGGCGTATTGAGCAACAGCCAAACCACTTTATATCCCCTCAGCCATCCACTCAATATGGAAGAGAACCCGGTGGAAGGGAGTAAAACTAAATTAATTATTGTCTTATTAATCGTCATAATTTTAGTAATTGCGTCTCTTGGAATTTATCTCATGGGTGGCGGGGCCAGTGGTATTACTGCAATGGAAGGAAGAGAGATTGCTGATGATATTGCCAAGAATTGGAGCATTAATGCTACACTTACAGGAATTCAAAAATCATCAAATATGGATGGGGATGGGCGTTTTAATGAATGGGTTTATTTTTACATTGATGAAATCATAATTACCAACACTACAAAACGTGCATATATTGGAATTAATATAGATGGCACAAGTTCTGTGAGATATAGCACAGTAATTGTAGATTGCCAGCCCATAGGAGCTTTTGCCATCGATAGCGATAAGGCATATGAAATCGCTAATGATAGTAGTGCAATCAAATCATTTTTATTGCACCGTCCAGTTCTTGATATCTTCTCTTTGGGAAATTCCACAGGTACGCCAACTTGGTATATTGAATGGGGCTATGGCTCTTTAATAGATGGCCCTCAATGGGCAAGAATAGAGATAGACGCAAACACCGGCGAAGTCCTCTACGTCAATGCCGACAACTAGTAAACTTCCAAGAATTCCATGGAAAAGTCACATGCCTTCACAGAATGCGTCAACCGCCCCAATGAAATAACATCTGCAAAGTCTGCATACCTGGCTATATTATCTGGATTAATTCCGCCTGAGATTTCTATGATTGCTTCTGGATGTATTTTCCTAATAATTTCCGCTATGCTTTTGGCCTTGTAGGGTTCCATATTGTCCAGCAAAATTATGTCTGCCTTTTCCTGGGCCGCTTCCTTTGCCCCGGCAACATTTATAACTTCAACCTCGATGACTTTTGACAACCCGGATTCCCTGGCCTTTTTTACTGCCAGCCCAACCGAACCAATGATTTTTAGGTGATTATCTTTGATTAAAATCTGGTCATAGAGTCCTTCGCGATGTCTGGTTCCGCCGCCGGCTTCCACGGCGTCCTTCTCGAACTTTCTCAGGCCGGGAGTTGTTTTCCTGGTTGCCGCAATCTTGACATCTGGGTTCAGGGGCTTGCAGATGTCCACTAAATTTCGAGTAATGGTTGCGATTCCTGCCAGGCGCTGAATAAAATTCAGAGCCAGTCTTTCTGTTTTCAGGATTGCCGCTGCGCTGCCTTTCAGGACCATGACAGGTTTTCCGTCAATTACAGTCTCGCCATCATTTACCAGGATTTGAACATCTATGCCTTCTTTCTCAAATATCTGGCTTGCAACCAGCATTCCTGCAACCACGCAATCTTCCTTTGCCACAATATGCGCTTCTATCTTTTCATCGGAAATAAGTGCCTGGGTGGTAATGTCTCCTATATCAAGCAGGTCTTCGGCTAGAAATTCATGCGGCTCCATGGCTAGTAATTATGCTGGATGCCTAAAAAACTTGTGCCTAGAAATCCTCTTCTTCTGCGGATTCTGTCATAAGTTCATCAGTTTCGGTGCTGAACATTATGCCCATGCCCTTGAGAACCTCATGGACCTTGTCTGCAAAGTAGATGGTGTCCTTCAGGGTGGCATTACTGTCCCAGTTATAGACAAAATCATAGTTGCCAGTGCATGGTTTAAAGCCAATCATTTGCAGTCTATCGACAACTTCTGAGGGAAGGCTTCCCTCGGTATTGAACATAACTGTTAGATAAGTTTTCATCAAACGTTAATAGGTTTTCTGAATATTAATATCTTTTTACTAGCGCGTTGGGAAATTTTATTACCAAGATTCTACTATTCGGCCGCATGAAACCAGAGGTTCATGATTCATGTTTCGTGCACAAGACCGCAGTAATAATTGGCAATGTGAAGATAGGCAAAAATGGTGGCATCTGGCCCCATGCAATTGTCCGGGGGGATCAGAACAGCATTCTCATCGGTGACAATTCCAATGTTCAGGATTGCTGCGTTGTTCATGTTGATAGCGTCAATAAGACCAAAATCGGAAATAATGTCTCATTGGGCCACGGGGCAGTGGTACACGGTGCCATAATTGAAGATAATGTGATAATTGGCATGAAAGCTGTTGTTATGAACGGTTCTATTATTGGCCAGGGCTCGGTAATTGCTGCCGGAGCTTTGGTTAAAGAAGGCACCATAATTCCTCCCCAAAGCCTGGTGGTTGGGGTGCCCGGTAAAATTGTTCGGGAAGGCGATGCTTCCATGGAAGAATATGCCCTAAAAAATGCCAAGGTATATGTTGAACTGGCCCAGCGCCATAAAGATGGTGAATTTCAGGAATTTTAGCATCCATTTTACTCGATATATGGTGATTTAGCATAGCTAATGCTGTAATATTCTGAAAACCTTTATACATCCCGTCTAAATATCCTGCGAGGTTGATTCTATGTCTCACAAGAGATTGCTAATACCCGGGCCAACAGAGACTCCTGCGGATATTCTCCAGCAGCAGACTAGAAGGCTCATTGGGCACAGGGGCGCGGACTATACAGAACTTTATGTCGGAATAATCGACAAGCTTGGGAAATATTTCGAGAGCCAGCAGAATCGAACGGTCTTAACAGCAAGCGGAACTATCTGGATGGACATTACTGCCAGGAATTTGGTTAAAAAGAAAGCACTAGCAGGTGTCTGCGGCGCATTTTCAAAGCGTATGTATCAAACAATTGGCGATGCCGGGAAAGAAGTTGACCCATTAAACGTAGAATGGGGTAAGGCCCACAAACCGGAGGATGTTTTACAAGCACTGGCACAGGACGATTATGACACTATAGCATTGGTCCACAATGAGACTTCAACCGGAGTCCGAAACCCAATTGAAGAGATTGGAAAAGCTATCAAGAAAGAGTATCCGGACATAATGTTCGTTGTTGATGCTGTTTCCTCCGCCGGAGGAGATTATTTAGTTCCTGAGAAACTCAATTCTGACCTGATGTTCATGAGCACCCAGAAGTGTTTTGCTGTTCCCCCGGGATTATCCATGGCATTCTACTCGGACGCAGCGCTGGAGC
This sequence comes from Methanomassiliicoccales archaeon, assembly GCA_030612505.1. GTDB lineage: Archaea > Thermoplasmatota > Thermoplasmata > SG8-5 > SG8-5 > JAGLQM01. The sequence goes on from JAUWNU010000036.1 coordinate 14,183, forward strand.
GGGCTGAAACAATTACTGGCAGGGGGCATTACACAGACCTTCTGGCCATCCACAAATACTGGCTCAAGAAACAGCAGAACCCAACCACACCAAATATTAGCCTGATGTACGCACTGAGCTATCAACTTGACAGAATGCTGGCCGAAGGCCCACAGGCAAGATATGAGAGGCACAAGTCCATGGCCGAGTATACCCGCAATTGGGCCAGGAAAAAGATGCAAATGTTCCCTGAGCCTGGCTATGAATCAGTAACAGTCTCAACAATAGCCAATACATTGGGAAAGAATATCGGCGACCTCAATAAGGAACTGGGCAAGCGGGATTATCAGATAGCCAATGGTTATGGCGATTTGAAAGAAAAGACATTCAGAATCGGCCACATGGGTGAGTGGACATTACCCGAGATTAAATCTCTACTGTGGCACATTGACGACATATGGGGTGAGTAGATGAAAATAATGGTTTCAGACAAACTGGCAATTGAAGGCGTTGAGAAGATGGAAGCAGCAGGCCACGAGGTCATCAGGGCCTGGGACGAGCCAAAAGAGAATTTGCCAAATCTCATAACAGATTGCGATGCACTGGTCATCCGCAGTGCAACAAAGGCCAGGAAAGAGCTAATTGATGCTGCGCCGAACCTGAAAGTGATAGGTAGAGCTGGCATAGGCCTGGATAATGTGGACCTGGAGCATGCCAAGGCCAAGGGTATAACCGTGGTAAACACCCCCACAGCCACAACAATTTCAGTTGCAGAATTAACATTCACACTGATACTGGCATCCTATCGTGAAGTGGTCAGGGGAACAGTCACAACCAAGGAAGGCAAGTGGGAGAAGAAGGCGCTGAAAGGAAACGAAGTTTATGGAAAGACCCTGGGAATTGCCGGCATCGGAAGAATCGGCCAGGCAGTTGCAGAACGTGCTGTGGCATTTGGCATGAATGTTCTGGCATATGATCCATACGCGCAGCCAGACAATTATGAGAATGTAAGCCTGGAAGACCTAATAGCCAGAAGTGACTTCATCACGCTCCATTTGCCGCTGACTCCCGAGACCAAACACATGATTAGCACTGCCCAGTTTGCAGCAATGAAGGACGGCGTTGTGATTCTTAATGTGGCCAGAGGCGGAACCATTGATGAAAATGCGCTATATGCTGCAATGAAGTCTGGCAAGGTCAAGATGGCCGCTCTTGATGTATTCGAAGTTGAGCCGCCAGTTGATAATAAGCTCCTTACATTGCCCAATCTTATTTGCACCCCACATATTGGTGCTCAAACCGAGGAAGGCCAGACCCGGGCAGGCATAATGGTTGCCGAACGCGTTCTGGAAGAGCTAGCCAAGTAGGTGATTTAATGGAAAATAAATGTGATTTTTATAAATTTTCCATAGCTCACCCCCTTGGAGCAAGGCGGTGATCTCATGGTAATTGTAAGACCGTTCAAAGGCCTCAGGCCTAAGAAAGAATTAGCTGAAAAGGTTGCTTCGCCGCCATATGATGTGCTGGACTCCGAAGAAGCCAGGGGGATGGCAGCCAGTAATTCCATAAGTTTTTTAAGGGTCATAAAACCGGAAATTGATTTTGAATCAGATATTGATGTTCATGGAGACAGTGTGTATAATCAGGGCGCGGAAAATCTAAAAAATATGATTTCAGAAGGCACTATGGTCCAAGATGCAGAACCATACTTCTACTTTTACCGCCAGATAATGGGCTATCATTCACAGTTTGGCCTGGTTGCAACTGTTTCAGCCCAGGATTATGAGAACGGCCTGATAAAGAAGCATGAATTCACAAGGCCAGATAAGGAAGCAGACCGGGTAAGGCACATAATGACACAGAGCGCACAATGCGGGCCAGTGTTTCTGACCTATCCGGATATTAAGGACATCAACTGCCTCCAGACAGATGTTTGCGCAGGCGAACCAGAAGTTGACTTTGTATCGCCGGATGATATACGCCATACACTATGGCCAGTCACCGAGCCAAAGTATATTGCCCAGATCCAGGATACTTTTCATCATCTTGGATGTCTCTATGTTGCAGACGGCCATCATCGCAGTGCCGCAGGAACCGTTGTAGCCAATAAGCGGAAAGAATTCAATCCAGAACATACTGGCAATGAGGAGTATAACTATTTCCTGGCAGTGCTTTTCCCAAAAAGCCACATGAAAATCATGGCCTATAACCGGGCAGTAATGGACCTGAACGGCCTTGGAAAGGACGAGTTCATGAACCTGCTGGCAGATAAGTTTACAGTTACTGGCAATGCAAATCCTGAGCCAGAGATGCTTGGAAAATTCTCAATGTATATAGACGGTAAATGGTATAGGCTTGCACCAAAGTCAGGCTCATATCCTGAATCTGACCCAGTAAAGAGCATCGATGCCAGCATTTTGCAGGATAATGTGCTAGCTCCGCTTCTGGGAATTGATAATCCCCGAACCAATAATCGAATTAAATTTGTCGGCGGGATACGTGGAACTGGCGAGCTGGAGAAACTTGTTGATTCTGAAAAGTTCAAAGTGGCATTCTCAATGTACCCAGTAAGTCTAGACCAGCTCTTTGCAGTTGCTGACAGTGGCAATGTGATGCCGCCAAAATGTACCTGGTTCGAGCCTAAATTGAGGTCCGGCCTGGTTGTTCATCTGATATAGTTTACACATAAGGAGTCTGGCATTTCCAGACCTAGGGTCTGGCATAAGCATAACTTTTATACACCCTCTGTTATGGCGAGGATATGGCAGACCAGAAACAGATGTCAGGTATTATTGCAGATGCAGCGTACAAGCAGTACGAGAAGCGTCTGAGCAAGGAAGTTCTGGCCAACCCGGTCCCACATCATATTGCCATAATCATGGACGGCAATCGCCGCTTCGCCAGGGAACTTGGGCTAGGAGCTAGTCAGGGTCACAAGGAGGGCCGGAATAAACTTGAAGAATTGCTTCAGTGGGGGCTGGAGACCGGAATTAAGGTACTGACTGTTTATGCGTTCTCCAGTGAAAATTTTACAAGGGATGATGAAGAACTCACCGAACTCATGAAACTCTTTGAAGAAAATTTCTACAAGGTAGGCGATGATGAACGTGTTCACAAACATCAGATTCGAATCAAAGCACTGGGCATGCTGACAATGCTGCCATCTGAGGTTCAGAAGGCCATTAAATATGCCGAAGATAAAACGAAAAATTATGATGCTTATCAATTAAACCTGGCTATTGCCTACAGCGGTCGGGAGGAGATAATCCAGGCTATCAGGGAAATAGCTGGCAAGGTGAAGGATGGGGATATGCAAGTTAATGAGATAACTCAAAAAACATTCTCACAGTTCCTTTACACTGCGGATCTGCCAGATCCTGACCTGATACTAAGAACCAGCGGTGAAATTCGTGTTTCAAACTTTCTTTTATGGCAGCTTGCTTATTCTGAGCTCTATTTCGTGGATGTGTATTGGCCTGGCTTCAGAAAAATTGATTTTCTCAGGGCCATAAGAACATATCAGCAGCGGACCAGGCGGCATGGACGGTGAATCATGGGCCGCAGCGAGAAGATAAAAAAACGTTATGACCGCTGGAGCAGATATTATGACGCGTTTGACCTTGGGGGAGTTAATGACCAGAAAATGCTGGCTGTTGACTTGCTGAAGCCAGAAAAAAATGCAATAATCATGGACATAGGCACCGGCACCGGTGCAATAATCCCCTACCTGGCCAAACAAATCAGCAATGAAGGCCAAATTATTGGTATTGATTTTTCGAAGAAGATGGTACAGACCGCCAATGAAAGAATTATAAAACAAAAAATTACCAGCAAGGCAAAGGCAATGGTGGCGGATGGCACTAAATTACCGTTTCCAGACGGGCATTTCGATGCAATAATCGCCACATTCGCATTCACGTCCTTTCCAGAACCTGAAAAAGCAATGAAGGAATGCGCCAGGGTTTTACGGCCCGGCGGCAGATTTTCCATACTAGATACTGGAAAACCAACCAGAAAGAAACATCAGCTCAAATACCGTTATCTAAAATTCGTTATGTGGAAGGCCGGTTATACAGACATCAGCCTGGACATACCTGGCCTTGTTAGAAAAGCAGGTTTAAAAGTTAGTAAGATTGAAAGATTTTCTGGAAGTTTTGCGTACATAACATTAGCATATAAAATTTGAAATTACAGAATCTTTACAAAACACTGTACAAATCTATTTATATATCACAATCAACATTTCTTAATCAATGGAAATATTCTCACATTTACTATGGCCAATGCTGTTCTTTCGCAACAAGCTCTGGCGTGAGGAAGCTTTGCTTTTTGCAATACTGCCAGATATTAGTTTTTTATTTATTCTCATGTATGTGTTTCTGGGTACACCCATGGACATTGGATGGGGGGGCGCCATGCAGACCATTCCTCCAATTTATAAGCAATTTTACTTCTTCATGCACAGTTTTGTTGCTGTTGGCATTGCTGCATTCATTCTCTGGAGACTGAGGCCAAAGATGCTGCCAGCTCTCTCTGGCTGGGTTCTTCATATTTGCATGGACATACCGGTGCATGATGGCGAATTCGCCACCCGTTTTTTCTACCCTATCTTTCCAAATGTATACGTCGAAAGCAGCCTGAGCTGGACAGATTACCGGGTTCTGGGCATTACTTATCTTCTACTACTGAACTTCATGATTTACAGCCTCTGGAGAGAAAGAAAAAAGCATCGCATGGGCGAGGAATGGGAAACAGACTGGCTTGATAATATTCATCTGCTTTTTGGCAAACTAATGAAAAGGATTCCAGCCCCGGTTCCTATTGCTTGCTTGCAGCCTGCCGTAAATCTAATAAACAAGATA
>JAUWNU010000141.1 GCA_030612505.1 Methanomassiliicoccales archaeon
AGCCCTATTGATAATGTTGAACATATATATTATGAGATAACAGAACCGGGTACATATGCTATTGAAATTGATCCTATAGATTTAATTTCAGGTAATGAACATATTTTTGCAGTTGCCTTTAGCCATGAATATATCAACAAAGGAAATGAACTAGATATTGATGAAACGCCCCCTAATAGCGAAGTTGGACCTGGTGGTGTATACTGGAAGACAATGCCATCTTTGGATATTACAGCAACGGCCACGGATGATTTCAGCGGTGTGGCCACCGTGACATTGTACTACAGACGTTCCACCGACAACGCCACATGGGGTCCCTGGACTGAGTTCGGTTCTCCGGACTCGACATCGCCCTATGAGTGGAGCTTTAACTGGCCGCCTGGAGATGGTCACTATGAGTTCTATTCTATAGCAATTGATAGCTCGGGCAATTCAGAAAATGCCCCAGCTTCAGCGGATGCAAGTTATGGCTATGATATAAATCCCCCATCTGGCAATATTCTCATCAATAACGACGTTGACCAAACACTTATACGTTCATGTTCGCTTGATTTAAGTGATATTTCCGACTCTGGCACTGGCCTAAACCAAATGAGATTCGCCAACGACCTCAATTACGATTGGCGTACTAATTATTGGATAATCCAGTCACTTCACCCAGTTGATCCGGGATACACGCGGTCTGTGGAGTTATCGGGCGGCCCAGATACAACGAAGATGAAAGTGCATTTCGAGAGGATTGATATCAAGGAAAATGTTGATTTCATTTACATCAAGAACTCTCAGGGAAATATCCTGGCCAGCTACACGGGTTCATACCCCACAGGTGTGGAGTGGACGAGTTCCGAAGCGGATGGGGACATAAATTGGATTGAAATATACATTTATATAGGTTCACATGAAGATGAAATTGACTATTATGGATTCAAGATAGACTGGTACAGTTATTATACTCAAAGATGGAGTTCATGGGAACCATTTTCCACAAGTAAAGCTTGGACATTGTCAGGGGGCCTTGGAGAAAAGACCGTTTACTGTGAAGTGTCTGACATTGTTGGTAATATGTATCAAACAAATGACCAAATTCAATATGTTCAATATGAGACATCGGTGACGACAGCGGGAACCGTAGTGGATGGTGTTAAATTTACGAACTCCAACATTGTAAATCTCGGAATGACCTCGCAGGTAATTCCAACTCAAGTGAGGTTCAGCAACAGCGCGTCCGATTCCTGGCTGTATCAATCCAATCCGAACTTTGAAAATATTAGGAGCCATTGGTGGCACTTGAACACAATAAGTCCTGCAATAGAACCATATCCGGACGGATGTGGCATAGGTGCATCTTCGACCGTTGAATTAAAAGGTGGAGCAGGTATGGTGCAGCTTCCGGCTGAAGCAACTACGTGGCGTGTTAATTTCGCATATATACATTTATTGGCTGGCGATACGATAAAATTTCAGTATTATGTCCCAACAGCCGACAAATGGGCTTTGTTTGACGAATATACCGGCCCACTGGACATATCACCCAAGGATTCCTTCGAAATTCCGAAGACAACGCAATACAGTACAATCCGGTTGAGGTTCACTTCTGCCAATGTCAATGCCCAAAGCCCATTCGGGGTGACATCCTATGAATGGCGAAATAATAACCAATATTATGTTCCATATTATGAGAATTGGTGGACAATCTCAGGAGACCCCTACGCTCCGAAAATAGGCATCAGGTTTGAAAAAATTGACCTCGGCTCAGGAGACCGTTTAACCGTATATCATCATAGTGGAAACATCCTAAGGATTCTTGATGGCCCTGTTACATATACCAATTATTTCATTAAAGGAGAAAACAGTGATGACATTGTAGTAAGATTGGTGAGCCTGGACCCGGACAGCAGGGGCTGGGGCATAAAAATAACTGGCAGATATTGCTTCGACAGAGTTTGGACAGGCCCATTGACTTGGTCTTCCACATACAATAATTGGGATTTGTTCAGTTATGGAGGAACCACTGGCGATGGTACAAAAACCGTAGCAATGCAGAGCATAGATGATGAAGGCACTCTGATAATTAGCACTGACGTCATAATCCTAGATACTACGCCCCCCACTATACTTTCTTCCTCGATATCCGAATCAAGCCAGTATGTTCATGGAATTGGAACCAATCTCTACTATCAACCGGGCTATAGTTCATCTTTCACAATATTAGTTGATGTGGATGACGTAAATGGGTTGGATAGGGCAGAGGGCACTTCTGCCTTCGGCGTTACACCAAGCGACACAACACTAGATGCAGGACAATTCGAGTTGCCGTACACTATCGAGAGTGGTGCAACATTTTCAGGAAATATTGTAATATCAGTGTATGACCATGCAGGCAATTACATAAGCGCAGTTATTGCAGTGGCCACGGATGAAACAGGACCCACAGTATCACTTTCTTTACCGCCAGATGAATCCTACACATCAGATAATACGCCTTCCCTCAGTTGGTCGGCCTCAGACGGCCAATCTGGACCTTCAGGCAATTATCATCTTCAGGTGATTAGAGAAAGCGATTCCACTATGATTTTGGATACTGATATGTCGGCGACCAGTTACACTTTTTCAACGAGTTTGGACGATGGAACATATTACTGGCAGGTAAAGGCTGAAGACAATGTGGGGAATTGGGGAGAATACGTAGGCTATCGATTTACTGTGGACACTCAAACTCCCACAGCTGAAATAACCTCTGTGGTTCCTTTGGGCACTGACCCGGAAATATTTAACATAACAGGCACCGCTCAGGACGATAACTTCAAGAAGTATAAGGTCGAGGTCGGTGAAGATATTGCCCCAATCTCCTGGGTGACTATCGCTCAGTCATCGACCCCACCAGCATCTGAACTACTGTCCACATGGGATACATCAACCTTTGTTAATGGAAATTACAATATCAGGCTTACGGTCACGGATATGGCAGGGAACGAGGCATCAACCTCGACAAGCGTAGCAGTAGATAACACACTCATAATCACATCAGTCTCAGCCACCCCAGATATTTTTGTCTCCAAATTTGAGTCTACAACTATAAAATATACTATTAACAAAGTCGCGTATGTGACCGTACACATTTTAGATTCTCAAGGTGGGTTGGTTGTTGTTCTTCTTGATTCTATGTACCAGAACAAGGGAATCAACTCTGTGATGTGGGATGGAACAGACAGTTCTGGTAAAGGAGTAGAACCTGGAACATTCACGTTTGTAATCCACGCTGAAATCGATACTGAAACCGCAGAGGTTTCAGGAACAGTTAACACACGTTTTCCGAAAATAGAGATACGCATCACAGCATGGGGCGATACTATCCAAGTCTGGTGGGATGAATGGAACAGAGCACCTATGGAAAATTTCGAAAAGTATGAAATGATAATGGAGGTTTGGGTTCAAACCCCAACTGAGTACTATCTCAAATATTCCACAACGAAAGAATCCACAGATTATTACAAATGGTCATTTTACTTTACAATGTTTAATCCGCCCTGGAGTTCTCCGCTTACTCCGCCATCAGAGTGTACCTACCATAAATACAAATTCATCTTGAAGGAAATTTCTGATAATGATGTCAGAATTTCTAATACCGCCACTATGACTACGGGAGGTGCTTATCCGATAAGCATGTGGTGGTGGACACACATGGGGGGTGGCGGTGGTTGTCCTTACTTATACGTATGGAATGGAACTGGCTATGATTTAGATAATACCATACTTGGCGAATCTGAAGTTATTGATAGGTTAAATCTTCCAGTTGAGGATTATTACAAAATACAACAACCTATGGTATTGGGAGATGACGGAAATTATCAACTTTCTATTGTTGAATTCGAAAATGAGCACTCATATCTTGATCAATTTGAATTGATCACTGTGGATCACAAACCAGGAACGGAGATACAACTCTCCCAAGATGGTTCTATATATACAGTTAAGGATCCTATACCTCCTTCAAGATCTTGTAAACCAGGTTCTCCACTAACCAGCTATTTATCTTTGGTAGAGGAGGCTGATGATGATAAATTTATTGAAGGCATTGATGGATTTAACGCATTGGTTTACTTTGATGATGAATACGATCTAACAAATGCAAAATTAGTAATCAAAAGTGACATGAAACCCGGCTCCGGTGGTGGCGGAGGCGGAAGTTTGTCTACAGAAGGGCCAGATGGGCCAATATTGATACATTTTAAGAATCCGCTCACTGGTGAATGGGATACAGTGGGAGAAATTTACCCACGTGCTCTATGGTCAACAGACATCATAGATTTATCTCAATATGCTTATCTTGGTAATACAAGCCTACGTTTCATGTTTGAGTGGCAAGGACATCACAAACTGGATTATGTTGGATTAGACCTTTCAGAACAGGAGAATTTCTATGTGCAAAGACTTTCCCCCTCTTCAGCAACCCATTCGGAAAGAGGATTAGTAACCTATGATGTCACATTGCCAGATAATAGATACGTAGAACTTGTCCCTGGGGAGTGGATGAATGTTACTTTCCCATATGCGCCGACATCGCTTGAAAGGGATTTCATATTTTATTCAAAGGGTTACTATAATCTTAGCTTTGCTAATGCAGATTTGAGTGTTGATAAGGCAGAAGTCCAAACATTTGAGAATATAATATTTGATGCTAGTGTCATGTCAACCATGTAATGTCGTAAAATATATAAAGGATGTCCACCATACCCTACCGTGGTGGATTGAATATGAAAAAATATATAGTGACACTTACCAAAGATGAGCGTGAATCCCTTGACGTGCTTATTTCCA
>JAUWNU010000072.1 GCA_030612505.1 Methanomassiliicoccales archaeon
CACACGGGGCATGATTGGCCAGGCCGGTGTTGGGGGTGAACCTTTGGGTCTGGCATGGGGGGTTAGGGGGTTTCCACGATTTCGGGTGTTTTAGGGTTTTTCGGAGAATTTGAATCCGTGTTCGGCAATTGTGAAAGAAGGAGATGGTGAGTGGTCGTGCTGGCCGGTGCAGGGGTGAATAGTCATGTTGGCTGCCGGTGGCGACCACCTCCCCGCCCTCACAGGCGGGGCATCTGAATTTTGAAAGAAAAAGAATAACCTGTCACCTCTCCCGATTTAGATTATCGGGAGGTACAACCCCGCCCTCACAGGCGGGGCATGATTGGCCAGGCCGGTGTGGGGGTTGAATTAATAGTTAAGAGGGAGTTTGGTTAATGGATAGGAAATCTCCTTTTAACAATGTCTAAATCATCCTTATGGCAGATAAAGCCGACACATTTTCTATTTTTCATCATGAGGCCGTTTCCTCTTCGAAAGCCTATGGCTACATGCAATTCCAAAGCATCATCTTCATTTAAGGGCTTATCAAAATATCCTTCGATATAGTCATCATTCTCTTGATTAATTTCATTCATATTTATACCTCAAAGGTTGATTATAATTTAACTAATTTATAAAGTTGTCGCCACGAGTAAAAATATGTGTCTGGCTATGTTTTAATATTTGTCCCAGCACCCGCTGTGTAACACTTTTCCTAAGAACACACGGCAACGCAACAGAACCGTTAAGAAATAAAAATGTAGCATAAAGTTAAATCAATTCCAAGTAAGATACCATATATTGAAAACTTCTTGAGTGGGGAATTATAGAAAAATATCAAACTTGATACAAAGACTCTTCGGAGGAAAAATTGAACTCTGATTTTAAGGTCTTCTTCTACATCATCTGGGTCGGGATAAGGTATTTCATGCATATTTTTTGGAGTTTTAGCTAAATCTAACAACTCAATTGCTTTCCGATAGTCTATTGTCCTAGGTCCAATATCGCTTCGTAAGTCTTGTTCAAATTCTATTACATCAATAAAGGTTTCTAAAGAATTTACTGATTCTCTTACTTTCATTGAAAATAGAAATTCGGAAATGTCATTATCTCCACCTTCGCAGAGCTGGATTGAATCATTTGCCAAAGAAAGGTACTGAATATTTCTATCATCATATTCTGTTGTTAATATCTTATCCATTTTTGCCTTCCGCATTAATTTATGAAGGGAACGTATATTATCTTTATAAATTCGTCGTTGCTTGTTATGATAGTATCCCGTAAAAGCCCACAACCCTAAAGAAATTGTTGTAATAAAAGATGCAAATGCGAATACCTTTTCCTTTTCTATAAACCATAGGCCGATTGTATAAATCACAAACCATAAAATAATAACAATAGCCCACTGCCAATCTTCCCTGCAAAAAAACTTTTTTTGTAAGTTCAATAAAAATGATTGTTTAGGTTTTTTCAAATCAACACCTCCATTCAATTTCATATACTGAACTCACGCCTCCCCCTCCACAATCCTAACTTCCTCCTCACTCAACCCATACAACTCATAAACCAGCCCATCAATCTTCCTATCAGTAGCTTCAATCTGCCTCTGCACCCTGGTTTCAGCGTCCGGTGTGCTGGCCTCTTTCACGTCCTTGTGGAGTTTCAGCATCCTCTCCACAAGTTTCACCATTTTGTCGTGCTGTTTTATTTCACTTGAATTGTTCAAATCAACCATTTTAATCGGGAAAGGTGCAATATACATTGGCGTTAATCTGAAAGCATCACCTCTTAATGCAGTGCTTGTATTTTTTACAAAAAACCAGAATATTTTTGAGTTGAGAATACCTAAAAAATAAAGTTTGTTATGAGATAGAGCTTTACCTTCAAATAGAAGACCGTGCATAGCTGGTCCATGATAGAAAGCACCTTCTTCATCAACCGCAATTCTGTTTTCTACTAGAACATCAGGCACAAGTATCTTTTGCTGTGGATATTCTTTTAGACTTCTTGCTGCCGAATACTTATAGAAGTCATTTCCACTAAACTTAATCTTTCTTTTTAGCAATGATTCTTTGAATTGAACAAGATAATCATATCCAAGAGGATATTGAAGTTTCATTTTATCTGAACTAATTAATTTACATGTGCCATTTGCATACTCATAAGGAAACAAAAGGAGGAGTTTAGTCTCGGGGACCATATAGCGCTTAATGTCACATCCATGTAAGAAGGGTTTCAGTAAATTATTCTCAATATCTATTTCTTTGTTTAGAATACTAGAATAACAAGTAGTTATTTGATCCGAACGATTTATTAATTTCAATAAATATATCTTATCATTTCCAGTTGAAGAACCTTTGTAAATTTTCCTAGTGGCGTCACCTAATGTATATGGAAAGCCTTGTAATTTTGATAGAATTCTTTGAGATTTATGTGATGGAAAATTCCAAGCACCTTCAACAATAAGATCGCTAGGTAAGTTATCATATGAATCACTCAACAGTTCTTTTTCAACATCTTCATTAAGGGCTATTTTTTTGTAGTTCAATTCTGTTTGTTTAGTGCCTGTCAGGAACAGAAGGCATGTATATGTTGCTGCGTTTTCAAATATCTGATTAGTGGTGAAGTCAACTATTTCATAGATTGCTTTTCCTTCTGCAATTATTTTGCGTAGGCCAACTCCATATTTTGCACTAAAGAATTTATGCGGAAGAATATAACCAAGTTTTCCCTTTATGTTTAAAAGTTGTAATCCTTTTTCTACAAATACAACATATATATCATAGTTGCCATGCTTTGCAGTTTTATAAACAGTCTTGTAATGTTCAACTTCAATTGGGGCCCATTCTTTCATGGTCTGGATACGGATGTAAGGCGGATTCCCAATCACCGCATCAAACCCTCCGGTCTTCATAATCTCTGTAAATTCTTCCTGCCAGGAGAACGGATTAATCCTTTCCAGTTCATTGTCCCGTTCATCATCTGATAGGTCTTGAAGATGGTCGATTATGTCGAAGTCTATCAATGAATTTCCGCACTTGATGTTGCTGCCCAAATCCGGTAATGCTGGCTCCCTGAACCATTTTCTAACATTGCCTATTGATTCCTTGCTCTCTCCCTCAAGAGCTTTCAGCAGTAGATTGAGTTTTGTAACTTCAACTGCCTGGCCATCAATGTCCACTCCGTGAATATTGTTCAGTAGAATTCGCTTCTTTTCCTGTAATGTTAATTGCCATTCGTCCTTGCGTTTCAGGAATATCTGGTCATTGTGCTTTTTTGGATTATTGGTCATGTACCATTCAAGGTGCTTGTCTAGCATTTTCTTGTATGCGACTATCAGGAAAGAACCTGAGCCGCAGGCAGGGTCAAGAATCTTGATTTTAGCCAGTTCGTCCAGATTCTTGCCTTCACAGAGCTTGCTTACTGTGTTGTCAACAATGTATTCTACAATGTAGGTTGGTGTGTAATAGACACCGCCAGCTTTCTTTACCTCTGGTTTTTCCTCGATTTTGGCGGTCTTTCCGCTGGCCGAGAGCTTGATAACCTTTCCTAGGAATTGTTCATAAACTTGGCCTAATATGTCTGCCGGAATAACATCAAATTGATATGGTGAATTTGGATAATAGAGATCGTAAATTATGCTGGCCAGTACTTTATCATCTACCTTCATGTAAGGAGATACTGTATCTCTTTTTGTAGTTCGTTTCTTGTCATGGAGAAAATGGAATAATCCAGAGTTATATTTTGTATCTGCTAACTGAAATACGTCCATTAGGTGTTTGTAAATATCTCTCTTGCTTTCATATATTTTCAGTAGCTGGTTCTCTGGCTCTGTCTTCCTGTCCTCACAAATTCTTAAAAACAAAATGCGGTCAATCAATCTCTGGACTGTGAAATTGACCTGCTCAGTAGTAAACTCATTATTCTTGGCAATATTTTTAGCTAATTCTTCCCGCCAGCCCTCAATTTCCTTGAGTATTTCTGCGTCAACCTCAGATGTCCCACGCTTCTTTGCCTGGGCATATTTGTCGAACGAGCCTTTTAGAATTGCATCTTTGGTAAATATTTCTACAAGTTCGTCCCAGCGTTCAACTAAATCTGTGAAAGGTATATACAAAATACGGCCTTTTGTGGGGTCGTCTGTCTTGACTGGCTTGTATCTGCAATCATATACTGAAATATCTTCAAAATTTGTAAGAATGGACAATGGCAATTTTGCACTCCAGGCATATCTTTTCAATTGAAATGCTGGCATCTTGTCAGAAGTTATATCCACAGAAGGTTTTTTCGCCTCAACAAAGAATTTTGTAGTGCCACTTAACCTAAAAGAATAATCTGGGGTTTTTATGCTGCCTTCGACTTCTAATGATTCTTCGGTTACAACATCCCTATATTGGGGCGCATTTCCTTGAGTATTATCTACATCCCAATCCAATGCCTTAAAAAGAGGGTCTAAAAATTCTAATCTTACATCTGCTTCCCTATAGCTGGATGATATGTACTGCTTACGGTTGTTTGTGTACCGTTCAACGAGCTTTGAAATCTCTTCTGGAGCAGGCATTCTCTTTTCCCTCACCCAGAATATAGGTTTAGGATATTAAGATTGGCGAGAAATGCATCAATTCCCGAACAGACGAGGACAATAGCCGGCCAACACGACCATGCCCCGTCTGTGAGCACGATGCTTCGTGCGAAATAGGCTGAAAGCCGAAGGGTTTCAGCTGTAGAGGGCGGGGTTGTACCGCCAGATGTTTCAAATCTGGCGATATGACAAGATTGTTTCTCTTTCAAAATTCAGAAGCCCCGTCCGTAAGGGCGGGGATGTACCGCCTTGGACGGTCAACCCATGGAACACCTCAATCGATGTTCAACCCATTCCACACACCCTCTGTAATAGCGGGGATGTTCTCGCATATTATTCAATTAGATATTTCACAAACAGTATAGTTTACCCATACGTATATATTTACTAATTATACTAAAGGTTAATATAATATTTCATCATCTGTGAAGTTTGTGATAATATGAACGATAGAATGAACATGGAAGAAATCCAGCACATTCTTTCTGTGCTTGGAACCGAGGGAGTGCTTGATACATTACTCTGCGTCAAGGAGCAGGATTGGGCAACTGCCAGCGAGATTGCGGAACTTATGGACACACATGTGGCAACTGCTGTGAAACGTCTGTCTGGCCTCTACGATATTGGCATACTGGACAGGCGGGTTCGGAAGGGCAGGACAAGAAGTGCCCAGGAATATTCCGTCATATCCAGCAGCTTTGGACTGGATATTGACCTGGATGAGTTGGTAGGCGGAGCAACTGGTAGTCCTGAAAATTCTGAAGTCTATTTGCTATTGCTGAAAGACATTGCTAGACGTTTTGCCAAGTTCTCTGGCAGGCCTGCCGAAGAAATCATTACCTGCTGGGGCGTTCAGAAGGTTCTGGATAATGCTGAAGCTAGCCAAGAAGAAATTATTCAGGCCATTGCTGAAGCTTTGGAACTGGAAGTAGAAGAATACGGCGAGCTTACTGTGAAGTCCCTGGCTGTTGCGTCCTTGGATGCTATAGGTGATGGTCAGGTAATTGAAAACTTACCATCGAGATTTTTTGGAGGAATAAAATGAGAGTGAAAAGTGGAATTGAAGGATTGGATGAACTGGCCGGCGGCGGGTTTCCCAATGAGACTGTGAACTTGCTTTCTGGACCTGCAGGAAGTGCGAAAAGCCTTTTTGGAATACAATATGTGTATAATGGTGCTGTTGATTTTAATGATACTGGCATCTTCATAACCCTGGAAGAAAGCCGGGACAGCGTGCTCCGGGCTGCTAAATCATATGGCATGGATTTGGAGGCGCTGGAAAAGACAGGCAAGTTCCATTTGCTGGATTTTGGAGAGATCCGGACGAATATTGATATGGACCAGGAGATGGAACTTGGAGTTGTGAGCTTCAAGAATCTTCGGGACTTTTTGACAAAGCTAATTCAGAAGACTGGCGCTACACGATTGGTCATAGATTCCATATCTGCCATCGGGCTATATTACAGCAATATGGACGAGCTTCGCAGAGAGCTGTTCGCATTCTGCAGATTTTTGAAGAGCCAGAAAGTTACTTCTCTATTAATTACCGAGGCAGTGGAGAATCATAAAACAAGGTTTGATGTTGAACAGTTTGTTGCTGACTCCATAATATCACTGGGCTATGAGAATGTTGACGGTGAATATCGCAGGACCTTAACCATCTACAAGATGCGTTTTACCAAACATGAACCTTACAAACACCCATTCTTAATCACAAAGACTGGCATAGAAATAGATTCCGAAGAAATTATCTATTGAGGCAATAATGAGATTCCATCCTGAACACCTGGACAATGCCCTGGTCGGGGAAACCGGTAGAGCTTATGCCATTTCCGGGCCCCCAGGAGACCTTAAACATGCCATTGAACAGTCCATGAGAAAGGGAAATCATGTTATTGTCATAACCTCCAATTTTGGTGCAAAGGACCTCATTGGCAAGATGGGCTGGTTCGAGCCAGATATGCTGACCATAATTGACTGGCACACTTACCAGACAAGGAGCATTGTTGGTGTTGAAGAGGAGGAAAATATTCTCTACTGCGCCAGAGATTTGGTCAATGTTAACATGGCCGTAAACAAGGCCATAAAAAAGACCAGCCACCATAAAAAACGAGTCATGGTGATTGATGCTATTCCTGCAATAGTTAATCATTTTGGGCTGGAACATGGGTATACTTTTCTGAGCAAATATCTGGCCAAGCTGGGTGCCCGGGGTATTATCGGGCTGTTTTTGGCTCCAGATGCTTTCTTTTCCGAGCCAGAGAATTACATTATCAAAGATTTGCTAGATGAACTGCCAAAAGATGCGTTAGAGTCTGCCGAAGAGCTTGTTAAAAGCATTGTGAAGCCAAAGAAATTTGAAAAGGTAATTTCCAGGGTCATGGAGAATCTGGGAATTCATAAAGAAGATTTTGGTGATGATTTTGGTATCTGGCTATGCTTTGAGTGCGGTGCCTTTGTGGACCAAGACGCAAAAGAATGTCCTACCTGCCAGTCTCCTGTTGAGCTTGTAATTCACACAGATGAGACCCTGATGGATATTGACAGGGTAGTTTCCAACTGCCCAGAATGTGGCGTGCCAATACATATGGATTCAAAAAGCTGCAGTGTTTGTGGAAAGATATTCTCTGATGATGACAAGGAAAATATGCTGGGCAAGGGGCTAATAAGCATTGTAGAAGAGGTTTCCAAGGATGATATTGGATTTGTGGTTTGCCCTGATTGCGGTTCATTTGTTAACAAGGCCAGGGATGATTGCGGCTTATGCGGTGCCAAAATCGACCATGAAACTGCTCAGGACATCGGTTCGGAAGAGCAGGTGGCAGATGAACTGGCCGGCCTTCTGGTAACTGAACTAGAATTTGATTATGAACTTGAAGCCGCTTTCCAGGAAAGAAGCTTCATCATGTGCCCCGAATGCGGTGCCAGTGTTGACAGTACCAAGGATACTTGTGCTATTTGTGGAACTGATTTGACCGGCATTGAAGGACATGTTCCAGACATCAGCAAGGCTGCTTTAGCCACAGTGGAGAAGACTAAGAAGCCACCGATGCTAGATGTGTCAGAACCTCTTACAGTCTCACAACTGGAAGAGGAGGCTCTTACGGTCCCAAAACCGGAAGAGGAGCCTTCAGCTGCAGAAAAATATTGGTACAAAGATGAGGCTGAGCTTTATCTCTGCCCCAGCTGCGGTTCTTTCATAGCTAGTGATGCTGAAAGTTGTGAGGTTTGTGGTGTTGTTTTCCATTCTGATGAAGAAGAGCTTGAGGTGGAAGAAGCCCTGGAAACAATGCTTTGTCCCGAATGCCATACAATGGTGCCAGTTAGTTCAATCCATTGCCCAAAATGCGATTATAAACTTGCAGAGGAGAAGGAAACTGATGAATTTTGGATGAAAGAACAAAAGGGCCTGTCAATGTGTCCCCTGTGCGGAACTTTCCTGCCAGACAACGCGGTCAAATGTGGAAGTTGCGGTGTTGAATTTGAGATTGATGATGAAGATGATAGGCCAGGAGGAGAGCCCACTTGCATAGAATGCGGCGCTACATTAACCTCAGACGACAAAAAATGCGGCATCTGCGGCCACGATATTGACATTGATGGGTTCTGGTTTGTAAAACAAAAAAGTTTGTTCATGTGTCCTGGCTGTGGGACTTTCCTGGCCGATGATGCTGAGAGGTGTCATAGTTGTGGAATTGTGTTTGAGGCGGAGGAAGAACTTCCTTCGTCTGAACGTACGAAGGAAGATACTCCTTTGCTAGACCATGTTTCCTGCCCCAATTGTAATAAGAAGCTGGACGCGGAGATAGATATATGTCCGGATTGCGGGCTTGATTTCACTGGCCAGAAAGAAGTTGACGGTTTCTGGTACAAGGGCGAGACTGAGCTTTTTATGTGCTCAATGTGCGGCGCTTTTCTATCTGCCAATGCAGAACGATGTATGAACTGCGGCCTTGAGGTTGAGGCCGATGAATATGATGATGAAGCCAAAGAAAAACACCTGACCGAGGAAGAGCTGGACCAGAGTCTCTACTTGTGTCCAGACTGCGGAGCGCCCATCAGTGTCAGTGCCGAGGCCTGCCCCAATTGTGGAATGAACTTCATTGAAGATGAAACCTATGATCCAGATAAGGAAATTCAAGAGCTCAATGAGATGCTGGTCATGGATGGTGAGGTGCCTCTAGATTTGGATATGCCAGAAATAGAGGAAGAAGTCGACAGTGAAATTCAGGAACTCAGCGATATGCTGGTTGAAATAGACCAGGAAGAAGCCGAGCCAGTCCATGAGATTGGTATTGACCATGAAATACAGGAACTCACAGATATGCTGGTGAGTATTGACAAAGAGCCGGATACATATGAGCCTGACGAAGAATTGGACGCTCTAGATCTAGAAATTGACAAGATAACAGATATGCTGGTTATGGAAGAACTTCCTTCGTTTGAGCGCACGAAGGAAGAGGCAGCAATCCAGGAAAAATATCAGGATTTAGATGATGGCTCGCCAGACGACGGCCATAGGGCAGAACCCATTGAGGATCTCGAACTTCTTGAAATCGAGGAAATCAGCGATATGTTGGTCGAGCTGGATGAGGAGGGTTTGGCTTCGGTAGAAGACACTGAATTGGAAGATGACCGGGGCATGAAGAACGGCTTCATCATGGATATTGGCAGGGACCAGCAGGGCATGACAAACGGCCTTGTCAATGGCATGGTCAATGGTATGGGCCGGACAAATGGTATGACAAATGGCCTTACTAACGGATTAACCAATGGTCTGACAAATGGGCTCACCAACGGACTGACAAATGGCCTAACAAACGGCTTGACAAATGGACTTGCCGCAGACATCGATGGCCGCAGAAAAAGCCTGCAAAAATACAGGCGCAGGCAGGGGCGGATGTACCGCCTGGCATTTGTGGTAATTCTCATTGCCATGATTTCCATTTTACCGGCACTGGCTGGCATGTTTGAAACCAGCCCTGATAGGCCCATACATATTGATGGTAATTTTGCAGATTGGGATGAGATTACACCATTTTATGACTCGATTTCAGACCAGCCAGATAATGCAGGTATTGATATTGTAGAAGCCAGAATCCTCTTTGACAATAATGAAATATATGCTTTTCTGGAGTTCCAAGGTAATGCATTGGGAGGGCAGAATCAGGGGGTAGATAGCATACTAGCATTTGCTGATTTAGATAATGATGCAAGCACTGGCTATTCTGTTGATGGCCTTGGAGCAGACATTGTCCTTGACATCTACGGCTGGGACAACTCTCAACGCTCATCCATATGCCTGGTGTTTGATAATACCAGAGAGCAGAATGATTTCAATGGTTTCAGCCAGTTTGGTGGAGCACCGGTGGCAATAGTTAACAATCAAATGGAAGTCCGAATTCCTGTACCCCGAGGGGCAGATTACTCTATTCAGAATACGAGGATGAGCATTCTAACTGTTGATTCCAATGGCAATTTTGACCGGGGAGACTTCATACTGGCCCATGAAACTGAATCTTTGGAAATTAATGTTCAGGATATGGCGCCGGATATTCTTTCTGTTTCAAGCTTGGTGCCATTGCTTGATATTTCATTACGAAGCCATGGCGGGAACGTTGAAATTACTGGGTTCAATATTTCTGTTCTGGGCGATGCCGTGCTGGATGATATTGATAGTTTCGCATTAATAAGAGACAATAACAATAATGGCCAGATGGATCCTGGCGAAGCTGAAATTAGCCTTAATCTTCTAGAAATTGATCAGAACTCCGGAACCCTGGACTTTGCCAACCCAATTGATGTTCCTGCCGATCTCATACTTACTGTGGAACTGAATGCCGATGCCACAGGAAAGACCATTGGATTGCAGATAGAAGATGCCACAGGAACTCAGGCTGTGCCTTTCATAAGTAGTCAGATAAAACTTCATAATATTGGAATTCCCGGAGGAATGGTTGTCGATGGGGCTTTCGGAGACTGGTCTGGCATTGATGGAAACATTGACCCGGCAGATGATGTAATTTCCCTGCGGAACAATAGGCAGATTAATCAAAATGTGGACATTGCAGAGGTTCGTGCCTCTATTGATGATGACTTGTTCGTGTACATGGTGGTATCTGGAAATATGCTGGGCGGGGCAACAATGCCAATTATTCGAACAAGGCCCGGAACACCATCAAATCAATCAAATACAACACAAGTCACAGACACAGATCGGGACACTGTGCCTGACTATCTGGATCCCTTACCTGAGGATTTTGATAATGATGGGGTGAATGATGCATCTGAAAACAATGATATTGACTCCGATGGCATTGTGGATTATACGCATGGCGGAACCGATTACTGGCTTAATACCACGCTTCCGGGAAATTATGCACCTGGTTATGCTGGCCAGGACATATCTGTTTACATAGGGCCGTTGGGTGATATAATTAATCTGGGCTATGACCAGGCATATGTGCTTGTGGATTCTGATGATGACCCTCTTACTGGAACAATCTTCATGGGCGGCATAGGAATCGACCATGTGGCGATTGTGGAGGGCAAGAACGGTAAAATCGCTTCCAATCGATTATATAAATTTAATATCTCATTAGGCGACAATCCCTGGGCTTTGATTGAAAATATCAGTGCGGCTGTTGATAGCTCTCGAATTGAACTGGCCATTAACCCGGCAAGCATGGGAATCACAAGTGGAAATTTCACAATCTACACTGCTATGGAGAACTGGAACCGCGCCTATGATGTCTCGGATGACCCGATGGAAATAGAACTGGGACTGTTTCGTTCATATTCTGAAGATGAGACACGTTCGCCTGCCGGAGACAATGTGGTGCTGAATGAAATATCGGCCTTCGGTGCTGCCGAGTGGGTTGAGATGGCAAACCCTACTAATTCAGCCATCGATGTCTCTGGCTGGGAGATGCAGGTCCAGATAGGTAACTCTGCCAATTACAGGACAGTACACACGTTCGCTGCCGGCACGACTGTCGGAGCCTTCGGCAGCGGCGGCGGGTACCTGACAGTTGATCTGAGCGACGCGCTGGATGACAGCCAGAAGAGGCTTCGCCTTGTGGATGCCACAGGTATCGAGGTAGATCTAGTGACATATCCCGCCCCGACCTCAGGCACTACCTATGCCCGGTTCAAGGACGGCTTCACAGGCAGGGCCTATGACAGCGATGCCGGTGGAGACTGGTAC
>JAUWNU010000134.1 GCA_030612505.1 Methanomassiliicoccales archaeon
ATCCAGGCCAATATCACAAAAAGATGGAATCTACTTCTCAAGAAAGAAGAATTTACTCAAGGGCTGGTGGACTTATGAAAGAGCTATTGACAAATGAGTCTGGCAAGAAAATGTTCTTGCTTGGAAACGAGGCAATAGTACGCGGCGCACTGGAAGCTGGCATTGACTTTGCAGCTACATATCCTGGAACACCATCCAGCGAGATTGGCAATACCTTCCACAAGATTTGCAAGGATGCCAATATTTATTTCGAGTTTTCAACAAATGAGAAAGTGGCAATGGAAGTTGCAGCTGCCGCATCAGCCAGCAATCTCCGGGCACTGAACTTTCAGAAACATGTTGGCCTTAATGTTGCAGCAGATGCATTCATGACAGTTGCCTATCAGGGCGTAAGAGGCGGTTTTGTAATGATCACTGCCGATGACCCGGGTTGCCATTCCAGTCAGAATGAGCAGGATAATCGTTATTATGCAAGAATTGCCAATATACCAATGCTGGAGCCAGCCAATGCCGAAGAGGCCAAGGAAATGACCAGAATAGGCTTTGACCTTTCCGAAGAAGTCGAACTGCCAGTTCTTCTCAGGACAACTACCAGGCTGAACCATGTTCGAGGTATAGTTTACACTAAAGAGAAAAAACCGCAAAGAGGCAAGGGCCATTTTGATAAAGACCCAGGACGATTCGTCACGGTTCCGGCACATGCCAGAATTGGTCATAAAAAACTTTTGGAACGCATGGCCAATGCAAAAAAGATTTCCGAATCAAGTCAGTTTAATGAGATAATTGATTTGGGTGGCTCAGAATACGGTATTATCGCATCTGGCGTTGGCTTCAACTATGCTATTGATGTTATGAAAGAAGCTAGCATCAAGGGTAAAATACTCAAACTGGGCATGACCTGGCCCCTGCCAACCGATAAGATAATTGAATTCATGAAATCAGTTGAAAACATAATCATGGTGGAAGAGGGAGAACCGCTCATGGAGAATGAGATTCTTGCACTGGCCAAGGATAATAAACCGGAAATCAAGGTATTTGGAAAACGTTCAGGCCATTTCTCAGTAATGGGTGAGTATGGTCCAGATGTGATGAAGAAAGCGCTTTCGGAAATCACCGGCAAAGACCTTCTGCCAAAGAATATTCCAGAGATTACCCTGGATTTACCAGTGCGCCCACCATCTTTATGCCCAGGATGCCCGCATCGTTCAACATATTATGCAGTGAAGAAAGCTCTAAAACAGAACTTTAAAGATGCTATTTTCTCAACGGACATTGGCTGCTACACTCTGGGAATCCAGGATCCACTGAATGTTGCTGATTTCCTGCTCTGCATGGGCAGCAGTGTTGATGCCGCAGGAGGCTTCTCAAAAGCCACAGACCAGCCAGTACTTGCTTTCCTGGGAGACTCAACATTCTTCCATTCTGGAATTCACGGCTTGATAAATGCAGTGTACAATCGTCATAAATTTGTTTACACAATCTTGGATAATAGAACAACAGCAATGACTGGCCATCAGCCAAATCCGGGCATGGGAATGGACGGCCGTGGGGATCCATCTCCACACATTTCCATTGAGGACATAGTGCGTGGTTGTGGTGTTGACTTTGTGCGTGTTGTGGACACCAGCGAAATGAAGGAGATGCAAAAGGCCTATGAAGAAGCACTGGCATATGATGGTCTGGCAGTTATAATTGCCAAACGTGCCTGCGTGCTTTTAGAAGCCAGGGACCGCAAGAAAGCAGATGATTTCAATACCTGGCAAATTAACCAGGATGAATGCACAAAATGTCAAGTATGCCTGAAAAAATGGGGCTGCCCTGCAATATATCTGGCAGATGACGGAAGCGTGCATATCAATGAGGGAATGTGCAATGGCTGCGGAATGTGCGCAGAGGTATGTCCCTTTGATGCCATTCACGAGAATAAGCCAGGAGACGATTAAATGGATAATACAAGAATAGTTGTCGTAGGTGTTGGCGGTCAAGGCGTCCTATTTGCTTCAAAGGTACTGGCCCAGGCAGCAATGGCTGAAGGAAATGATGCAGTCATGAGCGAGGTTCATGGCATGGCCCAGAGAGGCGGTGTGGTTGTAACCAATCTGTGCATTGGTTGTATCCAGAGCTCATTAATTGGAGCAACCGAGGCAGATATTATCTTCGCATTCGAACCAATTGAGGCCTATCGCCAATTGTTCCTTGCCAATCCCGAAACAAGGTTCGTGACAAACACTGCACCGGTGATACCAGTGGCAGTTTCCATAGGCAAGGCCAAGTATCCAGATCTGGAAGAACTTTTTGGCAAGATACGCGAAATAACGCCAAAGCTCACAACCATCAATGCAGATGAACTGGCAACCAAAGCTGGCTCTTATCTGACAGTTAATACAGTATTGCTTGGGGCATTGGCCGGAACAGCAGAGTGTCCGGTATCTAAAGAAAGCCTTATTGAAGCACTAAAAAATAATGTGCCGCCGAAGATGCTTGACATTAATCTTAGGGCCTTTGAAGCTGGCTATCTGGCAGCTTCAAAGTGAGGGTCTAGGGTGCACTGCTTTCGAGTTGGCTCGAAAGCAGAAGGGTCTAGGGAAAATTGGCTGGCCTCTTATTGTTCCTCGTTATCTCTAGGTATATTGAACCACAGGCAATCATAATCGATTTATAGCCCATTGTCCATTCACATAATATGGAAGAGAGCCCGGTGGAAGGTAGTAAAACCAAAATTATTATTGCCTCAGCAATCATCATAATTATAGTAATCGCGTCCATTGGAATTTATCTCATGGGTGGTGGGGCCGGTGGGATTACTGCAATGGAAGGGAGAGAGATTGCCGATGACTTGGCAAGTACCTGGAACTCTTCAGCGATATTAGTGAACGTTATGGGCATGGGGAGCAAACACTCAGATGGGACTTGTAGTGAATGGGGTTATAGCTATTCGAGCAACTACCCAGATATAAACATATCAAAAGGGTATCTTGTTACTGTTTATGCAGATAGCTCATATATAACCGGAGAAGTTGAGCACCCACCGTCTCCTCAGTCCTTACAAAATTGGTCAGTTGATAGCACTGAAGCAACATCAATAGCCAAGTCCAATTCAGAAGTATCTGAATTTCTTTCAAATTATCCAAATGCCAAAATTGAGCGTATAGTATTCGTTGGCAATAATATTCGATCAAATGGATGCCTGATGAACATTCAATGGAGCTATAATGCTTGGATAGATGAGCCTCATAATATACGGGTATGGATAGATGCCACTAATGGAGAAATTGTAGATATTGAGTAATGGGCACAAATCCATATCGACGCAAACACCGGCGAAGTCCTCTATGTTGAAGCAGACAATTAAAGCTCAACGAGCCAATCCTAGACCCTTTGCTAGCGATAATTAAACACAGACCCTAAATAACGATAACCAAACAATTACCCTAGACCCTGACAACAATTAACCAAGAAAGGCCTTGTAATCAGCAGCGGACATCAGCATATCAGAATTCACATCAGAGCATTCCAGAACAATAAGCCAGCCCTTTCCGTAGGGGTCTGAATTTATTACCTCTGGGGCATCTTCCAGGGCAGAATTAACCTCAATGACCTTGCCGGATAATGGTGAAAAAATATCGCTGGTGCTCTTGACAGATTCCACCACAGCAATCTCATCGCCTGCCTGGAACTCTGCACCCACTTCTGGAATTTCCACATAAACGATGTCTGTAAGCTCGCCCTGGGCATGGTCGCTGATTCCCAGTGTTACCCTATTACCTTCGATCCTTGCCCATTCGTGTTTCTTGGTATATTTTAAATCATCTGGAACGTTTGACATTTTATCTCCGAGCCTGAAAAGCACAGAACGAATATTAAATTATGGATTGGCATAAGCAAGATTTCTAAGCTAAAACCAAGCGTCCAGTGATTGCTGACTCCTTGCCTTCTCGCCCTGGGCAATCTTACCAAGGGTAGATTGAATTCTCGGTCTGGAAAACTCATATTCATCACAAAGCAAGTCCTCGATTGCACCGGGGTCCATGGTTTTCCATTCCAGCACATAATCATCAGTTACATTTGGTTTTAGGAAAACATTCCGAACATTCTGGAAGCCTGGCACATCCAGTTCCATGGCTTCTATGGCAGCCTCTCCAGAGCCGTATTCTTTCACAATCTTGAGACCTTTCTTCGGGCCAATGCCTTTCACGCCCTCATTAAAATCAGTGCCCATGATAACTCCCACGTCTACTAGCTGTTCCAGGGTAATATCAAGGGCATCCAGTGTATCCTGGAGTGTTAAAGTTTCAGGCACAACATCAATGTAAACCTGCCTGCGGGGCATCTTCCTGCGGCCGGCCAGTGTCATGTTACGTATCAGAATCGGCGTTCCAAAAAGTAATGCGTCAAAGTCCTGAGAACCTGCGGCATAAACATCTTCTTTTCTGGCCATGTGGCTAGCTTGCGCTTCCCCTTCCTCTGGAGCATCAACCCATGGAACTCCCATTAAATCGAATAAATCCTTAGCCTGGCTTACCATTTCTCTTGTTAGCTTTGAAGTTTGCTGGGCCTTGGTTCTGGCAGTCTCCAGGTCTCCGGCTTCCAGTGCTTCTTTCCACTGCTCCTTGGCAATCTCTTTCCGCTGGCGGCGATCTGCAAGGGTGCCGGCTTTGAGAGGGTTGGGCTTGCCGTCAAAAACATAGATTGGCTTAATGCCAACTTCAAGAAGACTGGCAGTTCTCTGAAATGCTCCAGAAAGATGAGAAGTAACTCGCATTTTCGAATCCATTAATGGTGTTCCGTCACGCTGCCGTATGCTGGATAAAAACTGATAAAGTGAATTATAACCGTCAATGGCAATTGCCTTGCCCTTGAGATCCTTGAGCTGACATGGCCTTGCCTCCACAATACCGGAAAAGTCTATTCCCATGCTGGCTAGTATTCCCTATTGGATTAAGGATTTTTGCATTAGAAATACTTGTATTTGATGACCACTGCAGGAACAGCCACGATAATTACTATGATGATGATTATGATTAGCCATGAATTGTAGCCAACACCACCTGGTGATATGATCCTTGAATCGAAATGAGGTACTCCATCTTCTCCCATGAACCCTACAATCACAGTCACGTCCTGATC
>JAUWNU010000150.1 GCA_030612505.1 Methanomassiliicoccales archaeon
TTTGATCTCTAAAACACCATTCTCGTAACTAGCTTCTACCTTCCCGGTTTCCACAGCGGTGGGCAAGGAAAGAGACCTCTCGAAGCTGCCATAGCAACGCTCACACAAATAATAATCCTCTTCTTTAGCTTCTTTCTCAGCATTTCTCTCACCTTTGATAGTCAAGGTATCTCCTATGACTGAGATGTCAATCTCCTCCTTTTTCATCCCTGGAAGCTCAGCTTTCACGATGTATTCATCTTCCCTTTCAAACACTTCCAATGGCGGCGACCATGCCCTTACCGCAGGAGCTCGCTTCCATGTTACCGGGAAGAAAGGTCGGCCAAAAACATCCTCAAAGTGGTGTTCCATCTCATCGAATATTTCGTCTATCTCCCTGATAGGTCTCCAGGGAATAAGTTCACGCTCTCGTCTCCATCTTTCCATTGCCATAATACCTCCTTTCAGCTATGAATTATTGGTGCATCTCCAGCTCCTCAACTGCTCAGTGTTTATTTTACACTAAATTGCAAAACAAGTTAATTCATTCACCCATGATTTGGAGCACTATTTTACGTGACCTTGGGCGGTTATCGAAATCGATGAAAACTATCTGCTGCCAGGTGCCTCAGCTTTAAAAACATAGTTACATTCATCGCACATCCAGTGATTCATCGTTTCCTCCTTTGTTAAGAATCACCCCATTGGATTCCGCTCTTAGAACGACCAAACTCACCTGCCGCTATGGAGCGCAGTGGAATAGCGGTCAGGTGCAGCGCTTTGTTGGGCGTTTATAATTCTTTCGATCAAATTATTACTCATTTGAATTGCCAAATTTTCATCAGTTTTGGCAATTTCAATTACTTTCTCAGTCTCTATATTATCAATCATTTCAAATTGGTTTTGGCTTGGGCACAAACTATCGTTCAAATCACCTGGTTCAAATTTATCCAAGTTGTCCCCATAACTTCTTTTATTTGTTTTTGTGATCTCTTGGCCTATGTCGCTAAACAAATAAACGAACAACTTATTTGTGAGTTGTTCGCCAAACATATTTGGATAAAAAGAATGGAAGCATGTGAAGCTAATTGCTGTTGTAAAATTTCTTATCACTTTTAGACGACCTCTGTTAAACACACCAAACAAAATTGGAGCAGGCTTTCTATGTTCAATTTTGTACCAAGGACTTCTCGTCTTTGTAAGATACCTCTCGTGATACCATAATTTCTCGCCTTGTTGTATGTAATTACGAATTTCCTTCTTTTCGTGATCTTTGACATCCAAACAATGAACCGGTTTATCATTATTATAAAGTATATAAAAATCATCCTCCATAAATATTGCTTTTCGTACTTGTTGGCTTTTTGTTATGCACTTACATAGATTATTATCATCTATGTTCAGCTCTTCAATTTTTGATTTAGTTAGCGAAAAAAGTCATTTGCTCCAGTAGCTATACCCCTCGTAAATGCTCCATATAGAGATAACTTACAGAAACCATCTGGGATTTCCTGTTCTGTGAAAATTGACAATATAATAGGTGTCCATTTTTTGTTGTATGGTAAATCAGATGAATTTATTTTTCGTTGATAGAAATCACTAATATTGGATACTTTGTTAATTTCATCGTCTGCCTTGATTTGTGTAATCTTTATACATCCTTCTTTTCCGTCCTTTTTACAAAGGAGCACGCAGACAGTTGTAGTCGCATCTGGGAAAATATCTTTTTCATTTGAGAATATTATTATTTGTTTTAACAAATGATTCTCAAGAAGACTTTTCTTGATTCCTTTCCCATAGCCAGTATTAAAAAACGCGAATGGCATAATAAATGCTAAGCTTCCATTGACATTAAGTTCATTCAACGCTTTCACAAGAAAAACGGAAGCAATATTAGAATAGCCAACAAGCTTTTTACCTATTTGTCTCTCTAATTTAGGTAATACATCGTGTCTTTTAAGAAATTTCTGAAATCTCATATATGGAGGATTGCAGATAATTCCATCGAATGGGCCGATGTCGGCTTCAAGGTAGTCACTATTGATGATTGTTAGATTCGCTTTATTCTCATCATAATTAAGATAGGCAAGAATATTCTCGTCAATTTCATATCCTGTAAATTGAAGATGTTGACTTGAATTAGTCTTAATTGTTTTATCGTAAAAAACACCAAGACCAAATGCAGGGTCTAATACGGTTTCGGGGTCATCTTGTATGACCCACTGAGCCATAAGATGAGCAATTGACGATGGCGTAAAAAACTGTCCATAATCTTTTCTATAGCTGATCGGTGTTTCTAACATGTACTTAGATTCACGCATTAATAACATCTCTCATAAATATCTCATTATCGAGATAACCTTTACCACCCTCGAAGGTAACATAGAATAGCAACCTACCTCTATCCAATTCTTTCATGGCGGATTTATGTTCTGGCATATCAATCTTTCCTATAACCTCTTTGCCTACTTTAACATTCACCTTTATTGTAGTTTTGCCTTGATTTTTCACATCTCTTTCGATTGAAAAATTATTCCCTTCATTATCGACATTAGATACAAGTTCAAGAATGTCTTGGAAGGAAATTACATATGCTTTATCAAAAAATACCTGCAAATAGAAATGCTTGACATTGTATTTTTGTATCCATCTGTTTACGAGTGCAATGTCTTCCATCTTTGGAGTAATACTCAGATAATCTCGCTTGTGCAGTATTTTTATGTTTTCCTTCAACTCTTTTAAAAGTTCCGTTAAATTCCTTAGTTCTTGAGTTAATGACCAAGATGGACGCCTAAAGTCTAATTCCTGAATCCGTGAAGTGGCGAGGCGGTTACCCGCTCATTGCCCATCTCAGGCATTTCTCCATTAGTGTTACTCTACATCATCAGCAACTTTTGTCAATAGGTGCCGAAAAACGTTGGTACTCATGGCGCAATGGGCCTGATGCTATGTTACCCTCTACTGGCGACCAATACTCTTCCTATGAACAGCCGATCTTTACCGACTCCCCACCCTAGCTTCATACAGGCGTGCGTATTGTCACCCTTAGGTCGGCGCAAATTGAAGGTATACCCGCCGCCACGTCTTGAGCCAGGGGCAGTTCCTGCCAAAGGACAGTATCCAATGCCGTGCATGTCTCACCAAGCGACATGCCAAATAGACCAGGTCCTGCATCACGCTGCGCACCCGGCGCCGTGAAACCTGCTTCCGAAGGGGGGCATCAGCCTCTCGCAGGCTCTCCTGCCCAATCAACCTCAACAGGTTGTAGGCCACCATCCCCAAAAGTAGCACCAGCTCATTGGTCTGGAATTTCCCCGACGGCAATCGTTCCAGATCCAGGTCTGTCTTTAACTCGCTGTGGAACTGCTCGCTGGTACCATGGGCTCGGTACAGCTCCACCACTGTCGCCACATCATCACTTAGCGACGTCCAATAGGTCTCCACCTCTACCTCGGGGATCAATAGCGCCTGCCCATCAGCCTCCACCGTCCGCAGTGTTACCTCGAATACCATTCGCAATGGGTCATCAACGCCTGGTCTCTCCACATAGCGCTCGCCTCGCCACACCTGCTTGCCTGGCCGTGGCTCCTCAAGCTCACCACACTCTCTGGCTATCTTAAGCCACTTCTCGGGCGTCTCCAGACGCAGGTTGCGCTTAACGATATACTGAGCCTTCTCCTCCCGACACACCTTGATGTTGCCCAGACTGTCATTGCCTGAGTCCATGCGTACCAGAAAAGTCACCTCGCTCATCAGACGGGCATACCGCAGTGTCCGCCTCAGAAAGACCTCCGTCCCTTTCTGGCTATGGTCACTTCCCGGACGCAATTCCAGGTTCGCCAGGTAACCCTCTTCCCCCACATAGCCGAAGATGGGGGCATAGCCATCGAATTTCTTATAAGTCCAGCCTATCCCTTCCTTCTTCGTCCTGGAATTGTCGAACGGGCTGACGTCGATGTCCACCGCCACCAAGTTGCCATGGCAGGGAGTGATCGCCGGTGCAAGCCGTCCTACTACCCCGGCAGACTCCTCAAGAATGATGTTGTTGAAGGCACCCCTGGCGCTGTCCAGTCGCTGCCTGAGGGTCGGGCTGGATGGTACCAAATCCAGCCCCATGGACTGAATGAAAAAGGGTCATCACGGAAGGGCTCGATAGCGTCAAAGTCGGGTTTGCCCACACAGATGAGCCCGATCATGGCTGTAACCACCTCACCATGACTGATTCCGAAAAGGGATGTTCTGGCAGCACTACCGCATCTAATCGCTTCCGAATGCTGCTCCTGTCCAGTATAGCACCTACCAGGGCCAGACCCGAATGACTGGAAAGT
>JAUWNU010000007.1 GCA_030612505.1 Methanomassiliicoccales archaeon
TCCGAGCAGCGTGCTATAAAAGGCTATCGAAGTGAAGATTGACAAAGAATAGATTCATAGCTATC
The DNA here is from genome assembly GCA_030612505.1 of Methanomassiliicoccales archaeon. Taxonomy (GTDB): domain Archaea; phylum Thermoplasmatota; class Thermoplasmata; order SG8-5; family SG8-5; genus JAGLQM01. The sequence goes on from JAUWNU010000007.1 coordinate 66, forward strand.
TCTCTATTTCATTGTCGCAGACTGAGTGCCAGTATATTATTTTCTTGATGTTCTTATCATGATTCCGACTTCGCTAATTGTTCCAGAATATGTGCAGGAACATAGAAATCCCTGTGATTTATTTCAACTGAATACGCAATATGAAGCAGTTTTCTGGCCACTGCAACCATACAGACCTTGTGATGCTTGCCTTTCGCCCTGAGTCTCTGATATAATTGTTGACAGACTGGATTGACCCTGCTGGCAGACAGTGCCGCATGATACAGTGCCTGTCTGAGCATGGGCGAACCACGCTTTGAAATCCGTCCAGTCTTGCTGGAACGCCCTGATTCCTTAATAGACGGGTCGAGACCAGCAAAGGCAGTCAGTTGGTTATGACTACTGAATCGACTGAGATTTCCCAATTCTCCAAGCACGATGCCTGCTGTCAATATTCCAATGCCAGGCACACTCATAATATGTGTGTTCAACTCTTTAACGCCGCTCTCTATTCGCTTCTCGATACGGCCAACCTGTTGTTTGAGCAATTCGTATTGCTGGATCAACATATGAAGTTCGATTATGCAGATTTCCTTCATTTGTTTTGGGACGACCGCATGTTGGAATAAGTCCAGGATTTGTTTTGCTTTCTTTTCAGCGGCAGGGCGCGGCATGTATTTGACAAGTATGTTTTCCAAGGTGATGATGTCTGTTTTGAACAATCTTGTAGACCGTATTGTGGCTTTCATAATTCCTATGGAAGACGGCAGGAAGACATCGGAAAAAATATTTGTGTAGCCTCTACAAAGCATGTCCATATTACGGATGGCCTGATTCTTGCACTGGGCAATCTTCCTGGTCATCCGGGTCCTTACACGGCACAGCTCCCTTAGATGGATTAACTCTGGCTCAGAGGCTGGATCATAGCTGGAATCTCTTACCAAAAGTAATGCCTCGGCTATTGCTTGCGCATCCAGATCATCGGTCTTGGTCTTTCTGATACTGCTCTTGAATCGTTTCAGTTCGAGGCCATTGAACAATTTCACATGTGCACCAGCAGCCAGCAGGTGCTGGTACACTGACAGATGATAGATACCAGTAGATTCCATGCCGAAGATTGCAGAACTGCCGAGTTGTTTCTTTATACCTTCTATATCCTTGTCAAACGCTTCCAAGCTGAGCCTATCATGGCCATATGTCTTAACTGGCTTGATCAACTTGTTCTTTTCATCCTTGACCGCTACCTTGAAATCATCTTTGCTCACATCCAGTCCCACAAATATTGTTTTCATAATTTTTTCACCTCATATTTTTAATAGGCTGAGGTCTATATTTCCCCTGCAACTATGTGAACTGTAACCTTGCATGTGATTCGTGGAGTCCACGTGTCGTATGGCTTGACCATACTGTGGCCCATTACGTGCTAATCTCAGAAATCACATAGGAGGGGAGGCTTGCTGCTCGACGAGGACTTGTGCCTCAAGGGAAGCGCACGCCTACCCCTCAGCCATTTCTTAGAATGCTTTACAGGGATATAGACCTCGTGGGGTGTATATACAAGGGGGTTGGCTAAACGCCAAGGGGCCATTTTCAGGCTCTGCTTGAAAATTCAGGGGAATGAACGAAGCGAATTCCTCAGAAGCACAGGAGCGGAAGGGTGGGAAACAATATGCCATCCCCAGAAAAAACACACTTCGCAGAGAAACTCCCAACGCCCTGCAGGGCGGAGGGGTGTTCACCCAGATTACTAATCCTTCCACTTACCGTCACGAACATGCCCCATGGTTATTCCAGGATGCCGTAAGAACATCCTGGTGCCAGCATAGCGCATAATTTCTCTAATTTTAGTTCGTTGGGGTTCTTTGTAGCAGTGGGTCTTGCAGCTCTTGCATGAGCCTTTTTTGTTTCCATAAGGGCAGCTGTCAAGCCGTTCATTGGAGTATGCTAGTAATTCAGAACAATCGCTGCAAAGCACCGCATGACCTTTACCCTTGCAGTAGATGTGGATCATGCGCTTGAGGGTTTTTTGCTCTCTTTCAATTCTGCTTGCCATTACTTGCCCTCGAACTTCGGCTCCCGCTTCTGGGTAAAGGCATCCACGCCCTCGCGAAAGTCCTTGGTATTGCCAGATATTGAAATCATATGCCTTTCTGCTGCAAGGTGTTCTTCCAGCTGGCTTCGCTCACTGAGCCGTAAAAGAGTTTTGGCCCGGCCTATGGCCAGTGTTGGACCTTTCTCGATTATATCAGCTGCTTTCATGACCTCCGACATCAGGTCGTCTGGTTCAACAGCATGGTTGATTAGCCCGAGCTCTTTGGCAGTATCTGCGTCAATGGTCTCGCTTAGGTAGATTAGCTCGCCAGCCTTTGCCTTTCCAACCAGTTTTGGCAGGAAATAAGTACCGCAGCCAGGCGCAAGTCCAATCTTCATAAATCCCATATTAAATTTCGCTTTTTTCGAGGCATAGCGCAAATCGCAGGACATGGCAAGTCCGCATCCGGCTCCAATGGCATGGCCGTTTATTGCTGCAATTACTACCTTCTCCATATTGCAGATACGATGAACTGGCTTGTGAATGCTAGCAGATAAATCATTCAAAAATGTTTCCGGATCCTCGGCTTCGGCCATTGCCTTGACATTTCCGCCGGCGCAGAATGCCTTTCCCTTTCCGGTGATGATTATTACCTTTATGGAATCATCCTCTTCACATCTGAGAAGGGCGTGGTCAAGTTCTTCAGACATTTTTTCATCCAGGGCATTTAAATTATCAGGTGTGGCCAGGTAGATTATTGCCTTCTTGTCTTTTCGCTGAAATTCGATTGATTCATAGTTCATATATATCATGCCTTTGAAGGGAAGGCTTCTACAAAACCTTTTTTACTTGACTTACCATCTATGTCACAATGGCGACAATACTGAGATTTAATGATTTAGAGTGCCTTAATGAGTCTGCATCCGGCTCGCTGGGAGCAGGACTGGCAGTCTTTGCCAGGGCTGATTTTCCAATAGTTAGAGGATTCGTTGTAACACCTATTGTGTTCTCGGATTTTTTGAAAAAAGAAGAAATCGCTGCGGCATTAAATCTTTACAACTCAGGGGCCGAGGACCCCAAGGAAAGCTGGCGTAATGTTAAAGCGGTCTTCCGAAGGGCCAGAATAATGTGGAACCATGAGATGGACATTCTTACCGCTTTTAGAGAGTTAGATGCCACGGCTTCCATTGTCACAACCTCAAAGTTCGGGGTAAGTGCCTCGCCAATCTATGCTTCCGCAGGCCAGGACCTTTTGGATGGCATCAAGCATTGCTGGCTAAAATGGCTTAAAGGAAATCTTGATAAATTAGAACAGCAAGACATGCCAGCAGTTTTGGTTCGCGAAATTTTTGATTCCGAGACCTCATTGGAACTCCGAAAGAAAAATCAGGCAATAATAGCCAGGGCGGTTTTCGGACTGCCTGAGGGGCTGAATGATTCATCTATTTCCGGCGATATCTACGAATTCAAGCCTGATGGCGAGCTGGAGCGCATAGAACAGCGCCAGCAATCATTTCAGTATATTATGAAGGCCCAGGGGCCAGTGAAAGTAGAGTTGGATGAGGAATTTCAGAATGAAGAAAAGGCCAGTGGTGATATGCTGACTTCCCTTCTGCCTTTACGAATTTTCATGAATGATAATCCTGGTATCGAGAGATGCGGCATTTGCTTTGTTTCATCAAGGCCAGTTGTCTGTTCGGCAGTATTGGTTTCTCAGCACGAAGATATTATGGAACTTCCCCAGAGAGAGTTCAGCCTCAGCCTCATGGAGCAGAAGAAGATTGCCCAGGTATCGCCGGCAATCCTACATGGGCCAGTTGTTGCCACCAAACTATTTCTGAACATCGAGGAACCAGATGACATCAATCTCCTGGCTGACGAATATGTTGAAGGGCTTATGATTTCTAAAAATATTGAGTTGGGCGAAATAAGCCAGATAGTTGCCGAGGCAAAGCGCAGATTCAAAACAAGCCAGGCCGTAATAGAACTAAAAAGTGAGAAGTCAGAGGATATTGCTGACATAATGCGGGAGATAATGGGGCAAGAGGTTCAAGCGGGCATTTTGATTCCCGGAATAAGAAGCTCCGATGAACTGGCTAAGGTTATTAATCATCTAAATCTGACACTGGAAGGACTATCGCCCAAGCCAAAAATCTGGGTTCGGGTAATGTACCCCAGCAATCTATTCTTCATGGATACCTTGGCCAGCAAGGCAGATGTTTTAGCTCTCGACCTTGACATGCTTGGCCGGCTCATGCTGGGAGGCGGTGAAGATGGACATTGGCTAATCTTTTCCTTCCAGGCACTTGAGAAGGCCCTTGGAGAGGCATTGGCTAGCTGTTCTGGAAAAGGCATTGCTGTTCTTTCCGAAGACCTGGTTGCAATGCCCAGCCTGCTTGAATTTCTTATTCGGAACGGAACCCAGATACTTTGCGTGCAGCCCCGGGACATTCAGACTATCCGGCACATAGTGGCTTCGGTGGAGAAGCGCATGCTATTAGAGGCAGGGAGAAACTAGGTGGTATGGCATGTGGGAGAAAGGGACTGCCAATAGCATCATTATGAAGGAACTGGAAGATGCTAGTTCTCAAGATTATCATTTCTGCGACGGCCAGGTAATCAGCTCAATGTGCACAGAACCCCTGGAGATTGCCAGAGTTGCCCATAACAAATTTATTGAAGCGAATCTGGGAAATGCTGGCCTGTACCCTGGAACCCTTGACCTGGAACGGCAGGTGATAAAAGGAATTGGCCAGTTATTGGGAAATGAAAATACTGCTGGCGGCATTTTATCCGGCGGAACCGAGGCAAATATTACAGCACTCTGGATTGCCAGGAATATCACTGGCAAGAAGAAGGTAATATTCCCGAAAAGCGCGCATTTCTCATTTCACAAGGCCTGCGATATTCTGGCCATGGAACCAGTCATGGTTGATTTGAATGATGAGTTCACAATCGATTTAGACCAGGTAGCTGCGAAAATTGATGATAATTTATGCGCAATCGTGGGAATAGCTGGTACAACCGAATTAGGGGCTGTTGATGACATTCCCGCACTGGCAGATTTGCTTCCGGAAAAAGCATTCCTGCATATTGATGCTGCATTTGGTGGTTTTGTGCTTCCGTTCCTTGATGATTCTCCAGAATTTGACTTCTCGATTCCCCAGGTCTCCAGCATTACCTCTGACCCCCACAAAATGGGCATGGCAACCATTCCTTCCGGCGCTCTACTGGTTCGGGAACGGGAATGGATAAGAAAAATTCACAAAGATGCTCCATACCTGGACATGATCGGCCAGCTTTCTGCATTGTCTGGCACAAGGTCCAGTGCAGCAGTTGCAGCAACCTATGCGGCCATGCGTTCCCTTGGGAGAGAAGGCTATTCTGAACTTGTAAAACAATGTATGGAAGTAACTGACTATGCCTCGCAGAAGGCCAGAAAGCTCGGTCTAAAACCGGTTATGGAACCGCTGATGAACATTCTCTGCCTGTATGTGCCCAAACCCCGGGATATCCAGAAGGAACTGAACAAGAAAGGATGGAAAGTTTCCGTAGCTCAGAATCCTGAAAGCCTGAGATTGGTAATAATGCCACATGTGACTAAAGAATCCATTGATGGGCTATTTGCGGACCTGGAGAGCTTACTATGACAGAAACATTTGACTTCGAGATTGACAGAATAGTCAGAACAATCAACGGAAGAAAATGCCACAAGGTCATTCTGCAGTTCCCAGAGGGACTGAAACGTAAAGCAGCGGAAGTTGCCACCGCGATATCTGGCCAGGTTAATTCTGAAATCATTATTCATGGCGAGCCGTGTTTTGGGGCATGTGATGTTCCCCGAGCCAATGCGGATTTAATTGTTCAATTCGGGCACTTGCCAATTCCCTGCCTGGAATCCCCTAATAGCATAATGTTCATCCAGGCAAAGAGCGATGCAGACCCCATGCCAGTCCTTGAAATGGCCCTGGACAAACTGCCTGAAAAAATAGGGCTATTAACAACTGCCCAGCATATTCATATGATAATACCTGCCATGAGTTTTCTGGAAAGTAATGGCAAAAAAGTTCTGGTTGGGAAAGGAGACGGTAGGCTCTTTGCCGAGGGCCAGGTTTTAGGGTGCAATGCCTCGGTTGCCAGAAATGTTGCAGACAAGGTTGATGCATTTTTGTATGTTGGAACAGGTAATTTTCATCCGCTGGCTGTGGCATTAGTCACCTCGAAACCTGTTTTTATTGCTGACCCTCTGAACAATGAGGTTCGGGACATTTCTGAGATAAGGGACAGAATGCTAAGACAAAGGCATGCTATCATTGAGAAGGCAAGGGAAGCAAAACGTTTTGGAATTTTGCTTTCGGAAAAGCCAGGCCAGCGCCGGGAGAAAATGGCTGGCTATGTGAAGAAACTTCTTGCCGAGAAAAAGCTGGAGGCAGTCATAGTGGAGATAGACCTGGTCACGCCTCAGAAGCTGGATGCCTTTGGACTGGATGCCTGGATTTCCACAGCCTGCCCTAGACTGGCTATTGATGATTATGGGGCTTTTTCAGTACCAATTCTAACACCCATCGAGCTGGAGATATTGCTTGGAAAAAGAGATTGGGATGATTATGTATTTGATGAAATCCTTGAGGGCCAATAGAACAAGGGGATAGGGTGTTTGGGTCTAGGGTCATAGGGGCTCTGCTTGCATTCAAGTATAGAGGGGCTAGGGTGTTTGGAAAATGTTTTGGGCTGGCTCCCGAAAAGCCAGCCTTTCAAGACCCTCAGTTAACGATAAACAAACATAGACCCCTTGTCAGCGTTAATTAAACGTAGACCCTCTATCAACAATAATCAAATATAGACCCTATCTATTTTGTATACATACTCAGACCCTTACTAACGATAATTAAGCATAGACCCTATTGCTTTTTTATAATAACTTAGACCCTAGACCCTCAATAACTGATAAATCTGGTTTATTATAAAGTTAGCTAAATTTTAAATACATAAATACCCTTCATGGTTCAACTTAAAATACTTAGGGATGGGTGTAAACAAATGAAATCAATAATAGATGAGGCTTTGAGCAGGCATGATGGCCAGGTAAAAGCTCTGGAAGTTTCTAAAGCAGTTGGAATCTACAATGAGAGTCCAGATGATGAAGAATTGAAGGCGTTGGTTGAGACGCTGAAATTGAATGTTAAGATTGTTGGATGTGGCGGCGGCGGCTCTAATACGATAAATCGCCTCACTGAGACCGGTGTTGCAGGTGCACAACTTTGCGCCATTAATACCGACGCGACTCATCTTCTTCATATTCATGCTCCGAAGAAAATGCTTATTGGCAGGCGGGTCACAAAGGGCCTGGGTGCCGGAGCACTTCCAGAGATTGGAGAGCAGGCGACCCGTGAGAATGAAGATGAAATAAGAGCATACCTCGAGGGCGCACATATTGTATTCGTCACCGCAGGAATGGGCGGTGGAACAGGTACTGGCTCAGCCTCGGTTGTTGCAGAGATAGCAAAAGAGCAAGGCGCACTGGTCATGGGTATTGTGACCATGCCGTTTAAAGCGGAAGGAAGGGTGCGGCTCGACAATGCACTGAAAGGTGTGAACAAGCTAAGAAACCACTGTGACACAACCATCGTTATTCATAATGATAAGCTCCTTGAGCTAGTACCCAGATTACCACTGGATGCTGCATTCAAGGTTGCTGATGAGATTCTTATGAACTCCATTAAGGGCATGACCGAGGCAATTACCAAGCCAGGTCTTGTGAACCTTGATTACAATGATATGCTGACTGTAATGCAAAATGGCGGAGTGGCTATGGTGGGCATTGGCTCATCCAGTGACGACCGCGAAAGGGTCGAAATGGCTGTTCAGGAAGCATTATCCTCACCTCTGCTAGGCGATATTGAACTATCCGAGGCAAAGGGCGCACTAATCAGAGTTATTGGCGGAGAAGATTTGACAATCTCAGAGGCCCAGCAAGCAGCAGAACTCATAACTGCCAGGATAAGCCCGGGAGCAAGAATAATCTGGGGCTGCACAGTGGACCCGACAATGTCCAAGGAAGTGCAACTCATGATTGTCATTACCGGAGTCAAGTCACCGCAACTCATGGGCGCGGATGCACCAGCAGGCGGCACCGGAATGGACATGGTTCAGTAGAAGTGATCCAATGGGTGTCAGAGAATTCAGGCGCAGATACATTGTCTTTACAATAGATGCTTCCAAGAATGTCGAAAGATGGGAACTCATAAAGGAATTTCAAAGAGAGGCCAGCCGTATGGGCCTGGACCAGGAAAATGAAGGCAGACCATGGCTAACCGCGTTCCAGGACAATCGGGGCATTCTGAGATGTTCTCACACTGACAAGGATATTGCCATTGAAATGCTGCAAAATGTTACTGAAGTAGGCGAGGAACGTCTCAAGGTGAAGATTGAAACAATAGTCACGTCTGGTACAATAAAGAAGGCTAAAGAGTCTCTTCCATAATCTCATCACTATTAGACTGATGATTGCGGAGTCTCAAACTTAGTCATCTGGCTTGCGTTTTTTTATCTGGCGTATTGATACGCCTGCCACAACCAGCCCTATGATTATCAACATGGTCCAGAGCATGGTATTATCAGAACCGCCATTTGGGCCTGTGCCATTGTCTACTGAATCCTCTGTACAATGCAACATTACCAGATCCCAATCACCATCGGTGGATGTAGTGGTATCTTTGGTCTGCCAGATAATATACAACTTATCATCAAAAACTATGGCATCCATGCCGCTCGCATAGATTCCGCCATCGTTTCCTGTATCATCGACCTGGGTGAATTCGGTTATTTGACTCCATTTATCTCCGTTGTGGAAACTAAGTACCATGTCCCAATCATTCCCGGAACTCGTAACAGGATCATTGGTCTGCCAGATAACGAAAACACCTCCTTGATAACTGGCCAATAATGGAAATGTATCGCTCCCGTCATCCTTATGCCCCAGTATATCGGGTGATGTGATTTCCAGGATCCCGCCCCAAGATTCACCATCATATATCCTCATGACGATATCATCATCCTTTCCAGTAGATATCGTATCATCCACGGTTTGCCAGAGTACATACAGTTTGCCATCTATCACGTCGGTATATGGGTGGAGGTCATCATCATTGTCTGATATTGATGTTAGCTCGACTGCAGGATTCCACTGATTGCCGTCAAAGGACCGTGATAATATGTCAAAATCAGTGCCATTGCTGACCTTGTCATCCGTGCTCCAGACCAGGTACATAAGGTCATTGAATACCTGGAGCTGTGGTGAGTAATCATCACCCTCATCGCCAATCATTGGCTTAGCCACTGAAGACCAGGAGGCCCCTTCATCTGGAAGGGTAGTTCCATCAAAGACCTTCATGACAATGTCAGCGTCCTCACCATCCGATGTGTTATTGTCCCAGGTCTGCCATGCGACATAGAGCTTCCCCTGATATTCACAAAACTGGGGATGATAGTCATCACCGGAGTCATCCACATCGGTTATGTCTATAACGCTGCCCCACCTAATTCCATCATGGCTCCGCATCACAATATCCCAATCAGAGCCGGTGCTGTCTGTCACATCATTGGTTGCCCAGGCAACGTATAATTCATTGTTGAACACTATTGAGGTCGGGTTGGTATCTGCACCAGAATTGTCCTGGGATGATATCTCCTCTGTATCTCCCCAGGTTTCCCCATTATAATTATTCACAACAATATCTTGGTCTGTTCCGCTGGTGATATCCTCAGAGGAGCTTTGCCAGACCATCCATATCTCATTCCGATACAGGCAGGTACTGGGCATCATGTCATCCCCACCAGTATCAATTGTTATTTCGCTTATATCGCTGAGATTTATCTCGGCATATGCAATTCCAGGGATTTGGAATAAAGCAATCAAACACAAGCACATAATCAACGATATGATCTTTCTATTCATCAATGGACTCACTCTCCTTCTTTTCATTACTGGGACTGTTATTCGAATCTTTTTGTAATCTAATGGTCAAGACCACAACAATAGTGGCCAAGAAAATAATCAAACCAATCAGGAATGATTCCAAATCTTGAGATCCGGGCTGAGAAACAAAAACTGACCGGCTTATGGCATTATTGGCAAGTACTCGCTCTGCACCATCTGATTCTAGAACCACCCAAATCTCCTGGGTGCCTGCTGATTCTGCATACCAAATATGAGAACTGGTATTGGAACCGCCTGCCATTATGAAAACACTTGAACGAGAGATAAGAGTTCCATTATTGGCTGGGTCTCCCAAGTATATGGATATATTAGCCTGGCAATTTGCTTTGCCTATATTGTGTGCTGTGACTGATATTTCCACAGCATCACCCACCACTGGATTTGGAGCAAATAACTCGATATCGCTGGACTTTATCTGAAGGTCTGGCGCATCTCCAAGCACTGTGAATATCGTATTAATGGTATTGTCCATGTTCGAACTAATAACCGAAATATCCAATCTATATTCGCCCCCATTTGATGGGGTGGTAATCTGAACAGAGAACGCGCCTTCATCATCTGTAATGGTTGTCCAGATATCGGTTGCGGATTCTATAGATACAAAGACATCCCCCTGAACAACCGGGGACTGGCCATCCAACATGGCCATGCCATTAACCATCATTGCTGCATCTTGTTCATATCCCTGGAAGAAAGGGTCCAAGTGAATATCAATGAAAGAATAGTTGATAATCAAAGAGTGGTGGCTGGATTTGTTGAGATTTCCATATTGATCGTGCACCGATACTTCGAATTCTATCTGGGTATTGGCTGGATATATGCCAATATCTGTTTGATAAAAGCCAGAAGATAGGAGTGTTGCGTTGAGTGATTGTTCTGCCCCGTCATTTACTGTGTAATTGACAAGCACCGCATTTTGCTTGGCCATGCCATAATTGTCAGTTACATTCACACTGATTGTTATGTTATCAGCAGATGTTGGTTTGATTGGATTAATACTGATATTGTGTATCTGGGGCAATGTAATGTCTGCTGCCTCAAATTGTATAGATGCCTGGTCATTGGATATGTTTGAATCATCTGGTGTACAATTTTCAATGACAGCATAGATTATGTGTGGCCCAACTGTAGCTGTCCATATCGTAGAAACTATAATGCTTGTATCGGCTGCCAGGGAAATGTTATTTCTGTAAAGCTCAAGACCTTTCAAGGACGGGTCACCATCATAGAAAGATATGTTAGCCATTGCCCAGACCTTGCCCTGATTGGTCACATTGCAGGAAATTTCCACCTTGTCCCCCTCATCGGGAGCCGTATCGGATATTACAATACCATCGAGTATGGCCATGTCTGGCCGAGGAGCCAATATATCTAGAAATGTATCGTTCCAACCTGTGATTGTGGAGAAAATCGCCGTAACATTGACTGTATAATTTCCAGATATTGATGGCGCGGTTATGGAAATACTGTAATGGCCATCTACATCGCCAGTTATGGTGTATTCGTCCAAATAGCCACCAGGATTGGTCACATTAATGAATATCTCAGGAAACTTCGCTTGTGTTCCGTCATTTATGTTTACCGTGCCTTGTATTTTAACCTGGGAGGCCGGTCCGCAAGTGGATGGTAACACATCCAGGGAAACATCCAACTCTCCGGCCGCTCTAACACTAACTGGACATATCAAACATAGGGCAAGTAAAAAAATACTGCCAAATTTGAATATGTTGATTCGTCTCATCTATTAACACACCTACACTAGTTTGTTATTGTCCAGACACAGTCGGAAGTCACCTTTATCCAATAACCATTACCGCAGGACATCATATCACTGCCGCCCAGTTCAGAGATATAATAGGCAGCACCACCATCATAGGCCTCGACAGCATCATATGGAATGCCCCATAGGGCATCAGTTACTGTTTGTTCTGTGAAGCCAGGATAGCCAACAAAGTTCCATCCTGCAAAAAGATTGATATTTGTTAATGAGGGGACTTCCCCCACGGAAATAAGATAGTCACCAGGAGCATTCACGAAGACCCAGAGGGCCTGTGTATGGTCTATTGTCAGCAGGTCATTAAATGAGGCTGGGTGGGACACAGTATTGCCTTTCCAGGGATCTAGGGGGTCTGTGGTATCATAGTAACGCGCACGTTCCCAAGTAATGGTCTGAAGAACAGCAGGAAGCGATTCATCTACCATGTTCACAGGTATCGAAATCAGGTTCCAGCCATCCTGAACTTGCTTCACCACCTTTGCGACCTTCAGCTCATTTGTCTCTTCGGTTCCAACAAGATTAACTGCCCTGACAACATAGAAATAATTATTCCAGTCATTGTCTCCGGCACCAGAATCGGTCCAGGTAATGGCTGCTGTTGTGTCCTCCGGGATGGCATAATTCATGGCCGGTGTTAAGCTCCTGTATATTGCATAGTGTGAGATGTCTGGCGAGGGAGATGCGTCCCAAGATAATACAATATTATTTCCACTCAATGATATCTGGAGATTTGAAGGCGGTTCTGGTGGTGAATTATCTACGTTCACGTTCACAGTTGATGAATATCCTATATTGCCATTATTATCCGTGGCATTGGCATCTATGGTGTGTGAACCATCAGTTTCCAGGGTAGTATCCCATAGGTACTCCCATCCAAATACGGTATGTGTGCATTGTAATGGGGGGCCCTTATCAATTGAAACATACACAGCCAAGATACCCCCATCATCTGCAGAATAAACAATAATGCTGGTGTCGCCAGATATGTCAGAACCCTCGGTGGGCGTGTCGATTATTACCACAGGCGGCGTAATGTCGGTGGGTGTGGCAATTGCAGTTTTCACAATGCTTGTGTTCTCATTTGATGATTTGTCGATTGCAGTTACTCCAAAATAATATTGAATGTCATTTGTCAGGCCAGCCACAAGGCACCATGTTGCAGAAGAATCATCTATTGGAGAGCCAAGATGATAGATTGCCAATGTGGTGTCATCGAAATTCGAGGTGTCATAATACACCTTATACCCGGCAACATCCGGCTCCAGGCACGGCTCCCAGCTCACGTTCACCAATCCACCGATGCCCAGGTCCTCTGCGTACACCGCCGCAATGGCTGAAGGCGGAGAAGCATCTGCCGGTATGCCGCTGGCCTCTGAAGATTGCAAGCCCTCATTGTCTGCCACATCAAAGGCCGAAACCACATAGTAATAAGTTACACCGTCGGTCAAGCCAGTATCAACTAAGGAATTGGTCAGCGTGGTTGCCACAAGGACATAGGAAGAGCCGGAAACAAGGCTGCGATAAACATAATATCCTGCAATATCGAATTCAGTATTGGCGGTCCATTGAACATTAAGAATATTGCCTTCCGGGGGTGCCGATACAGTTAATCCGGTAACCTGGGCAGGAGGGGTTCTGTCAAGTGTTCCGTAGATATTAACATCGTCAATCCAGTATCCGATTTCTGTGATTACTTTATCAGAATAGAAATCAAATGTGACTAGAGCCTGGTGGCGCGTGTATCCTGAAAGGTCTATCTCTGCCATGTACCAGCCATCAGAATAATCACCTGTGAATCCGCCATAATAATCCCAATTGCCGCCGCCGTCAACGGAAATTCCGATGAAAAGGAAATCATAATCTTGTTCTGCAAACCCGGTGAAAGAAAATTGCAGGGTCGCCTCCTCTGCATATGTCAGGTCAAAGCTGTGTGTAAGATATTCATCCATTCCATTACCGTATTCGCTAGTGCCGTCACTGCCGCACCACCAGCTGTGGTCAAAGGAATAATAATCTGTTGTAACAAGATGCCAGTTTGGCTCGGTTGAATGGGTGGATGTCCAGCCATTTGTGCCTGACTCCATGTCATCGAAGAAGAATACAGACGCAACCTGGAACTCGTCAACATAGACGCCCTCGCGTGTTGTGCTGGAGTCACTGGAGAACCATAGACGAATCTGTACATTTGGAAAGCCACATTCCGGGGTCAGGTCCAGGTGGCCAGTATCCCACCATATCCTGGCATAAAGGTCCGGGTCATAGGCATCATACTGGTATTCGTCCGAGCCGTCATTTAGGAGCATGAGCGTGCGCCACCCAGCACCCCGATTGACTGAAATGCTGAACACATCATAGAAATCTTCGGCATCCATCCAGAACACACAAGCAACATATGCATTGGAATATCCTGTCAGGTCCACTGTCACGTCTGCATAGCTGTCCATGTAATTGTCATACATATTGCCAGTGCCGGTTATCTCGATATTATCAATGTACCAGCCTTCCCTGAGAGTCAGACCATCAGAGTGAAAATGAAATAATAGATAAACAACCAGATTGTCAAAGGCACTGATGTCCAGTGCGCCGCTGGTCCACCAAATGCTGTGGTATGGGTCTGAATAATCTGATGAGTCATAATCATCGCTCATGGAGTCTATGGTTGTCCAGCCAGCATCATTGGGGTCTGCATAGTTTGTTGTAGCCATCTTGACATAAGCATAATCAAATCCATCCTCAATGTCCAGCCAGTAATGGTACTCGAGTGCGCATCCGGTCTGGCCAGTGAGATCAATCTCTTTCTTCATGTAGGCGTCCATTGAATCATCATAATGCTGGGTTGGATTGGTGTAATAGACCTCTATCCACCATTCGTCTATGTAGCCAATATCTCCTGCGAAATAGTCCCAGGCCCATAATCCCCATTCCTGGTTGACCAACTCCCCGTTGAAATCTGTGATGCCAGTTCTTGTAATGTCTATATCAGCATCATCTTCCGGATCGTCATCATCTCCATTATCTGTGACCAGGCCATTTCCATCCCAAAGTATATTGCTGATGGTGGTAGCCTCATTGCTCAGGTCAATGTAGATATCGCTGACATATGTGTGGGGCAGAAGGAAATGAACATCAATACTCGTCACTATCGAACCTGTCGGTGCGCTGTCTATTATTATGGACGTATGACCCCACCCAGCCCCATTATCTGGAATTGCTGCATCTGTGGTATTCTGGCCGCTCTCCATATCTGCCAGGGAAGCTACGCTTCCAATGGCAGAACAGTAATAGCTATTAGAGGGACTGGCAGGGCTGGAACGGGTTGTACTTCCAGACCAGTAATCTGCGCCATCGGCTGCGTTATAGTCCCCTACTGTCCAACCATCTCTCTGTTCAGCATACTCGGCGGTGTCGTAGTAAATGGTATGTGAGCCAGTAATGCCGCCGACACCTGCACAATACAGGCTATTGCTGTCATAGCATGGGCGGTCTGTGGTGGCTGCCCAGTAATCTGCACCATTCGTGGCATCTGCATCGGCAATGGTCCAGCCATCTGTCCCTGTCTCAAAATCATCATAGAAAATGTAAGATATGCCTGAGCCCAGGATTTGTGGGCCATTGGAGGATTGGGAAGAAATATCTACTGCTCCATGCCCATGGGAATTTGTCTGGGTGCTTTTGGAGATTATGTCAGCACCTGAAAGAACCTCATGGGGCAAATACCCGATTTCCCTTTCCAGTGAATTTACATCGAGTGAATTGGAAGATACGGGAACCGAAACGGCTGTTGCCACAACAAGCAAGCAGATGGTCAAGCTCAGCACTCTGTTCATTGCTTGTGCTGCTCTATCTGTTCGTATCCCCTTCATTGTCAATAATCCTCCTTTGAGGAAACCTTACAAAGTGAATGTGCCAGGGTAATGGTCTTCCTGCTCTGGGTTGGAATCATAGTGCTCGGCATGGTACTTGGGTGCCGCAGCACTGAAGGCAGATTCGCAGGACGTATAACCTTGTGATTTCAATGCCCAGTCCAGATACCAGTATGTCCATGCACCATTGTTGTAGGACGGCGCATCGTAGCCATACTCGTTCCAGCCGCAGGTCTCTGCAACATAGCGGCCAGATGAGGCACCAGCGGCCACCTCGTCCATTCCACCGCTTCTGCAACAATCAAAGAATATGAATACATGGGTGCTGTCCAAGCCTGAAAGGTGAGTTGCCAGTACCGTATCAAGTATGCAGCCATGGCCTGAGCCATCAGCATTCCAGGCAAAGAACTGTGACGGGTGACCGTCCACTTGACCAGGGGTATTGCTGTAACCCCCCTCTGACTGGAATCCGCCATGGCCTGAGAAGCATATAGCAACATCATCTCCAGCCCGCTCATTGGGCAATAGCCAGTTATCTATTTCATTGTAGATTGCCGCCTCACTTGCCTGGCTGTCAATCAGGGTGTGTACCGTGTAACCCTTTCCCTGCAGATAGTTGGTCCAGTCCACTGCATCCTCGTCGCAATACGATAGATCGCTGATGTACTGATAATTTGATATTCCGATGACCAGGGCCCACTTGTTGCTGCTTCCGGCCTCCGTACTGGATGCCTGGACACTGTAAGAACCACTGCCACTGTAAGATATGGCCATTATGTGATAGGTTCCGGCAGGAGGGTTGGTGATGGTACAGGATTCGGTGGATGAACCTGTGTATCCCCGGGAATCATAAGTGGAAGTTGTTGGGGCAGTCCCGAACCTCACATACAGATCAAAATCAGCAGTTGATGGGCCAGACATATCAACTTTCAGACTGGTCTTGCCGGATGGGACGCTGACTGTGAAGTATTCCTTGTCTCCTGAAGCTGTCAGGCTGCCAGTTCCTGCACTTCCGTCCAAGGTCAATACAGTGGTTCCAGAACCGTCTGAGCTTGTTGTGAACACATTGTCACTGCTGGTGGCGGTATTACCACTTGCATCGGCAGATTTAACCCTGAAATGATAGGTCTTGGAAGCCAGTAAGTTCGAAAGCGCCACTGAATGGGAGGTTACGCCGTTGGCACCGGTCAAGGAACTGCCATAACCTGTGGTTGTTCCATATTCTACTATGCTGCTGGCGGGTTCATTGGTGCTCCAGGTTATGGTGGCACTATTGGAGGATATTGAAGAAACAGAAACACTAGATATCACTGGTGGCGTTACATCCGCCCCACCGGTGATGGTTGCCCTCACATTGTAGTTACCGCTTCCGCTGTAGCAATAGGTCATGATATAATAGGTGGCCGCTGCGGGGTTGCTCACGGTGCAGGTCTCGTCTGCACTGTTCGTATAACCCCTAGCATCATAGCTTGAGGTTGTCGGCTGGCTGCCTCTCTTTACATATAAATCATAGTCAGCCCCAGAGCTTGGGCCGTCCATGAATACTACAAGTGAAGAGTATCCTGAGCCAACGGTGACTTGGAAGTACTTGCTCTGGCCAGCGCTTGAGAATGAGTAGGTGTCGCTGGTCACGCCAAGTGTCAGAATGGTTGTGGTGGTGCCCGAGGATGCTGTTGTGAATGTCCTGTCAGTGCTTGTTGCGGTATTGCCTGCGATATCTGTACTAACAACCCTGCAATGATATGTGGTTGATGCGCTGAGTCCAGAGAAGGAAACTGAATGGGATGTCACTCCGCCGCTGCCAGTTGCCGTAGACCCATAACTGGTTGTTGTACCATAGTTGACTGTGCTGGTACTAGATTCATCGGTTGTCCAGATTATTGTGGCTCCCGTGTCCGTTATGGAAGACGCACCAATTTCTGAAATTACTGGAGGCGTTGTGTCCCCTGCTGATTGGGTTGTAAATGTATAATCTGAACTTGTTCCAACATTGCTGCTGGCATCGGTGGATTTAACTCTGAAATGATAGGTTGTAGAGCCACTGAGGCCGGACAAAGAGACCGTGTGGAAGGTTACGCCATTGCTGCCTGTGGCTGTGGACCCATAGCCTGTGGTTGTGCCATATTCTACCAAGCTGCTGCTGGCCTCATTGGTGGTCCAAGTAATAGTTATACTATCACTGGTCAAAGAGGATCCGGATACCGCAGAGATGCTTGGTGGTGTTGTATCGCCAACTATTTCAGCATTGGCCACAATATCGTAACTGCCACTGCCGCTGTATGAATGGGCCATTATGTAATAAGTTCCAGATGATGGATTGCTTATCTGGCAAGTCTCATCTGAAGAAGAAGTATAACCTTTCACATCATAGCTTGACGTGGTTGGAGGTGTGCCATATTTAACATACAAATCAAAATCGGCACCTGTCGGGCCATTGTATGTCTGAATGGTCAAAGACGAATAACCGACACCCAGATCAAGTGTAAAATGTTCCATATCTCCTGTGCCTGTCAAAACGCCGGAAGATGGAACCGCAAGGGAAAGATCTCCAAGAGAGTCGCCGCCTGTTTTGGTGGCCTTGACCTCATATGAACCGCTGCCGCTGTAGGATATGACCATTATGTAATATGTCCCGCTTGCCGGGTCTGTCAGAGGGCAGGCCTCATTTGAGGATGATGTGTAACCCTTGACATCATAGCTAGAAGTGGTTGGCTGTGAGCCTCTTTTCACGTACAAATCAAAATCCGAACCACCCGGGCCATTCTGGGTTATAACATCCAATGCTGTGCATCCGCTGGGTATGGTTATGTAATAATAATCCTTGGCACCGGTTCCGCTAAGGGAGCCGGCAACTGGCACGCCTGATGTTAATTCGGCATTTGCGCCATCGGCCAATACGCTTATTGGGGCTGCCAGGAACCCAAGTGCTATCACCATACAAATTAAAATTGTAAAATTATTAAATTTTGAATCGCTGTTCTTCCACATTATACTTCCTCCTTGTTTGCCTATCAGGCAATACCATAGGAGATTATAGAGCAATATATTACTTAAACATATAGGAGATATAACTCAATACTCAATAAAACATATAAAATGGAGGCCAGCGAAAATGGCTGGCCCTATTTTCCATTTATTTGATATGATGAGTGCTAATCCCATCTTACCATAATGTTCCGACCATTGATTACCTGGTATTCAACTGTTATAGAATCTCCAATTTCAATGAGGAAAGGCTGGGTTTCCGGCCCTGAGTATATCACAGTTCCATTGACTTCCAAATACCATTCAGTCTCTCCGTCAACAACATATGAATGGATGTCTGTAACATTGCCGCTGATGGTTAGAACAGTTTCATTGATAATTTCAATGGGTGTAAAGCCCGTGAGAACCTCTTCGAGAGTATCGCCCATTGTAACCTCCCCGTCCAGCGCCCGCACTAGAGCAACTTTCTGAAGAATATTTGTTCCAGAATGAATTGGCGTAAACCATGTTTCATTACCATCAATAATCAGGAATATTGGCTGGGTAGCATACCACCCCACAAAATTGGTAACCTTTGCTGTGGCAGCCTCCATGGCCGCATAGCCGTTCAGAAGGCCATTAACCCTGTAGAAATTTGATTCCCCGGTCCTGGTATTCATGAGAATGTATCCTACCATACTTTGATCTGAGCTGGCAGGGGATGTGAAATCAGTAAACCAGAATGTTTGATTGTTTTCACCAACTATCATGTAAACATCGGTACCGAAACCGCCGCCGTCCTGAGAGTATGCATTGTTCTTGGCTGTGGGCTGCATCACATCCTCTTCTGTGAATACAGTGTTCCAGAACCCATTCTTGTAGCTGCCCCACCATTCACAGTAGCTTTCTGCCAGTTCCTCTGGAAAGGCATTGTCTATCCAGCCTGGTTGCTCTCCAAAGACATATGATGTCATTGATTTGTTCAGTGGAGATATCACAAGAACATTCTTTGCCACGGCACCGGTATAGGAAACAGTGGGCTGGCTCAGGGTAACTATGACCCATGGAGAGCCGTTCTCATCAATTTCAAAGGCCCAGTGCTGGTCATAGTTTGGGTATTGATTGTAAACTATTCTGTGCATATACTGGCTGAAATACTCTCCTTCATAGGAATAATCCACTGCATAATTATCCACCATGATAGCTTCCTTAGCAGGATCCTCGCCATCAACCAGAATGTATCCTGGCGTCACATCAAAATTCCATTGTTTAAAGAAGTCCCTGTGAATCAGCGGGCAGACCCAGGTCAATTTCCCATGATAAAGAATAATCTCAAGCTCGCCTATCATGACCCGATTGCCCAGTTCACCAACTACTTTATCAGCTTTCCATTTGGCATACTCATAATTAACCTGGCGAACATGTGTGGTATCTATTTCCACTGGCTTGCCCTCTACTTCTATAATGTCAGTAAGGCCGTGAAGGTCCTTTGTCATTAGGAATGGTGAAATAGCCATTATCAGTAGAACAACAATAAGCAATATTCCTGGTAACATTTTCTTTGATTTTTCCATATTGAATGAGATATATACAAACCAGAAACCAATGGTGAATATGACCATAAAGAGTATTATGAGATTAATGCCAATTGTTTTTACCATTAAAAAATAATTGATTATGCCCAGGGCTATACTCATTATCAATGCTATGTATATTGCTCTCTTCAGAGCATTTTTCCAATCATTTCTATCATGTTCAATAATGAACAGGTTCATGACCTGACCAGCAAGTGCGGCTATCAGAACTATAAGCGGTATTATGAGGTTCATTTGGCTCTCTCCTTTTTGGTATGTATTAACATCATATCAGTTGCTCGAATATAAAAGGATTATGTGGGTATGCCCAGTTGCTTAATTGAAAATGGAGGCCAGCGATGATTCGCTGGCCTATTTTTTGTTTTTGATATATCAGATGTGGCCTGCGGCCTTACATCATTCCTTCCATTCCGCCCATACCGCCGCCAGGGGGCATTCCGCCTGGTGGTCCGCCTGTGCCCTTGCGTGCTGCAATGACATCGTCGATCCTGAGGATCATTATTGCGACCTCGCTGGCTGCCTGGATTGCCTGGGTTTTAACGCGCATTGGCTCGATGATGTTTTCCTTCTGCATGTCTACAACTTTTCCAGTATTAACATCAATACCTGCAGATCTGCGCTTCTTTCCCTCATGCTCGCTTCTCAGCTTGATGAGCACATCTATTGCGTCGAGACCTGCATTTTCAGCCAGAGTCCATGGGATTATCTCGGTTGCCCTGGAGAAGGCCTCTATTGCCAATTGTTCTCGGCCTCCAATTTTTGAGCCATATTTGTTCAGGGCCAGTGAAAGCTCGATCTCCATTGAACCGCCGCCTGGAAGTGCTACGCCATCCTCCATTGCCACTGCTGTGACTTTTAGGGCGTCATGGAGTGCACGGTCTGCTTCATCAACAACATGCTCTGTTCCACCGCGAATAAGCAGGCTTACAGACTTTGCGTCCTTGCAGCCGGTTATGAAGGTCATGTCACTGTCAGATATCTTCTTCTCTTCGACCATGCCAGCCTTTCCCAGGTCAGATGCACTTAAATCTTCCAGGTTAGTTACCAGCTTTGCGCCGGTTGCCTTTCCAAGCTTTTCCATATCGGATTTTTTAACCCTGCGAACTGCGAATATTCCCTCTTTGGCCAGGAAATGCTGAACAAGGTCATCAATACCCTTCTGGCAGATGATGACATTTGCGCCGCTCTTTTTGATTATGTCCACTTTCTTCCTGAGTGTCTTCTCTTCCTCATCAAGGAATTTCTGGAGCTGGCCCGGGTCTGTTATCTGGATTTTGGCATCAACTTCGGTCTTCTTAATTTCCAGTGCTGAATCGATAAGTGCGATCTTGGCATTCTTGACGCTGGACGGCATTCTCGGGTGCACCTTTTCCTTGTCCAGAATTATTCCCTCGATGAGGGTTGTGTCGGCCACTGTTCCGCCATGCTTTTTCTCGATTTTTATATTGTCAATGTCCACGACATAGCTGTTTCCCTTCTTTTCAGCGACTGCCTTGACTGCCCTGACTGCTATTTCTGCCAGCCCATTCTTGTTGGGGCCAATACTCTTTCCGGTCATTGCTGTCATTGCAATGTTCTTCAGCATCTTGTCATTCTTGGGGTCAACCTTGATGCCCAGCTTCTTGAGAATTGCAATAGATTCCTCTGCTGCCAGCCTGTAACCATTGGCAATGACTGTTGGATGCACATTCTGCTCGATTAGATCCTCAGCCTTTTTCAGCAATTCGCCAGCCAGTATAACAGCAGATGTTGTTCCATCTCCGCACTCATTGTCCTGGGTCTTGGCAACTTCCACGACCATCTTGGCTGCTGGATGCTCGATATCGATTTCCTTCAGGATTGTTGCGCCATCATTTGTGATGACCACATCGCCCATGCTGTCCACAAGCATTTTATCCATTCCCTTTGGTCCCAAAGTCGAGCGCACAGCATCTGCGACTGCCTTTGCAGCTGCAATATTGTTGAACTGGGCTCCTTTTCCTCTGGTCCTCTCTGTTCCTTCTCTTAATACAATTATTGGTTGTTGTCCGTTCATTTTAATTCCTCCCAAATAGTTGGTAGTCTCTACGATAACAGAACGTCTATAAAAGTTTAACTACTAATAATTATCTCCCTGGCCGCCTGTTCGCAAGTTATTTTAGTAACAGGCACATTCATGAGAGGCATGAAGGTAGCGGCCCTATTTTCAGGAGGCAAGGACTCAACCTATGCAATCTACCTGGCACAGCAAAGGGGCTGGACCGTGGAACTTCTTATATCCATTGTTCCGGAACATGGAGAATCCTATATGTTCCATATACCGAATATTCATCTGGCGGAAATGCTGGCAGAAGCAATGAGGCTGAGGCATGCTGAGTTCACCACAGAAGGCAAGGAAGAAGAGGAACTGGATGACCTGAAAATCGCATTGGCAGACCGGGATGTGGCTGGTGTTTTGACCGGGGCCATTGCCTCGGATTATCAGACAACCCGCATTGACAGGCTATGCCATGAACTGGGCATGAAATCCTTTTCGCCGCTCTGGAGATGGGACCAGCGCCATGTTCTGGAGGACATGAACGCCGCAGGCTTCAAAACCATAATAGTTGGGGTTTATGCCGAAGGTCTTGGGGAAGACTGGCTGGGCAGAGAACTTGATGAAGATGCCCTGAAGGAACTTGATGTGATTGCAGAAAAATATGGCATTAATATCAGTGGCGAAGGTGGTGAGTTCGAAACACTGGTCATTGATGGGCCAAATTTTTACAAAAAGCTTGAGATTGTGGAATCGAAGAAGCACTGGGAAGGGACCCGGGGCGAGCTGATAATCAAGGAAGCCAGATTGATTGAGAGATAGGATGCTTGGGTCTAGGGGCTAGGGTTCAGGGTCTAGGAAAATTGATTAGTTCGGAGGACTAAATCTATCTCATCTATAGTTTAGGCATCCAGCCAAATTTAAACCCTAGACCCCCTCTAACGATAACCAAACATAGACCCTATCTCTTTTGTATAAAAACTCAGACCCTAGACCCTATTCGTGTGGCATTATTATGACCTTTACAGAATCATCACCTTTTGCTACCAGATTGAAGCCTTCTTGAGCATCGGCCAGTCCGAACCTGTGGGTTATCATATCAGCCACCGGAACTGCCCCTATCCGAATCAGGTCCAGGGCCGCAATGTGGTCCATGGGAGAAGCAGCATATGTTGTTGTTAGCGTGACCTCTTTCTTCCAAAATATGTCATTGATTGAAAACGGGAATGTTTCCCCCTGGCCAGTGGGTGCGAAAAATAGGACTGTTCCTCCTTTATCTACCACCTCCAGGGCTGCTTTAACAGCTGGCATTGCCCCGGTACAGGCAACAACACATTGCGCCTTTTCTCCGCCATTGGCTTCAATGAGGTCTGAAACTAAGTTCTCATCAGATATTACTGCCTCATCTGCTCCGAGTCTCAATGCCTGGTCAAGACGATATTCAGAAATATCCGCAGCAATGACTGTGCTGGCTCCTCTGGCCCTTGCAAGGCTCACATGCAGCAGGCCGGAAATTCCTGCACCAATTATTATTACGGATTTTCCCGGAGCAATATCAAGTTTATTCTGGCCCCGAATTACGCAGGCCAATGGCTCGGCGAATGTTGCCTCTTCAAAGCTTACTTCGTCGGGAATTTTGAACACACCCCGGTCAACATTGATATCTGGCAGCCGCACAAATTCTGCAAATCCGCCTGGGTGGAAGTTTGTACCGCCCTGAAGCGATGAACACGCAGTATGATGGCCGTGATGGCAGTACTCACAGGTATTGCATGGAACATGATGGGCTGCGACTATTCTGTCGCCGACATTGTACTTCTTAATATTCTGGCCGACTTCTACTATTGTGCCAGCAACCTCATGGCCCAGTACGAGCGGCACTTTGTCCCGGCGGTACCATTCCATTACGTCTGAACCGCAGATGCCGCTGGCCTCAACCTTCATCAGCACTTCTCCTGGCCCGATCTCAGGAACTGACATTTTTTCCAATCGAACATCATCATTGGCATAGTACATTGCAACCCGCATTTCATTGGTCATGATGGGGGGAAAGCAGGCATCAGATAGAAGTTTTGTTATCGGGGATTGTGGGAACCGATTTATGAGATATAGGATTATTTAGCCAGTGTCTTTTCGATATCATCGAGACTTGGAATTCCGATGATTACTTGATTGCCGATAACTGTGGCTGGCGTCTCCCTTATTCCTTTGAGACATGCTCTAAATAAGTCTCTGCGTGTGTTTATAGTATGAATAGAAAGAATAATGCCATTTTCTTCTGAAAAAACCTCAAGCAGTTTTATTATGGCTTCCTCTGCTTCAGATAGGTGCTTTGTTGTTGATTTTCTTACTTCTTGAGGCCATTTATATTTGTATGTGTGGCAATAGCTTGGTGTTTCCCTTTCTGGAATTGTAATCATTTTTTTCCTTGGTCGAATGTATAAATCTATAGGCTTTTTCATCTCTAACACCTTTTAATTTCTTATAGCCCCATTCATAAATGCTTCATTGCACTCATTACAATATCCAGAAAGATCATCGAATATCTTAATATTGGTGGACTGGCATCGAGGGCAAATATAGTTCTTAGGAATTTTTTCATGTTCATAAGAGATCTTATTATGGCCAGGAAGTAATTCTATTATTTCACTCATTTCGAAATCCTCTTCAAATTTATGATGGCCAACGATAACAGTAGGTACTGTGCGCACACCTTTACTTCGAGCAAGTGACCTATAACGCTTTTCTCCAATATCATAAACGCTAAATTCAACATGATATTGTTTGGCTATGCGTTCAAGTTGCTTTTTCATTTCTTCCTCTTCATATGAGAGCCCAATGAAGACATCTCTAACGAAGTGACGACCGCTCCCACAAATTCCTTGATCACTAAATATCTTGCCTTTTTCAGTGTTTACATACAACTCAATTTCCATCTCTTCCACCTTTTCACCCAGATGTCTTTATTTCCATGTATGCTTTCCCACATTCGGCACAAAAGCCGGATCCGTCCGAGTACACTTTTAAATTACGACTGCCACAATTATTACAAATAATATCACCTTCAATAATCACGGTTAATATGGGTTCTCGTGAAATTAGTATCATTATTTCTTTTTCTTGGACACCTAAGAGTTTCAGAAGAGATTCTTCCTCTGAAGGAACTTGAGGAATCATACGGTTGTTAAAGAAAATAAGAGGAGTATCTTTTATTCCCTTCGATTTTGCTTTTCTCTTTTCTTCCTTATGGGCAAGGTCATGAACTTTGAACTCTATTTTAGACTGGTCTGTAAATTTTTTGAGAATTTTTATTATGTTTTCGTCTTCATCGCATAAAATATAATCTGTAGAGGAAGTTATCCCCAATCCTTTGTCACCTTCACGAGTGGCCATAGTTGAATTAAAACACTTCAGGTCATTTGGTGATATAAAGTCCCTTTGAACCCTTGACTCAATATATAGATGTAATTCATTATTCCTGTCCATCTGTATTCTTCCCTCAAAAATAATATGATTTTTCTAATACTTAAATAAATTGGTACGGGCTTTTGTAAAGGGTGAAAATAGATTAGCCAGACCCCTTGGGGCATGGCTGCGCTTAATGTACCTCATTCCTGGCAATCTCAAGAAGTTTCTCAATTCTGGCCCACATGATTTCGTCAAATTCAGCGTATAAAACCTCATTGAATTCATCTGTGTAAATCTGATCAATTTCTTTCATTATCTTCCAGTTGAGTTTCAGACCTTTTTCAAGACCGCTGGCTGTGGGTTCGAGAGTGGTGATAATTTTCCAGTTGCTGAGTTCTTCTTGCGTAAGAATTCTCTCATATTTTCTGTGGTCCCAGATGCTTATTCCTTTCAGGCCATACTTGAATTTTGTTAGCTCGCCAAACAAATATTTCACATTCTCGATTCCTTCGGCTCTATCTCCCTTGCAGAATTTCATCGGAGCATAGATGAAATCAGTGCGCAAGTAAAGGAGCATTTTTACAAGTTCCTCTGTTGATAGTATCTTAGCTTTTGGCAATTTTTGAGACTTGGCTTTTATGTCAGCCAGTGTTCCGTTATCTTTCAGAATTATCAGGTCAGAAAAGTAATGTTGAGGTTTTAGAGTATCTGGGTCAAATCTGAAATAATCCACATGGACAAGTTCTTTTGTCAGGCAAAACCAGTATATGTCCTTCTTGGGCAGTTCATAATAATCGCCAATAATAAAATCTGGAATAGACTTGGCAATATCTGGCAGTTCATTTTTAATTTCTTCTTCAAATTTCTTTTCATGTAAAAGGATAATATCAAAATCAGAATAGGGTGTGAACTCTCCTGTTGCAATGGAACCTGCAAGGGCTATGCCAGTAATTCGTTTATCATTGATTAGTGGCTTCAAAGCGCTGGCGATAAGTAAGTCATATTTTTCGATTCCAGTATAATTACCGGTCATCAACAGACAATATTATGTATAACATAAATAACATTAGGGAACAAAACAAAAACCTTATGATGGGGGGCTATAGACTTCACCACAGCAAGGTATTAAATTTCTAATAATCATACTTAGGGCGGTGAGGAACAATGCTGAAATTTCTTGACATAGTGCCGATTGAAGATGATGATTTATCCAAATACAAACTCCATTTTGCCATAGGTCCCCCCGGCAGTGGCAGCGATAAAAAAGAGCCCCTCTATGAATTATTCAAAGGAAAATTCAAAGACTGGCAAGAAATCCAAACAAAACCCAATTTCAATCGAGATTACATACTTTCATTGATTTACTTCGATAAGGATGAATGGTTATTTGGAGGAATCTACAAAAGTGGGGAGTACAAGAAAAAGGGTGACCGGTTGATTTACAGCACCAAATTGACAGACATTAAGAAAGACTTGATTGGCCGCTTAATCATCAGGTATGACAAACCCAGAATAAGTGGGAGGGCATCCTACCTGTTAATGGAACGCTGGGTAGACCAATTAGAGGTTTCCCAGATTCTTAAGAAGCCATATTCTGTAGAGCCATTCCCCGGTTATGAGAATGTTATGGTCAATTACAGCTTATTGAAAACAATTATTCAAGAAAATGAGGAGAGTTGGTTCACGGCCCTATCTAACATGAAAGGTGTCTATCTAATAGTGGATAAGAAAAGTGGAAAGCAGTATGTCGGTTCTGCCTATGGTGAAGAGGCTTTCTGGACACGCTGGACACAATATGTAAAAAACGGTCATGGTGGCAACAAGCTCCTGAGAAAACTCATGAAAGAGAAAGGACTGGAGTATTCCCACAACTATCAATTTTCAATCCTGGAGATCAGGTCTATGAAGACCGAGGATAAGGAAATCATTGACAGGGAATCATACTGGAAGAATGCTTTGCTGTCTAGGGAGTTTGGGTATAATGAGAATTAAGAATCTATGATAGAGGTAAGTTCATGGTAATGGAATTTAAAGACCAATACAAAATATTGCTAAGAGAAGTCGCAAAAGAATACAAAAAAGATGAAATTGTGACAGCCCTTTATCCTATGAAAGGGCTTAATTATAATAGGGAGTTAATGGTGATAGGGCAGGCAGTTAATGGATGGTCTGTAAATTGGAACTCGAAACAGGTTTTGGATGATAGAAATATTGAAATAATTCTTAATGATATTTATTTAACTACTTGTCCGATGAAATGGGTCGTTGATTGTTGGGGTAAAAAAGAACCCGAAAATTATAACACTAAAAAATCACAGTTTTGGAGTGTAATAAATAAAACACTGAAGGGTTTAAAAATAATAGAATCAGACAGAGGATGGTCAAGTTACATAGTTTGGACAAACCTTTACAAAATTGCTCCCCATAAAAGTGGAAATCCGTCAAAAGCACTTATGAAGGCTCAAAGAGAAATATGTAATAATCTTTTAGAACTAGAAATAAACCATTTTGAGCCCAAGAGAATATTATTACTTACAGGAATTAACTGGTCTAAAGAGTTTACTGCCTTTCAAAATTATAAAATTAGTAAATATGATGGAAAGGCCGTTGGTGAATATAAATTAAATAATGGTAAGGTGGCAAAATATGTTATTGCTCCCCATCCACGAAGTCTAAAAGGTAGTCAGGAGAAAATGGTGAAGGAACTTGTGGAATTGTTTAGTGAATGAATTCTTTAATTTCCTATGTATCTCCACCATCGCCAGTGTATCCAATTTACAATATTCGAGTAAGCTATTCTTGATTTTATTCTTTTCCTATATTATCCTCAAATTCCGAAACCTCGATAGATGTGCAGAGAATCGGACTGGACTTATCACAAGGCCCGACTGCCGTACTGCCTAATGGATCAAAATCATATTCCCATGTAGAAAAATCATGTTTCCATTCCAGCCCAATGCTGAAATCAAAATATTTGTGTCCAGTACTACTCTCATTTAGCTTTTCTCTTTGCCTTCCTCACTTCCCTGATTGCCTTCTCCAAATCCTCTTTTGTTATGCCAAGCTCTTCAACCTCATCCTGAATACTATCCAGTAGCTCAATCAGCTCCTTCTTTCTGGTTTTCTTTTTCAATTTCCGAAGAACTATATCATCGCCTTCACTGATTACGAGAAATCTATCTGCGGGTTCTATGCCCATAAGTTCCCGTATCTCAGCAGGGATAACTATCTGACCGCTTCGGGAGATTTTTGCTATGCCTAATCCCATTATATCACCATAAGATACATTATTTTTTAGATATAAAAGATTTTGTATGAGTTTACAATGACAATACGGCTCACCGAGATTTCAATGTTTCTGGAACAAAAACCTTATGATGGACGATTGTTTCCCTTTTCTCATGGCAGTCATATCAATGAGCTACCGGGACCTAGTGAACCTAATAGGCCAGGATATCTCTAAAGAAGAACTTTTAGCCATGCTGCCAATGATTGGCTCTGATATTGACAGTGTTGACGGCGACACAATGAATGTTGAATTTTTCCCAAATAGGCCGGATTTGTATTCAGTCGAAGGAGTTGCCAGGGCCATGCGCAATTTTATTGGCAAGGACAAGGGACTGGCTGATTATGATGTCAAGCCCGGAGAAGTTGTTTTAAAGGTCGAAGAATCAGTTAATGATGTAAGACCGTTCATAGTTGCTGGCATTGTTCGCGGCGTTAACATGACCGATGAGCTCATTGCCTCGCTGATGGAAGCCCAGGAGAAATTGCATCTCACTCTGGGCCGGAAGCGAAAGAAAGTGGCAATCGGAGTTCACGACATGCGGGACTTGAAGCCGCCATTTGTTTACAAGGCTGTTGACCCCAAGAGCATAAAATTCGCACCACTGGGCTATGTTTCTGCAATGAACCTGGAGGAGATACTCCAGCGCCATGAAAAGGGCATGGAATATGCCTGGGTTTTAGAGGGCAAAGACAAATACCCAATCATTCTGGATTCTGAAAATCAAGTTCTCAGCTTTCCGCCAATCATCAATGGCATTATTACGGCTGTTACGGAAGACACCACTGAACTATTCCTAGACCTAACTGGCACAGATATGAATGCCCTGAATGCGGCACTGAATATCATTGCTACAATGCTGGCCGAGAGAGGCGGAAAAATTGAGACCGTTAAGGTTCAATATCCAGATAATGAAATGATTTTACCAGACCTGAAGCCAAAGACCAGGGAAATTACACAAGAAGAAGTGAATAAACTTCTTGGTACTGAATATTCTTCCCAGCAAATAATCGAATACCTTGGAAAGATGGGGTTCGGAGCAGAAGCCAGCGGCGAAAAAATCACAGTCAAAATTCCTGCTTATCGGAACGATATAATCCACAATGTTGATCTCATTGAGGACATCGCAATCGGAGCTGGCTATGGCCAGATAATCGGAACCATGCCAAAAAGTCTCACATTTGGAAAAGAACTGGATATTGAGAAAAAATCCAATTTGACAAGAAGATTGCTCATGGGCCACGGATACCTGGAAGTGAAGAGCATTGCACTTTCTTGCGAGAAGGAACAATTTGAATTAATGCTCAGGCCAGAATCTTCAGACCTGGTAAAAATCCAGAATCCAATTAATGAATATCTTACATGCATGCGGATGACACTGGCTCCAAGCATGTTCATGTTCTTCAAGGCAAATAAGCATCGCGATTTACCTCAAAACATATTCGAAGTCGGCGATGTAGTAATCGGCACAGAAACAATACGCCATATTGCAGCACTGGCCATGCATTCCAAGGCCAGCTTTACAGAGATCAAGTCGCTTGTCCAAACATATCTCAGGGACATGAACATCAAGTTCGATCTGGAACCATGCGAAGACCCGGCATATATTCCTGGCCGGTCTGCTGAAATTCTCATTGACGGAAAGACTGCTGGCAGCTTCGGGGAGTATCATCCACAGGTGCTGGAGAACTTCGAGCTGGGGTATCCGGTTGCGGGGTTTGAATTGTCAATAGATTGAATGTGGTTGTAATTCAATCATCTGATATGTTAATATATCAAGTCACCTTTTAAATTTCCAATGGCCGTACATACAAAATTTACAAAAGAAGATTTTAACAAAATAATCTCTAATTATGATTTGGGCACATTCAATAACTCTAAAGATTTCATTAATGGCACTGTTCAGACGAATATATTATTTGAAACAACCAAAGGAAAATTCGTGTTGAGATATTATGAATTTAGATCTGAAGAGTATGTGTTATTTGAAGTAAATATATTGAAATATTTTAACAAAAAAAATTATCCTTGTGCCATGCCGATTGAAAATAAGCATAGAAAATTAATTGGCAATTATAAATCCAAACCCTATGCCATTTTTGAATACATCGAAGGAGAACACATAAAAAAGCCAAATCCAGAACAATATGATGAATTGGTCAAACATCTTGCCAAATTACACAATATATCAAAAGGATATAAACCAAAATATTGGGAATTCAGAGAAGGCCATGACAAAAAATATTGTTGGGAAGCATCACAAATTGAAGTGAAAAAGTTCAAATCGAAAACCAAAGAAAAAGAAAAATTAGAATGGTTGAAAAAAGAATTGGACAAATTAGAATTTCCAAATTCAATCCCAAAAGGAGTTTGTCATTGTGATTTTGATATTTCCAATTTAAAATTTAAAGGAAATCAATTGATTGGTGTTTTGGATTTTGATGATGCGTGTTACACCTACTTAATTTACGATGTGGCAGCATTGATATATTATTGGGCCTGGCTAAGGGAAAAGGAATTCGATTTCACAAAAGCGAGATATTTGTTAGAAGAATATATGAAACACAGAAGCCTAAACAACTCTGAGAAAAAACATATTTATGATGCATTAAAAACGGTTGTATTTACATATATGGCCTGGCTCTTTTATGATGGTGAAAAAAATAACTTTATTAACAAATCAAAAGATAGAATTAATTGGTTAAATGATATTGGTAGAGATGAATTCTATAGAAAATTATTTCTTCAAGGTTAGGAAAATAGGGAAAATTATTTTACTGTTCACCGATTAGTATAATTGGTGATAACATGAGCGAACATATTAATGATCGAGAAACGAAAAAGCAAGGTCTCAAGAAGCTAATTATGATGCTGCATGATGGAGCCAGTGTTGAAACAGTGAAGGAAGAATTTCAGGAATTAATTAGGGGAGTTTCACATGAAGAAGTTGCAGCCATGGAGCAGGAATTGATTGAGAGCGGATTCCCTGTCGAAGAAATAACAAAGCTCTGTGACGCTCATGCTGCGGTTTTTAAAGAGGTGCTGGAAGCAGAAGAGAAGAGAAAAACCGATTCCGGCCACCCAATCGACACCATGAAAATTGAGAATGTTGCCATACTGGCCAGCGTGGAAAAATTGAGCCCTATGTTGGACAGGCTGACCGCCGGTGATTCTGGTGTTCTGGAGGATGCTAAGGCAGAATTAAATTATCTCATGACCATTGAAAAGCATTATCTGCGCAAGGAAAATATTTTATTTCCGTATCTTGAAAAATATGGATTCTACGGGCCGTCGAAAGTAATGTGGGCCATACATGACAAGATAAGAAAGAAGCTGAAGAAGCTCAAGGCCTCGTTGGAAGAGGGAACGGTTCCTTACAAAAAATACCCCAAGGTGCTGAAGGACATCAGCAGCATGGTTGAAAAGGAAGAGAATATACTATTCCCGAACCTGCTGGACCGCCTGACAGAGGAGGAATGGGTTGATGTCAGAAACCAGGGCAAGGAAATAGGCTATATGGTGGAGCCGGAGAAGGACTGGGGAACTGCCAGCACAAGAGAGGAAATCCAGGAAACCAGTGAAACCGGAAATATCAATCTCACAGTTGGCCAGTTATCTCCAGAGCAGATAGATTTAATGCTGCAGCATCTTCCATTTGATATTACTTTTGTGGACGAAAATGGGAAAGTAGGATATTATTCGGAAGGCGATAGAATTTTCCCAAGAACGCCGGCTATCATTGGTCGTGATGTGGCTAACTGTCACCCGCCAAAAAGCGTTCATATTGTGGAGAAGATTATTGAGGCATTCAGGAACGGCGAGAGAGACGTGGCCGAGTTCTGGATACCCATGAATAATATGCTGGTTCATATTCGTTATTTCGCAGTTAGAAAGGACGGCGAGTTCAAGGGAGTTGTTGAAGTATCTCAGGACATTGCCCCCCTGAAGAAGATCGAGGGTATGAAGCGGTTATTGGATTGGGAATGAAACTCATCCTAACCCCGCAGTAATAATATACTTGGAGGATATTTCGCCGCAATAGTGCTGAGGTAGCTAAGCCCGGTTAAGCCGCTGGCATGCATAATGTGCCAGCAGTTCCGGAATAAGGCGCCGGCCTTGAGAACGCCTTGCTTAACACAAGGCGGACTGGATAGCCGGTGGGCGCAAGTCCGCGGGAGTTCGAATCTCCCCCTCAGCGCTGTTTTCTTTCTCGAAGTAGTCAATTGCATAGATTACCCGAGAAAACAGCACGAGGAGGAAGGTTTGACATGACTTTTGGACACGGCAAGGCACAAATATCATTGCCCACCACCATCTTTTTATAGTATAATCGCTATTATGCTAATATGAATTATACTAAATTTATCAATCGTGAGGATGAATTGGAATACCTCAAAAAGATACTGTCTTCACCTGATTTCCAGATGGTTCCAGTGTGGGGCAGACGGCGGATAGGAAAGACCGCTCTGCTCCTAAAAGCATTGGAAGGGAAGGGATTGTATTTTCTGGCCACGGAAACATCCAAACTCGACAATATAAGGCGGCTCAAGGGAGACGCATCTGGGCAACTGAAGGATCCGATTATTGACTCATTGGCAGATGACTGGGAGGCTGTGTTCAAGTACCTGGGGACCAAAGACATTCCCATTGTTCTGGATGAATTCCCATACCTTGTGGCATCTGACCCAGGTATGCCATCCATCCTCCAGAGGATCATAGACCTTCATCTGGCCAACACAGGAACCAAATTATTTCTGTGTGGGTCGTCCATAAGAATGATGGAGGACCATGTGATGAATTACAGGGCCCCGCTGTACGGGAGAAGAACGGGTCAACTGAACCTCAGACCTGTACACTTCAAACATTTGAAAGAGTTCTTGCCTTATTATTCCTTCGAGGACCTTGTGCGAGCCTATGGTGTTTGCGGTGGAGTTCCAATGTATCTTCTGGAGTTTGAAACTGAAAACGCATTCTGGAAAAATATAGAGGAAAAATTATTGGATACACATTCCATTCTGCATTCGGAGGCTAATTTTCTGGTGAAGGAGGAGTTCACCCATGTTTCCACCTATAAATCCATTCTGAGGACGATAGCCTCTGGAAGGACAAAGATGGACGAGATAAGGAACAATCTCGGTGTGGGGAAATCCGATATAAGCCCATACCTGGCCAATCTCATATCCGTGGGTTTTGTTGACAGAGATGTTCCAGTCACAGAAAATCCTGCTAGGAGCAGAAAAGGATTATATGTTATCAAAGATAGCTATTTACGTTTTTATTTCCGTTATCTGTTTCCTAACAAGACCATCATAGAAACCGGTAATGTCAAAGGTGTATTGGATCTAATTAAGAAAGATTATGATGCCTATATCGGCCATGTATTTGAAGACATAGCCAGGCAGACATTTTTAGTTTGGAGCAATAATGAGGGGCTGACCTGGGACCGGGTTGGTTCCTGGTGGCATGGTGAAGAGGAGATAGATATTGTTGCCACATCGACAGAAAGAAACGATATCCTTGTCTGTGAAGTAAAATGGTCTGATAAACCCATGACCCGGAATGTGATGTTCGCTCTCATTGAAAAGACAAAAAAAATACGATGGAGAGACTCTAAACGTAAAATTAGGTATCTTTTCATATCAAGAAGTGGCTTTCTACCAGAATGTGAGCAGTTGGCCGAAGAAAAAGGCATGATGCTGTGGTCAAAAGATGATATTAGTAAAATACTGTGGCCATAGTCCGCATAGACCAGGCTATCTGACCATTCCTCTGAATGGATGCGAGCTCCAGCTGAGCCGCACTTGGAGCGCAGGTGTCATTATTTTTGAGAAACAACTTCTCACCAGATTACTGACGAGAGGTTGGGAGCAGGTGGCGGAGGAGAACGAAAAGGAAATATCAAGTATTGGAAGGATGTTAAAGTGCAGGGGACAAAAATGACGGAAATGGAACTCGGACAGCTAAAAAAGGTAGAATTGAGAAAGGTCTGGAAGAACGAAGCAAGGGATTTCACTACATGGCTTGCTTTGGAAGAAAATCTAAATAAACTGAGTGATGAAATTGGGATAGAAATCAGCCTGGAACAAACGGAGGCAAATGTCGGCAAATTTAATGTTGATATTCTTGCAAGAGAAGAAGGGACCGACAGGATGATTATTATCGAGAATCAGTTGGAAGCCACAAATCATGATCATCTTGGCAAGCTCATAACTTATGCCTCGGGGCATGATGCAGAAGTCAATATCTGGGTTGTCAAACAAGCCAGAGAAGAACATAAACAAGCAGTTGATTGGCTGAATGAACACACAGATGACAAAGCCAATTTCTTCATTGTAAGAGTAGAAGTTTGGCAGATTGACAATTCCAAGTTAGCACCGAAGTTCCAAGTTGTCAGCAGCCCCAACGAATGGGCTAAAACCATCAAGAAATCGGCACAGCAAACTCAACTCACAGATACGAAACTGATGCAACTGGAGTTTTGGACCGAGTTCAGGGATTATCTAATCAACAAGAAATCAAAACTGAGACCGAGGAAAGCTCACCCACAGCACTGGTTCGACATGACTTTTGGACACAGCAAGGCACAAATATCATTGACAATGAACACAAAAACAGATGAAATAGCTTGTGAGATTTATGTTCATGATTCGAAAGAAGTATACAATGGTTATTTTGAAAAGAAAGACAAAATCGAAAAAGAACTTGGCATGGAACTTGTTTGGATGGGGCTCCCAGGGAAGAAAGCCAGCCGCATTAAAATAATCAAAGGTTCTGACTTAGATGATAGAAAAAGTTGGAATGAAGAATTTGATTGGATGATGAAAACTGCTGAGGCATTCCAGGCTGTGTTTACAAAATATAAGTGATTAAGGCACACCTTCAAGTTGCAACTCTGCGTTGGTAACTCGGTCAGCAGAACTGTTCTTGATGGTTTACTACGCTATTTCTTAGATGCTCCCACAATTAAGCATGCAAAGAGAACAGCAATGATGGCAATACCCCAGGTAAATCCCGGTATCCCACTACTGGTTTCTGCTTCGGCCTGCGGGCCCTCTCCGACACCATTCACTGCACTTACTGTATAATAGTAACCTTGCCCAGCAACCACATTTGTATCGGCGTAGCCTTGCACGTTTCCTACCTTCTGGTAGAATGTCTCCTGCCCTTCTGCGGTTCCGCGATAAATATTGTAGTAGATGATAGTGGAGCCGCCGTTGTCCTCTGGCGTCTCCCAGCTAAGATTGTTTTGAACTTCTCCAATTGAAACCCGAAGATTCTGTGGGGGAGAGGGGATAGTGTATGCATCGCTAGCCATTGTGCTAACTTCAGCGGAAACATTACTCC
Source organism: Methanomassiliicoccales archaeon (assembly GCA_030612505.1). Lineage (GTDB taxonomy): Archaea > Thermoplasmatota > Thermoplasmata > SG8-5 > SG8-5 > JAGLQM01. Next base: position 36,327 of record JAUWNU010000007.1, read on the forward strand.
ACCCCGAGATGTTCACTGCATACAGGGTGTAGTAATACGTCTGTTGATTGTCCACGCCTGTGTCAATATAACTTGTGATTAGGGTATCTGAAGTATGAATTAGAGAATTGGTTCCTGCTGTTGCCCTTCGATATATCCTGATCTCTGTGACCATTGAACCGCCATCAAAGGAGGTATCCCAAGTAAGAATAATTTGACCATTTCCGCCTGCAGCCGTCACATTCTGAGGGGGGGAAGGAACGGTTAAACCAGTGGTATCTATTTCTACTATCACGGGTGATGGATTATAAACTTCAATTGTATCTGTTCTCGGGCCTTCACCAATACTGTCCATCAGACTAACTTGATAATAATAAGTATGTTCAATTACAATGTTCCTATCTACATATACATAATCTGCTGATGGGTAATAATCACCGCCACCAGCCTGTTGAACGTTTCCAATTGGCAGACCAAGATTGGCAATTAGGGTTAAATTATCTGATGTTTCTCCGCGATATATTAGGAGGTTAATATCTTGTATTGCGGTAATTGGCAAACTTGGAATATTCATCTCACAATTTAGGTAAATATAATTGTTAGGCCCATTGTAATAGGAAACACCTATAAGGTTATCAGGAGCTGGATACAGTTCTTGGGCCATTCCTATGTTTGCCCAACCAAGAAGTAACATTCCAACAATTGTTCCAATAATAACTATGCTCAATAATTTTCTGGCTTTGCCATGATATGCAATTTCCACGCTTCCACTTCCCTATAGAGTGTCTCAGCATCGAAGAGACGGCCACAACTACAATCACCAAGAAGACGGTGTAAACTATCTCCTCGGCGGTACTAATCACCTTAACTACTGTAGTTGCAAAGCTGTGATTATGGTTTAGGGTTAAAATGATTTCTAAAGGAATTGCGCAAACTAATATCCAATAATTCTCCAAAATCCATTGTTGCGTTATTCGATATAAGAAAATGCTGCGAAGTTAGACGAAATTCCGACGAGCAGCCCACATAATCGAGGATTTATTGTTCTGTTTACTAAGAAAATAATAGGCGTATGGGTGAAATATCACCCCTTTTCATCACGCCATTTTTCTATCCTTTTTTCGATTTCGACACGTTTCATAGGTTCAAGAGATATCATAGTCACGCCGGATTCTACACTGATTATTATTAATCCATCATAGAATAGGGCGAGTATAATATCCTCAAACTCTTCTGATTCAACTGGTGGACATTCTTTTAGTCCCGATGCTAATTCATAGACTGAATAGCATTGTCTACCATATTTACCAGACTTATGAAGTGTGCGAATGAATCGTTTTGTTATATTCATGTTAATTCCTCCTGATGATGACTCATCATTTTTGAATTTCTTTCGTTAGCTTTACTCAATAATTTAAAAATAGCTAACTTGCAGGAGGTCCAACTGGGGGGTAAACAGCATTAACATCAATGATACTAACTATTACATCTGAAAGGCAGAAATCAGCAGATTCATTTGGTTTTGATTTAATAACAGAACCAAATAATATCTTTATTCGTATTTCATAATCAAATAGTACAACGTTAAGACAGACCTGCCCCTCAATCCTATTTGCATCAACAAGAGAAAAATCTATATTCTTTATCTCTGAGGAATAGTTTATATTATCTATTGAATCATCAAATCCTAACAAAGTGAAAGGAGAGATTTCTTTTTCTAGTGTTTTGTCATCTTTTTTAAGAAAATCAATTAGAGAATTAATATTGATTTCAACTCGGGATTTTATCGGAAAATTATACTGTATATTATCTGTAAGTGAAGGCAAAATTCGAGCATCCACATTACCATTGGATTTGATGTTGGAAAAACCTAATTTGGCACAATTTGAAAGATACATAGCACTGATATCTTCCGCAGTAATTAACGCTGAGAGGTTTGGCTCATTTATGCATGGCATTATATTATCATCTTGATTTAATTGCAGCAATGGCATCTTTTCCCTTCACCTCCAATGGATTTTCTTGAGTGCATTCCCTATCAGATATAACACGGATCAACTCATTATTAAATTTATCTATAAAATGTACGGCCTTTGAATCGGTATTTAATTTGTACAATGTTGTATTGGCAATTGTTCGTGATTCGATTACCAACCCATAGTCCAACAATGGACCAAGTGCTTTGTATATTGACTTTCTAGATAACCTAGTGTCGTGACAACTTAATTTAGTTACGTTTATATATTTGGTTTCCATATACCTCCACATGATAAAAATAAAACTAAAAAAAGAGGAGTGTGAATTCCTACACCAGTTTGTGAAAAAAGGGACAAAGAAAGCGAGAT
>JAUWNU010000077.1 GCA_030612505.1 Methanomassiliicoccales archaeon
ATATCCATTGTCTGGTGATCCACTGGAATAAGTCTGTCTCTTCCGCCCTTTCCCCGGCGTACCATTAGAGTACCTTCCTCGAATTCTATATCTTCGATTCTTAGACTGGTAAGCTCGGAAACACGCAATCCGCATCTGTATAACATACGCAGAATAAGACGGTCTCTGAGTTTCTCTCTTTCTGGAGCATTTAATAATTTCCTGACCTCACGTTCTTTAAGATATTTTGGCAATTTTTTTGGCATACGGCATCCCTTCCGATAGAACCTATATATCTTTTCAAATATATAAATACTCTTATTTGAATAGCCCCACAATGTTTATATAGAATTCCAGCCTATTTCAGGATGATACTTATGAAAGTAAGAAGCGGTCACATTCAATTCGAAAAAGGAGTGAAATACAAGGACCTTCTGCCGGTCTATAAAGAGCTTTACATGAAGTTCCTGAGAGAGACTGGCCAGCTTCCTGAGGAGGAAGAGGTCACCAATATGCTCATTAAAGAAAATCTCATGGATCTTGAAAAGGGCAAGAAGCCCGAAGGGTACAACCGCCAGGGCCGCATGAGGTTGATCTTTCCAATCATCGAAAAACCCAGCAAAGGCATTGAATTGTACATCTATGGGCATTATCATTCAGCAAAAAGTCTCGAGGTTGCAAGGGTAACTGAATCAATTAGCCAGTTCCTGAAAAATCATGGCTTTGACAATGAAGTTGACTGGGATAATATGCTTATACATAAATATAAAAAGTAATATATTGTACGGCACATATTATTGAATTATACTTGCCAATAGTTTTATACAATGTGATATTTTCGCCTGATTGCATAGTGGCCCGGGTAGTGTAGCCTGGTTAACATATGGGACTGTGGATCCTCTGTGCCGGGTTCAAATCCCGGTCCGGGCCCTTTTTGTTTTTTTATCTATAAGATATCACGGAAACCTAATAATATAATAAGAAACATACAAGATTTGAATCCCATGGCTAATAAATCCCACAATTTCATTTTCAAGATTTGCCTGATTGGCGACCCAGAGGTTGGGAAAACCAGCCTAATGAAGCGCTTCGTGCTTGACCAGTATGATGGTGATTATATTCTCACTCTGGGAGCAAAGGTAATGAAAAAGATTGTGCAAATAGATCATGAGGGCCAGAATGTCAATATCACGCTTTTGCTGTGGGATATCATGGGCCAGAAGCATTTTAAGATAATCGAGTCAGTTGCTTTCGAGAATGTTGTTGGCGGCCTGGTGGTCTGCGATTTGACAAGGAAAGAGACCTTTGAGAATCTAAAGTACTGGATTGATGCAGTCTGGAAAATTTCACCTGGCATCCCCCTGATTATGCTTGGCAATAAATCTGATTTACAGGAAGAGCTTGCAGTATCAGATGAGCAGATAAAGAAATTTTCAGATAAATTCACCTCCACTTGGTATCTGACCAGCGCCAAGACTGGAGATAATGTAGAGGAAGCTTTCCAGAAGCTGGCCGAATACTGTTTAAAGGGTGTTGGAAATGAGTGATAATATCAAGGAACTTGACGCTAGAAAGAAGGAATTACTTGGACTTGAGAAGGAAACCCGAAAGGAGAGGCAGAAATTACTGGCCATGGTCATGGAACGTGAAGCTCATCTGGAAAAGAGAGAAAGAGCTATTCTTGATAGAGAAAAATCTGTCCGAGAGAAAGAGGCCAAACTTGACCAGTATAAAGAAAAATTGCTGACCATGACGCAGAAGCTCAAGGACGAGGCCAAGCAGAATAAGGCAGATAAAGCCAAACAATAATTAACCAACAAGGCAATCCACATTCATGAGAAAGCCAGACTGGGCCATCATTATTGCAGTTATAGCATGTTCATTTGGCTCCATATTCATAAGATTAAGCGATGCCGAGCCACTGGCCATTGCATTTTACCGGCTCCTGTTCACAACACTTTTGCTGCTTCCATTTGTTATTATGCGGTCAAGGGATGAGCTGAAGAACCTTGGCCCAAAAAATGTCGGAATAATGGTGGCCATCGGCCTTGTTCTTTCATTCCACTTCTCAATGTGGGTTACTTCTCTGGAGCTAACAACTGTGGCTAGTTCTGTGATTCTGGTTACTGCCCACCCGATTCTGGTTGGCTCTATTTCACATTTTGTTCTTAAAGATAGATTATCCAGGCTGAACTTCATAGGCATATTCGTGGCAATTGCCGGAATATTTGTCCTGACATGGGGCGATTTCACCGGTGGCGCATTAACAAGTGACATGGCATTTGGAGATGTGCTTGCCTTCCTGGCCGGACTATGTGCGGGAATCTATATTCTCAGCGGCAGGAAAATGCGTGCCAGCATATCGGTGCTTACCTATGCATTCCTTGTTTACTTGTTCTGCACAATATTCCTGTTAATCCAGTGCCTCATAACATCAACACCAATCTTCCCAATGCCGGCAAATGAGTACTGGCTCTTCCTGGCAATGGCACTTATTCCAGGTATTTTAGGTCATACCCTCTATAACTGGTCATTGAAGCATGTTACAGCCACCATAGTTTCTGTGAGCCTGCTGGGTGAGCCAATTGGAGCATCAATCCTTGCCTTGCTTATTCTGAGAGAAATGCCAGGTATTTTCGTGCTCATAGGCGGGCCAATTGTTCTGGCTGGAATACTCATGGCTTCTATGAGGAAGCGGAAGAGAAAGCGAAAACGTAAGAAGATACAGCCGAAAAGAATTTAATACCCTCTTTCTATCTGCGGTGTGGCTAACGAGTGTGAGAAGCCGTAATGTATATCATTACGTCTATCACACACTACTTCAGTCGCAAGCTCCTTCATGCGAGTGTGATGTAGCCTGGTATCATTCTAGCTTGCCAAGCTAGTTACTCGGGTTCAAATCCCGGCACTCGCACTTTTTTTATTATTGCTTTTATTTGTGCGAATGACGTATTTGAACCACTGGTTCACGAATAAATCGCGAAGCTGTTTATGAGCAGACTGAATTTGCGAAGCAAATTCAGATTAATCCCGGCACTCGCATAATACTTTTTATCGTATCTCATAATTCTTTAATAGCACAATGCCTTTTCCAAAAAAAGAATACAATAATTCAATAACAAAATTGGGAATTCCTAAGCAAAATATAAATAATCGAAGAGATATACCTTTAATTAACATGACCCCTGGTGTTCCTACGGGGACGCCAGATGACTCCCATTTACGGGGCTTTTATTATGTTGAAAGAGACCTACGTTTTCATTGATGGTGCATACTTATCAAAAATATCAAGACAACTAGGTAAAGGAAAATACATAAAATTTGACCTTAATCAATTTGCCATCAATATAACAATAAATCAAGGTCTGTGGTGCAAAGGAGTTTATTATTACACTGCACCACCTTTTCAATCTAATCCGCCAACGGCAGAAGAAGCTAGAAGAAAATCAAATTATGATAAATTTGTAAGTAAGTTAAATAAAATTCCACGGTTTGAAGTTCGTGAAGGAAGATGCCAAAAAGTTGACGGCAAATACCATCAAAAAGGAGTAGATACAATCCTAACAATGGACTTATTTGAAATATGTACAAAAAAAGAAGTAGAAACAATTATAATTTTAGCTTGTGATACAGACTTTGTGCCTATTTTAAACAGAATAAGAAAAATGGATATTGAGGTAATTCTTTATTTCTACAACGATTATATTCGTGGCTCCGACTTCTCAATGTCAAACCACATACTCACTGCTTGTGACAAATCAGTGCTAATCAATATAGACTTATTCACAAAATCTATCAAAAAATAAACGACAACCTTTATTAGTATCATCTATTTCCCGCACTCAGGTGTATATATGAAGGCCTTCAAAGTAACTGGCAGTTTCAGAATGGGCAGGAAGCCCAGTCCTTTCACCAAGGAAGTGGCAGCAAAGGACAAGAAAGCCGCCGAAGAGTCAATCTTTTCAGACCTGGGCAGCAAGCACAAGGTAAAGAGATATGACATAACCATCGACAAGGTGACAGAATTGAAGCCAGATGAGGTAACTGATTCTGCAATCAGCTTCAAGATTGGCGCGTGAACATATGGATGAACAAGAGATAATGGCTGCATCCCAGGAACTGGAAGCCCTCCGCAATCAGATGGAGAATATGGCAAAGCAGGAAGAGCTAATCCAGGTCACACTGGAGGAATTTACCAGGGCCAGGGACGCGCTTGAGGACCTTAAAGGCAAGAAGGAAGGGGATGAAATTCTCGTTCCAATAGGTGCCAATTGTTGGGTCCACGCAGTTCTCGGAAACATGGACAAGGCAATAGCCAGCATTGGTTCTAATCTTGCAGTTGGCCAGTCTATTGATGAGATTGTTATCAGACTGGACAGCCAACTTGAGGAGATTGAAGCTGCCAGGACAGAGGTCAGCGCAAAACTCTCAAGTTTGGATGCTAAAGCTTCTGAATTAACCCAGACGCTCCAGAAGGTCTATGCAGATATGCAGGCAGCAAAACCTCAGTAGGAGTTATATCATGTTCAAATTCCTGAAAAGTAAATTTTCCAAGTTCAATGAAAGTGCTGACGAAGCTGTAGATGATGCTATTTCAGATGCCCAGGGAAAAGTTATCAAGGAAAGCAAGCTGGATGAACTCTTGTGGGATCTTGAAATCGGACTAATGGAGTCTGATGTTGCCCTGGAAGTTATTGAGGAATTGAAAGTTCAGATACGTCAGGAACTTGTGGGCAAGCGGGTGAAGCGGGGCCAGGACTTCCAGAAGGCAGTTAATCAGGCAATTAAAAATTCACTTCAGAAGGTTCTCAGCACATCAATACTTGATTTTGATGATTATATAGATAAACATGAAAAGCCAGTAGTCCTAATGTTCGTGGGAGTCAATGGCACTGGAAAGACCACCGCAATCGCAAAGATCGCCCATCGTCTGCAAAAGCAGAAGAAAAGCGTGGTGCTGGCTGCCGGGGACACCTTCAGAGCCGGTGCAATCGAGCAGCTTACTATTCATTCTGAAAAACTTGGAATCAAGATAATAAAGCATCAGGCTGGCTCAGATGCCGCAGCAGTTGCCTATGACGCAATAGAGCATGCAAAAGCACGTTTCAAAGATGTAGTACTGGTAGACACAGCAGGCAGAATGCAGACCAACACAAATCTCATGGACGAGATGAAGAAGATCAAAAGAATAGCGCAGCCAGACATGATTATTTTTGTTGGAGACTCACTTGCAGGAAACGATGCAGTTGAGCAGGCTACCAAGTTCAATGAAGTTGTGGGAATCGATGCCACAATACTCACAAAGATCGATGCTGACGCTAAAGGTGGAGCTGCTCTCTCAATTGCTCATGCTGTTGGAAAACCTATTATTTTTGTTAGTACTGGTCAAAAATATGAGCAGCTAGAAGTGTTTGATTCCAAATGGATGATTGATCGTATCTTTGATTGATTATCCATTCAGATGCTGCAGCAGTTCCAGCCTCATATCATAATGCTTATTTCTGTCAAAAATTATTCTTTCCAGTATTGTGTCCACAACCTTGAGGCGCATTGTGGGTGGGATATTATCTCCCTTAATGTTCATGTCAGAAAATGCTTTCTGGACTATGTAAGGTGCCATTTCTCCGGCATAGGTCACTAGCTCATTGCTCAGTGTTCTCAGATCGCTCATAATTATCAACTTGTCATTTCATTATTTGTACTTATACCCTAAGAAAAGATTATCAATATTGATTCACTAATTTTATTATCGGGCATTTCATCTCCCCTAACAATGTGGCTGCTCATCATAGGAATATTAGCTGTTTTCGCAATATCCTTCATCTATTCAAATCTGGGAATGGGCGGCGGAGTGCTCTTTGTGCCCTTACTTTTCTGGCTCACTGAATATGGCGAGGATGAGGTAGTTGTTATTTCGCTATGCCTGGTACTGGCCAATAGCCTTACCGCATTAATGAACCATCAGCGCGAGAAACTGGTTGACTGGAAGCTAGGCGGAATCATGGCCATCGGGGCAATAATAGGTTCCTTCATCGGCGCAATGTTCAATCTCAATACTGGCAAGGAAGTATTTCTAATAATTTTCATGGCAGTTGTTATAGTTGTCATAATCAAGATGCTGGTTGACTGGGTGCGCCAGACCGAATCATGTGAGATTGATAATAATAACAAGTTAACAAAGGAAAGGACCGCAGTTGCATCCACGGGAACCGTGGGTGCCGGATTCATGGCCGGCTGCCTGGGCCTCGGCGGCGGAGTTATCAATGTTCCGCTGCTGATATATGTTCTTGGCAGAAGTACAAAAAAAGCTGCTGGCACAAGCTTTATTATCATGATTATCGCGGTTATTGTAGGACTGGCTACCTTTGCCCATGAGGGAACAAATATTGACATGACCTATATTATGACCCTTGCTCCAGTGGTATTTCTTGGTTCCTATATTGGCTCAAGATGGGGCATTAAAAAGCTAAAATGTCGCGAGGTTCAACTGCTATTCATCCTGGTGCTGGCTATTGCAATTGTCAAGATCGGGTATGATCTTATTGTATTAATTTCATAAATTCATCATTGGTAAGGCCAGCATTTTTTATTATGTGGGATAAGGTGCTTCTTTTTATGGGCTTGTGTGCCGGAACTGTGAGTTTGATCACTTCATTGCCAGTTCTTTTCTGCAATCTTATATGACTTCCCTTCTGGCGCACAACAAGGAATCCTGCTCTTTGTAATGCATGTATCACTTTTTTATAATCAAGAGAAGGAACTTTTGTCATTCTTCACTTCCACTCAAACAATAATTTCTCTGATTTCTGGGTTGTGGACAGATATAGAGGCAATTTCATCTTCAACTGGTTCCAGATATAATTCTATTGCCTCTTTTATGTTTTTCACGGCTTCCTCCTCTGTATCCCCCTCTGATATACAGCCAGGAAGGGATGGAACATAAACCGTATATCCACCTTCATCTGATATTTCGAGAATTATTTTTAACTGCATTTATATCACTTAAATAGACATATTGAAGTCCTAATTTATAAATGTATCTACTGGCATAATTTTTCTCAGTTTTATCACAAATTTTACATTAACTTCATATTCATTTCGGTCAAATTTGCGCTGTAACGATAACTAAACACAGACCCTATATATTTTGTATACAAACTCAGACCCTAGAACCTTTACTAGCGATAACCAAACATAGCACCTAGACCCTCACTAACGATAACCAAACATAGACCCTATTACTTTTGAATAATAACTCAGACCCTAGACCCTTTTTTAACCCAGACTTCCAACTTCCTTCTCCACATCATTGAGGATTTCACAACTCTTTACAAGTGCCTTCATGTTTGTGTGGTCCGGGTACAGTGGCCTGTCAATGTCCAGAAACTCAACATGGCGGCGGATTACCTCTTTAGCTTTGATTGTGCCCTTGCCGAACTTGTAATCCCGGAAATCCAATGCTTGAGCGGCGGCCATGAGCTCGATTCCCAGAATTCCATAGGCATTGTCCAGTATCTGGAAGTTCTTGATTGCGGTGTTCATTCCCATTGAGACGAAGTCTTCCTGGTCTGCAGCAGCCGGTATCGATTGAATACTTGCCGGCGTAGAGAGGATTTTCTGCTCCACAACCTGCATACAGGCAGTGTACTGGCTTAACATGAGGCCGGAAAACATTCCTGCGCCCTTTGTCAGGAAAGGTGGAAGTCCCTCGGAAAGCGCAGAATTGTTGAGTCGGTTCATTCTTCGTTCTGAAAGTATGCTTACCATTGTGACTACTGTACCGGCAAGGTCCATTGGCACTGAAACCGGAGTTCCTTGAAAATTGGCCCCGGAAAGCTGCATATCTTCGTCAGGGAAAAACACTGGATTGTCGCCGACACCGTTCATTTCAGTTTCAATTTGCTGGCGGGCATAGGTGATTGCGTCATGGGCACTGCCTATAACTTGAGGTGTGGAGCGCATGGAATAGGCATCCTGAATTTTTATTTTCAGGCGCTTCTCATCTAGATCTCCATGAGCAACCAGCTTTTTTATTGACTTGGCACTGCGTATTGCCCCGGGAAATCCCCTGGCCTCATGCAATTTTGGAGTGTAAGGACCCATATTTGCCTTCAATGCCTCAAGGGACATTGCCGCAGCAATCTCAGCCTGCTTGAGCCAGTTATTTGCATCAAAGAGGAAAATCGCACTCATGGCAGTCATTAGATTTGAGCCGTTAATCATTGCCAGCCCATCCCTGGCCTTCAAACCAGGAATCTCAATACCAGCTTTCTGCATGGCCTCTGCACCATCCAGTAATTCGCCCTGATAGTATGCCTGGCCTTCGCCCATCATCAGCAAGGCTATCTGACTCATTGGAGCTAAATCTCCACAGGCGCCAACACTGCCTTTCTGGCAGACAAATGGAACAATATCCTTGTTAAGCATTTGAATAAGAGTTTGCGTCATAATCAGGCGCTGGCCGCTCTGACCGTGGGCATGAACATTAGCCCGGAGAAGCATTGCCCCTCTGACATATTCCTGGGGTGCTGGGTCACCGATTCCGGCTGCATGATTGTATATGAGATATTTTTGAAAATCTTTTATCTGGTCATCATCGAGAACCACCTCGGAGAACTCGCCGATTCCGGTGTTCACACCGTACATGATCTCGCCTTTCTGGATTTTATCCTCAAGCATCTTCCTGCACTTGTTTATTTTCTCAACTGATGCAGGGGAAAGTTCCACCTTCTCGCCATGTCTGGCTACGTTCACTAGGTTCTCTATTTTCAGGCTCTCGCCGTCCAGTATTACTGTCATGATATTACATCCTAAATTTGATGAATCGGGAAACGCCGACCCCAATATAAAATTACGCCAAATATAGAAGGGTCTAGGGTCTAGGGTTCAGGGTCTACCGCTATCAGACCTAATCTGATAGCAGAAGGATAAATTAATGAGGCCGGGGCACCCAGTCAAATACTAGCCCCTAGCCCCTTTATTAGCGTTAACTAAGTATAGACCCTATCACTTTTGTATGCAAACACAGCCCCTAGCCCCTAAATTTTAGTCCAAACATCAATAAAACCGTCCAGTGCCTCGTCCATGATGCCTGAGCTGTAGGTTATCAGCATCTGGCTGACGCGTTCCTCATCAATAATGCAGTAGATATTTTGATTCTCCTGCCTGCTTTTCTGAAGCATGCCTGCCTTTGTAAGCCTTTTCAGGTGAAAGGACAGCGCGCCCTTGGTGAATGTGAACTCTGCCAGTATCTCTTTGAAGGTGGAATTCGGGTTCAGCAGCAGGAACGTTACTATTCTCCTCGGAGTTTTCAGTTTCAGTACGGACAGCATTGCCCTGTCAATGAACTGCACATCCTGATTAACAAAGTAGCCTTTTCTTTTTCCGTCATCATGAGGGGATATTAATTCGGACTTTTCAAGCTGCTGTAAATGATATTGAAGGTCTCCCACAGAAAGCTCAAGGACCCGCTCCATCTCCCTGAGATATGTGCCAGGATGCTCTGAGATATGTTCGAAAATCTTTCTGCGTCTTGACAGGGCCAGGGGGTCACCTTCAACCATTAAGACACCTATCTCTTGATAATGGACAGGTAGAAGAACACCAGCGCTACAAAATTAGCACAAACCAGGAAACTAACAGTCACCAGGCTTTCAATTCCTTCAAAGAATATACCGCCGGCAAGGATAATACCTTCAATCATGAAAATCCCAAAGCCAGTGGCTGCAAATATGAGCTTTATCTCTTTATTGCAGTGCTATTAACTATTGTTTTCAATGCTGCTGAGCTGGACAGAAGAAACATCAGTGACGTTAACCCGAGAAATGCCAGCCTGAGAAATATGTCTATTTCGTTCATTGTTTGACCCCATGGGATGATTGAAATTCCACTATTTGAATGATTGGAGAGTGGATAAAGATGAAAAAGACCAGGAAATTACTCTTCTTCCTGGCCTTTCTTTCCGCGCTGAACAACTGCCACTATTGCAATGGCCACGAAGGCAATTGCCAGTACTCCCGGGGCAATGATGTTCGGCATTGACCCGACTATGCTCTGTACCGTGATTGTGTGGGTGGAGAAATGCGGCACATAGACGAAGATTGTTGTCTGGGTTTCACCGAATACTGCATAGTAGCCAGCTTCAGTTCCATCCTGCATCTCTGTTAGTTCTTCCAGTGAATGGCATGCTATTATTTCTTCATCATCCATTAACACCAGCAAATCTGAGATATCATCTGCATCCAGTGCATCCTCATTGACATTTATGGACACTATTCTGCCCTCTTGAATGTAAGATTCTACTTCCACATCAAAGCTATTGTCTTCGATATTGGTGAACTCCATCTGGAAGCTTGGGTCATTGAAGGTATCGGAATTGCTCCAGTCCTGGCCTGATTCTTCGTCAACAAATAGATAACCAACAGCAGCCAGCAGTCCTTCTTCCACTGCGGTTTCGATTATTCCCCGGTCATCATACTCAAGGTCATCGAACCATGGTTCTTCGGCGAAATCATAAAAGTAGGGCATGTCCAGCCATGCTGAAAAACTTACCCAGGCATTCTTGTAGGTATTATTGATTGTGAGCGTATTACTTGCCTCATCAATATCAATGCTGCCTCTGTCAACCCATACAGAGCAGGTGAAATTATCCCCGGTGAGCCAGACCTCTTCCCAGTTCCAGTAATATGGTGAATCTATCATATCCATATCCTCTACTGCCATGTCATAATCGCCTTCCACTAAACCGTAATCGTTTTCTGGGAATTCATAATCGACATCTATTGGCATTGGGTCTGTTTCTTCATACTGGCCTTCTTCCCATTAATTCCACTCCTCCAGTCCTTCCTGGTACCATTCATACACGTCCCAGTAGTATCGGTTTTCAGAAATTACAAGGCCTTCAGCCACCTGGATGGTCATTGTGCCGTTCTCGGTGCCGAACTGATATGATGCACTTGAATATTCAAAATCATAAAAATTCATCATCACATTCTCTCCAAGGAATATGAGGCTCTCACCGAAATTGGCCGGATGGCCGTTTGCCACGAAATCATCAACTTCTATGGAATCGAATAATGTGAATATTTTTTCCTCTAGCTCAAGCATCTTTGGTGGTTCTTCATATCCTGGCATACCATCTTCTTCATAATATACAATAGGATAATAGAAATAACTGTAATCTATGAATCTTACAGTATAATCTGATA
>JAUWNU010000112.1 GCA_030612505.1 Methanomassiliicoccales archaeon
AGATGCAATTGTCGAGGGCACAAATGGCTATATTCCAGAGGAAATACCTGAAGCAATAAAAGCTATGCCTGCGGAAGACCTGGCGGTGGTGTGAGTTGGGAGACCTGGAACTTGTTGAAGCAGTATTATTTTCAGCAGGAAAGCCTATGCGTGTGAAAGATATTGAGGAAGCTACCGAACTGGAAGAGAAGGTTATTCGAAGCGCCCTGAGAAAACTAATACGTTCATACAAGTCCAGAAACACCGCATTAGACGTGGTAAAGACCGGCCCCAAGTATTCCTTCCAACTGAAGGAGGAATACGCCATAGAGACAGAGGAAGTGGCTCAGAAGGAATTAGACCGCGAGGTCATGAAGACTGCGGCACTTATTGCATATTACCAGCCAATGCAGAAGAAGGAACTTTTAGAAGTGGTGGGCGAGAAGGCCAGAGCCCATGTTGACGAGCTCATTGCCCAGAAACTCATATATCAGAATCGAACAAATCGAGGCTATATTCTTGAGACCAGTCCCAAGTTCCCAGAGTTCTTCGGGCTGGGGACTACAGACAAGATTGAGATGAAGCAGATACTGGCGAAGCGGGCCGGGTTGTAGCTAGTTGGAAAAGAGGCAAAAGCGAGCGGGATTATAGCCGCTTGGAAGATTGGCAGGCAGGGCTTTAATCAACTTCTTCCGAAACCAAATCATAAACACCTACCATAATTTATAATAGTTCAATCAACTATAATCTCATAATGGGAGAAGTAGATATGAAAAGGTTGGTAGTAGGATTTATCACTTTTTTGCTTATATCAAATTTAGCTTTATTGACATTTACTGGAGATGCAAAACAAGACATAGGGAATCCTTTTGGAAGTGGTTCTGACCTTATAATTTCAACAGAATATATCGTCTCGGGATTTGAAACATTCAGCAATGTCACAATCACCGGAATTGGCAAGCTTATTGTGCCTGCTGGCGCGACTTTTGATGTGACTAATATCTATCTACAAAGCGGTTCGATTGTTGAAATAACTGGCGGCTTAGTATTTCTATCTAGTCCCAACCATGCTGCAAATGTGATGCTCAATGGGACTTGCAGCTATTTCAATGTGACCGATGGTGGCAATATTACTATGAATGGATCTGATGGATATGCGGATACTTCCAGTCCTGGGCCTTATGTCGCATATATCCCTGTTAGCAAAGGCGGCGATGCAGAATTGAATATTACTGCCACAGAAGGATTGCAGGTAGAAAATTCAACGGTAAATCTCACTGGTGGGAATGGTTTTGATCTGCCTGCGAGCACTGTAACTAGTTGCAATGCATGGGTAGACAGTGTTAATCTGGATGGATATGTTGCTGCCGGAGGAAATGCTACTATCTATTTCAATCTAACAGAGAATACACGAACGATTTTAATTGACCACGCGACTATAGATACCACCGGAGGAAATGGAGGTGCCGCTGCAGATGGAGCATCAAATAGTGGTACTTCTCAGGGATATGGTGGTGGTTACTCTAACGGTGGTATTGTATCGGGTAACGTGGGCAGAGGTGGCAATTCGGAAATAACTATGCCCTCAACAGGTGTATTGTATATCCTTTCGTCTAACTTAACAAGTAGTGGGGGGAGAGGGGGAGAGGCAGGTAATGGAGGAAGCGCAAGCACTAGCTTATATGATGGTGGTGCCGGTGGTGGCGGATATGGTGGTGGTGATGGTAGTCCAGGAGGCATTGGCGTTCCACATGGTCAGGGTGAAAATGCCCAAGTGAGTGGTTTTGTTGGAAGTGGAGGAAACGCAACAATTTCTTTTAGTGAAAAAATAATTCAATTTGAACTTTCAATTTTCACAGTATTGGGGGGAAAAGGTGGTGATGCTGGGAAAGGCGGTCATGGGCATTTAGCAGGAGCCGGAGGTGGCGGATATAGTGGTGGTGGAGGTGGCGGAAGTGATGGTGGCGGAAGTAATGGCGGCCTTGGTGGTGATACAAGTGTGATGGGATCCATAGGTGCTGGTGGTAAAGCTGAGGTACTGATTTCATTGCAGGAAAATTTGAATATGTCTTATTCTGAATTTCTCATCGTAGGTGGCCCTGGAGGTCAAGGAGGTGATGCCAACCAATTTGGTGGTGCTGGATTCGGCGGTGGTGGGGCAGGAGGTGCCGGAGGTCTTTCTAGTGGAAGGGGTGGTGATACAATAGTCAATGGAAATATTGCAAAGGGTGGTGATGTTTCCTTCAGAACCGAAGGTACAAGTGATATATGCTTATTAAACACAATTTCAGTTAATCTAACAGGAGGAAATGGTGGTGATGGCGGCCAAGGAGGAAAGGGAGGAGGAAGTAATGGTGGTGGTGGCTCTATGGGCGGAGGAGGCGCTGGCTTTGGTGGCGGTGGCGGAAGTGGCGGACCAGGTGGACGTGGTGGTGATACGATTGTATCGGGCTTTGTTGGAACGGGAGGAAATGCATCTGTTTTATTAGACTTAAACAATTTATTTATCAACAACAGTTATTTCAGTACAAATGGTGGGGCAGCAGGCAAAGGTGGCGATGGTGGCCAAGGAGGTAATGGAAACTTTGGGGCGTCCGGTGGCGGTGGAGGCGGCTATGGTGGCGGAGGTGGTGGAGATAAAGTTTTTCGCGGAGGAAATACTCAAGTCCTTGATTCTGTTGCTAATGGCGGAAGTGCAATGTCATACTTACATAGTAATCAAATATTAGCTATATTTAATTCAACTGTTACAAGTCTTGGTGGCCAAGGAGGTGAGCACGGTATTGGTGGTCTATTGGGAACTGGAAGTACCTATTTAGGCGGTGGCGGCGGCGGTGGCTTTGGTGGCGCTGGTGGTGGAGGTTCTTACAATACTGACGGCATTGGTGGCATCAGCGTTCTCACTGGTCAAGTAGGAAACGGAGGTGATGGAAATCTTCAGATTAGCTCCCCAAGACCTTCACTTTCAAAGAATTCTTTGTTCCTTGCTATTCCTGGGGTTAGAAGAAATGGGACCTCATCACCCGGTGGGGGTCCGAATGGTGGCGATGGTCAGGGTTTTGCATCATTGGATGGTGATGTTAATCTCACCATTCCAATGTCTATACCTTTATTGCTATCCCCTGCAAACAATTCATTCTCAATAACAAATCCGACATTCGAATGGCTAGATTTGCACAACTCCACAACCAACGGTTCATTGAGCAACTATACAATAGAAATCGACAATAATAGCGATTTTTCCTCACCGGAAGTAGTCAACACAACCATATCGGCGAATCTCACACCAGTTCCAATCCTTCCAGAGGATACTCATTATTGGAGGGTCAAAGCCAACTATTCAACACCATCTGGAAGCAATGCAGGATGGTCAGATATCTGGATGTTCACAATAGGTAATGTTAGTGTGGGCCCAGTCCACAACATTGACACCGACGAATACTTCAATGAAATGCAGACAGCAATTGATGACCCAGATACGCTGGATGGGCATACAATTACAGTCGATGCTGGCACATACCAAGAGCACTTAGTAATCAATAAGCAAATTATTTTAATAGGGGAAAACAATCTGACAACAATAATTGATGGCGGTGGAGATGGTGCTTTAATCAACATTTCTGCGAATTCTGTTAACATAACCGGGTTTACGATAAGGAATTGGGGAATTGTTTGGATGAATTATGGTATATATCTTAATAATGTTGATAATTGCATTATCAGGGATAATATTCTTTTCAGTAGTTCTCAATATGGGATCTTATTGACAAATTCTAATCATAATAGTATTGAAAACAATCAGGTATCTGATGTTCATGGTGGCATATATTTAGAATCGTCCTCTAACAACTCAATAGCATTCAATGATGTTTGGAGAAATGGTTACGGCATTGATTTACACGGTGCTAGTAAAAACAACAATGTACATAATAATGATATTCAAGATAGCCCATATCAAGCTTTTAGATTAGGCTGGGGGGTGGAAAACAACACAGTTCATGAAAATAACATGGTTAACTCAGGAGAAGATGGATTATTCATCTCTGTAGATGCTAAATTCAATCAAGTGTATCATAATACGATTACTGAAAATACCGATTATGGAATTTATATGTGGGGATGCATTTTAAACAATATAACAGATAATGTTATTTCAAATAATGGCTATGGATTCTATATTAAAGAAGTAAGTAGATATAATAATATTTTCACTAATAATATCTCGAATAATGGCTATGGGTTCTATATTGAAAATGGTCCTTATAGCAATTTGATTTACCATAACAATATCATCAACAACACCATCCAGGCATATGATAATGGCACCAACAACTCCTGGGACAACGGCTACCCCTCAGGCGGCAATTACTGGTCAGACTATAATGGAACCGATATGTTCTCAGGACCGGGCCAGGATATAGCTGGCAGCGATGGAATTGGCGACACGCCATATACAAATATTGATGGAGGCGCTGGAGCCCAGGATAATTACCCACTAATGGAGCCCTGGGGCTATGAAGCACCACCAGCATCTTTCAATATCACCCTATCCCCAGGTTGGAACCTCATCTCCCTGCCATTAATTCAGAATAATGAATCCCTGGAATCTGTACTTTCCAGCATTGATGGAAAATGGGACAGGATAATGACCTATGACCCACTTAGTCCACAGCCCTGGCTCTCAACCAGCATCTACAAGCCAGATTCCCTGAACGAGATTGATTTATTAGACCACAAAACAGGTTTCTGGATTCATATCCCGCCATCGGAAACTGTCTCGCACACATATACCTATGAGAATGTGAGCCAAGCAACCAATGACCATTTTGCCTGGTTCCTGGACGTTGATGAGGCCTCTGATTCTGAGTTTAAAAATCCAAACAGCCAGACAGAATTCGCCAATTTCCGTTACACACAGATTGTTAGTTCAGATGATGTCCGTGCCAGTTCCCTGAATCCAGGTGAAGGAGATGAGATTTTCACCATGTCAAGCTTCAATGTCAGCGAGAGTCCTGGGGAAATAACCCAGATAAACATGACAATGGAAATCCAAGGCAATATGGGCAGTGATTTCCAGGTCTGGGTGTTCAATGCAATGGCCGACACATGGGTTCCGCTTGGAGCATCAGTATGGGCTGATGCGGATACAGATATTGTACTGGAAAGAGCAATAGAGACCAATTGCGCGGACTATATTTCTGGAGATGGAAGATTCCTATGGGGCTGCTACCAGACAAACTCAAGCGAGCTTGTAAGGGTGGATTATATGGGAATAGAAATTCATTCAAGCACTTTCGAAAATACAATATTGACAGTAACTGGCATAATACCTGAATCAACAGATATTCCGCTGTATGCAGGATGGAACCTTGTAAGCTATCCAAGCTTGAATGATTCAATGATTGTCTCATTGGCATTCTTCGGCACCGGAGCAGACCGAGTCGAGGTCTTTGACCCTGCTTCACCATACTTGATAAAAGAGGTGGGGCCAACCTATGTCATGCAATCCGGTGAAGGATACTGGGTACGCGTTCCAGCGGATACGGTTTGGGTGGTAGATTGGTGATAAAATGCCAATCACAATCAGAAACATCAATAAAGAAACCGACCTGGAAAGTTTCATAGAATTCTATAATCTGGCGCATGCAGATTATCCAGAGCATCAGGACTTGACTGTTGAGATTGCTAAACAATATATTTTTGATGCACCGAATTTCGATGTGGAAGGCAATTTCCTGGCACTGGACGGTTCTCGAATCATAGGCAAGGCAAGGGCAGATATTCGTGCAGGTATTGGTTCAATTTCCATATGCATCCTGCCAGAACTAAGATTTACTGGCATTGAGGACCAGTTATATGAAGCAATAATGAACTATCTTGCTCACAAAGATGTGAATAAAGTCTGGGCTCTGATATTGTCCCAATTTGAGAAGGAAGCTAATTTCTACAAATCAAAAGGATTTCAGGATAAAAACCGTATGTATGATATGGTTCGGGATATGGGCCTGCCAGTTGAAGCATCGAAGCTTCCTGACGGCATTATTATTGATGTGCCAGACCTTGAAAAGGAATATGATGCAGTAAGAGAAACAATTGTCAAAGGATTTGCAGAATCAACTGATGATATCGCCGAGATGATGGAACAATATGATAGTTTCACCAAAAAAGATTATTTCTCGAAAGATGGAATTTTTGCAGCCAGAGATTCGGACGGAAACATACTAGGCATCTGCGTTGCAGCCACTCATCCGGCCATGAAAGACAAGGGGTTCATTCCCTGGCTAACCGTGTTGAAAGAAGCCCGAGGAAAAGGAATTGGAAAGGCTCTTTTACTTTCAAGTTTGGAATGGTTCAGTGACATGGACAATATAAAGAAAGCAGATTTGGCTGTGGACCTGGACAATCCCAGGGCACTTGAATTGTACAAAGGTATTGGATTTGAAGTTGTAACTGAAATGGTTCAGTATGAGAAGAAGCTGAAACAATAAGATAAATGATTATTTCATCTGGAATTCAACTTCCAACTTCTTTCCCCGGTTTTCACCAGAATTCCGGATTCCTGAAGATACTTATCCCTCATTTTGATGTATTTTATTGAATTTGCCATCTTTTCATCGGATACTGGCCTGCGCCTGATTGGCTTAGTTCTAGTCCTGGGCATTTTTTACAGCCTCCAATATTTCGTCAAGCATACTTTCTGATTTGTCTTTCTTTGATAAGTTTCTGACATATTGCCAGTCAATATTTTCATAATAGATGGATGCCATTCTTATTGCCTGCTCCTTGTCGCTCTGGCTTTTCCAGTGCAGTGCAGCTGCAATTCGGTCAATAATAAGTTCTTCAAGGCCAATAATATAAGCATAGCCAGCATCGGTTTCAACCTTTGTGGCTTTGTCAATATTGATGTCCAGTATGTCGCCGGGTGTTTCTATGTAAAGGTTCAAATCTTCCCTTACCCACATCCTTCCTTCGCTGCTGAACCCGAGTTCTTTCATTGCCTCATCTATGATTTTTCTTTTATCTTTTGTGACAGCCAGGTCAATATCTCCTGTGGCATACCAGTCCCTTGTGTAAAATTCCACGGCAGAGCCGCCTACAACCACGGATTTAACACCTTTTTCTTCCAGCTTGGGTGTGACCAGGGACATTACAAAAACCATCCTTTCAAAGCCCCTTTCCTTGGTCTTTGCTTCCAATAGTGGATCCTGAGTTGAAGCCCTGGCAATGTCCAAGCGGCGCTTACATCGGGGGCAGGCCTTGGGATTTGGTTTTCTGGAAGACCACTCATAGTTACAGTATGGACACTTCATAATAGTAGTAGTAATAGTAGTAGTATTAATATTTTGTCGTGGAACTTTAATCAAATTCTTTTGAAACCTATTTTTGACATCTAATAAGAAAATTGCGGTCAAAAATTGGTGAAACGCAGATTTGACAAGCGTAAATCTGGCTTAATTGTCAAATTTGCGACAAACATGACACAGTCCCTGTTCAGTGTTCACCACAAATTCATCTCAAAGAACCTCAGCGCGAAAATAATACCAAGTATAACTATAACAATTCCGAACCCTGGCTGAATCCATTTTCCTGC
>JAUWNU010000164.1 GCA_030612505.1 Methanomassiliicoccales archaeon
GTTGTCAGAAAAGAGGTGCTAGCATGGCAGAAATACAGAGACAACAAAAATGCAAAAGTTAATTGGCAATTCACAACCGAGGATGCTCGGGTAAAGTTATCTCGGCTTTATCCGACACTTGAACGTTGACGCGACACTAGGCTTTGCTAAGCAAAAAATATCAACCCACCCCTGCCTATGGTTTATCCCCCCACCTAGCTCCTGCGCTAGCTCGTCCCAACCCCCACTCGTCTGCTCAGAGCTGAAAATAGGTTTGGAATTTAACCCTAAATTATTATACCAGTTGCAATCTCTCGTGGTTCGATAACAATGAAGACACTGTTCATTCACGCGGATTTTATCGAATACGAGGCCAGGAAAAAGACAAAGCTGGCAGAAGAAATCAGCGACAGCCAGAAACATAATCGTGTTGAAGAAGTTCTGGTGGCCTTCATTAGCTTTGAAACGCGAGACGAGGGAAAGGAAGAGGCGGCTGCTAAAGCATTAGTTACCAATATTGAGGAGATAGTTGGCAAGGTGGAGGCAGAGCGGATTGTTCTTTATCCCTATGCTCATTTAAGCTCCTCCCTGGCCAATGCCAGTTCCAGCATAAAGATACTTCATTTGGCAGAAGATATTCTGAAAGAAGCCGGTCATGAGGTATATGCCTCGCCATTTGGCTGGTACAAATCATTCAATATCAGCTGCAAGGGACATCCTCTCAGCGAATTGTCAAGGGAAATAACCGCTGATGATGAAGCCGCAGAAGATTCAGACCTTTCAGACGCAGTAAAAGCTGAGGAAAAAATGAAAAGCCAGTGGTTTGTTCTTGATGTTGAAGGTAATGAACATTCTTTGGAACTAGATGCAAAGAAAAACAAGGTTAAAGGGTACGACTTTGCTGACAATATCAATCTTAAAAAGTTTTGCCAGTACGAAATGGCAAAGAGCCGCATAAGTAAACAGGAGCCGCCGCACATAGAATTAATGCGCCGCCTGGAGCTTGTGGATTATGAGCCTGGCTCGGACCCGGGTAATTTCCGTTACTATCCCAAAGGGAAGCTAATAAAAAACCTGCTGGAGCGTTTTGTAAATGATGAGGTCAAGCGCACCGGAGGCATGGAGATAGAATCGCCAATAATGTATGATTTCGAGCATCCCAGCTTGAAAAGCTACATGAACCGGTTTCCGGCCCGCCAGTATACCATTCAAACGCCTGATAAGAAGGTCTTTTTAAGATTCGCAGCATGCTTTGGCCAGTTTCTGATGATGCATGATGCCACAGTTTCTTACAAGAACCTGCCACTGAGACTCTATGAGCTTTCCAGGTATTCGTTCAGAGTCGAACAGCGTGGTGAATTAGCTGGGCTTCGCCGCCTCAGGGCTTTCACAATGCCTGATTGCCACTCTTTCTGTGCAGATTTGCCCCAGGCCAAGGAGGAAATTGAAGACCGATTCGAGCTTTCCAGAACCGTCCTGAATGACATTGGCTATGATATTCCAGATGGTTTGGAATTTGCCATCCGTGTTACAAAAGAGTTCTATGATGAAAATAAAGACTTTGTCATGGGCCTGGTAAAGCGCTGGAACCGCCCAGCATTGGTGGAAATGTGGAATGAGCGTTTCTTTTACTTCGTTTTCAAATACGAATGGAATTTTGTTGATTGCCTGGACAAGGCCAGTGCCCTTAATACAGACCAGATTGACGTGGAAAACGCAGAGCGCTATGGCATTACCTATGTTGGCTCTGACGGCGAGAAGCATTATCCGCTAATTCTACATCAATCAACATCCGGCGCAATTGAAAGGTTGATTTATTCATTATTGGAAAAGGCAAGTATGGATTCCCAGCAGGGCATTAAAGCTCAGCTTCCGTTCTGGCTGGCCCCAACTCAGATACGTTTACTGCCAGTTAAGGAAGAATTTATTGATGAGTGTCTGGCAATAGCTGAAAAACTGCCTGGCCGTGTAGATGTGGATGATAGAGACATCAGTGTTGGCAAGATGATACGTTATGCAGAGAAGGAATGGGTGCCGCTGATCATAGTATATGGAGATAAGGAAAAAGAATCTGGCCAATTCATGGTAAGGGTTCGCGGAGCAGAAGAAATAGCTCTTGATATTGATGCACTGGCTGTCCTTATTGATGAGAAGCAGGGTAAGATGCCCTTTGAACCACTGCCATTGGCTCAGAAATTATCGCGCAGAATAACGTTCAGAGGATAGGCGATTATATGGCCGCCATATCAGTTAATTCAATTTCTAAATCTTTCGGACCGCAGGTAGTTTTGCAGGACATAAGCTTTGAAGTTTTGAAGGGCCAGAAAATCGGACTGGTGGGGCAGAACGGGACTGGAAAAACAACACTTCTCAATATCATATATGGCTTGGAAACAGCAGACATGGGCGAGCTGAAAATTCCCAGGGATGTGACATTAGGATACATGACCCAGGAAAGTAAATTAGACGAATCTCAAACTCTTCTGGAAGCAGTATCAGCCCCAACTGGCCAGCTTGGTTCTCTTGCCAAGAAGATCACTTACCTGGAAAAGAAGATGGAGGCCGAATTGACCACTGAAGAAATGGAAGCCACGTCCAAGGAATATGCAAATGCCCTTGAGGACTTTGCATCCAGTGGAGGTTATGGCCATCCTTCTCGAGCCCAAGGCGTTCTAGAAAAACTTGGCCTGGAAAAGCGCACATTTAACACTAAAGTAGGAGACCTCAGCGGCGGCGAACGGACTAAAGCAAGATTGGCAAGAATAGTTATGGAAGCCGAGGACGCAGACCTCTTGATATTAGATGAACCTACCAATCATCTGGATATTGAAACAACCGAGTGGCTTGAAAATTATTTAGCAAGCTATCCTGGCGCAGCCATAATGGTGAGCCACGACCGATATTTCCTGGACAAGCTGACTACCAA
>JAUWNU010000047.1 GCA_030612505.1 Methanomassiliicoccales archaeon
CCCACTAGCATTTTTCTTCCCCGAAGGCATGCCGGAATGGGCTAATAGAGTAATATAAGAATGTATATATAAAATTTGTGTAAAATGAATGGCCTCTATCTATTTTCATCCTAAAATAACCTTAATCCGGTCCTGGCCGTCTGCACACTCAACCTTTTCCTGCACCTTAATTACTTGCCTTTTCAGACCCGATTCCATGCCCACCGGGAAGCATAATTGATAATCCTGGCAACCCCTTATATTGCACTTTGGAAGATCAAAAGTAATTGTCGTGCCCTCCATGGCTTTCTTTTTTGGAATAATTGCCTGTCTGGGAACTTCCTCAATCTCAACTATTACCACATTGTCCTCATGCTGGGGGCAGTCATGGACAATATCCCTGGCATTCACAATTTTATATTTGGTTCCCATCTCCAGATGAAAGCAGATTGTTTTCACTTTACAGTCCTTGCAGTCTGAATTGGACCCCATGAAAACAAACTCTAAGCCAGGCTTTGCCAGCTTTCTGCCAATGACTGTTAATAATACCATATTAGATTACACCAGTTTTTTCGGCTAAGGCCTCAGCAGCGTCTTCTGTCAGGCCATGATATCCCAGGATGGTGTATCGCTCTGGCTTGACATCATGTGCCTTCACAAGTGCCTGGATAATGTCCTCCTTGGTCAGCTCTAAATCGCTAATATCTGTTGGAGCGCCAAGTGTCTTCAATGCGTCCCGGAGCTTCTGCCAGTTGCCGCCGTGCAAGTACATCATCATTATGGAACCAATGCCGCATTGCTCTCCATGGAGTGCTGGCTTTTCTGCAATTGCATCTAATGCATGTGAGAATTTGTGCTCGGAACCGCTTGCTGGCCTGCTTGAACCCGCAATGCTCATTGCCACTCCCGAAGCCGTTAATGCCTTAACCACGGCCCAGGCACTTTCTTCCAGATTTGGTTTTATCTCACATGCATTTTCAATTAGCATATCTGCTGTTATTTCGGATAATGTGGCCGCATAACTTGAATATTCTTCGTTTCGAAGCCTCTGGGCCAGCTTCCAATCCAGTACTGCGGTTTTATTGGAAATGATATCTCCGCAGCCGGCAGCCAGCATTCGATGTGGAGATTTTGATATTATACCAGTATCTGCAATAACTGCAATTGGAGACTGAGCTTCCAGCGATGTTTTCACACCATCAACAAGAATTGAAGCCCTGGACGATACAATGCCATCATGGGAAGCCGCTGTCGGGATGCTGATAAAATGCCTTGCAATATTGAAGGATGCGCATTTGGCCACATCAATAGGGCGGCCGCCGCCTATGCCCATCAAGAATCCTGCATTGAATTCCCTGGCCAGTTCTTCTATTGTCTCGATTGTTTCGGCATCTGCCTCATTTATTGTGACCATGTCTGTCTCATAGCCAGCATCCTGCAAATATCCCTCAATCTCAAGACCGGCAATTTCCTTGGTAACCTCATCAGCCACCAGAAAGGCGGATTTTGCCAGTCCTAATCTTCCACAGTCCTTGGGTATGCCCGGTAGCACTCCGTGGCCTATAACCACGTTCCTGGGCAGTTCTATGATGCTGTATTTGTTGAAGTCTGACATCTAAATGCACATATCCTAATAGTTTCTTAATCTTATCTCTTAGTTAATGACAGGGTCTAGTCCTGAAGTTCCTTAAGGTCCTTGTACAGTTCCAGGGACTCCGGGTTGCCAAGCGCGTCCTTGTTCTTAATCTCCTGATTGTGAATGGTCTTCCTAACTGCCAGTTCCACCTTTTTCCCATTGATGGTATAAGGAATATCAGCAATTGCAATGATCTTTTCCGGTACATGCCTGGGCGTGGTATTGCTCCTTATCTGCGTCCTTATATTTTTAACCAGTTCCTCGGTAAGTTCCACTCCTTCCTTCATTTTTACGAAAAGAATTACCCTGACATCATTATCCCAGTCCTGGCCAACAACTATGCTGTCCTCAATTTCAGACATGTTCTCCACTACATTGTAAATCTCTGCAGTGCCAATCCTGACGCCGCCTGGGTTCAGCGTGGCGTCGGAGCGTCCGTAGATTATTACACCGCCCTGCTCTGTAATGAGGATATAATCGCCGTGGTGCCAGATACCTGGAAACTTATTGAAGTATGCTTCCTTGTATTTCACAGTGTCAGGGTCATTCCAGAAGTAAATGGGCATGGACGGGAATGCCGCAGTGCAGACCAATTCTCCCTGCTGGTTGATTACCGGGTTTCCAAGGTCATTAAACGCTTCCACCCGCATTCCCAGACCACTGCATTGAAGCTCACCGGAAATTACTGGTCCTATGGGATTTCCCAGTGCAAAGCATGAAATGATATCTGTTCCCCCGGAAATGGACGATAGTACCAGGTCGGTCTTAATGTCCTTATAGACATACTCAAAATTCTCCTCCGAGAGCGGGGAGCCGGTGGACAGCATGGCCCGAACCGTGGGAATATCATCAGGTCCCAGCTTAACACCAGCATTCTCCAATGAGGCAATGTACTTGGCACTGGTCCCGAACACGGTCATGCCCTGTTCCTTGGCAAAGTTGAAAAGAGAATATGCGTCCGGGTAGAATGGATTGCCGTCGAATAACAGCACGGTAGCACCTACAGCCAGCGAAGTAACCAGCCAGTTCCACATCATCCAGCCGCATGTTGTGAAATAGAAGATATTATCATGACGCTTCAAGTCAGTGTGCAGCATAAGTTCCTTAAGATGCTGAATTAAGGTTCCGCCAGCACCATGAACTATACATTTTGGCACGCCAGTGGTGCCGGAAGAATACATTATGTAAAGCGGATGGTCGAATGGAAGTTGTTCAAACTGGATATCCAGTCCTTCTTCTTTCGATAGAAAATCTTCGTAAATTATGGCATTGGGCAATCTGCTTATGTCAGGCTTCTCCTGGGTATATGGAACCACGATTATTTTCTCCACAGACGGCAAGCTGTCAATAATGCCAGATATTCTTTCCAGGGAATCGAACCCCCTGTCCTTGTAGAAGTATCCATCAGCGGTGAACAGTATCTTCGGCTCAATCTGGCCGAACCTGTCCAGAACCCCTTTAATCCCGAAATCCGGCGAGCATGAGGACCAGATAGCCCCGATGCTGGTTGCGGCCAGCATGGCGATAATGGCCTCTGGCATATTAGGCATGAAGCCTGCCACCCTGTCGCCGGTCTTTACCCCTGCATCCCGAAGCGCCTTGGCAAGCCTGGCTGTTTCATCATAAAGTTCAGAATATGTGATGCTTTGCTTTACTTTTTCCTCACCCTGGAAGATAATAGCAGGCCTGTCATCCCTGTGCCGAAGTAAATTCTCCGCATAGTTCAATCTTGCACCGGTGAACCATCTGGCACCTGGCATTTTGTCCAGGTCATTGACAATCTCATTAAATGCTTTGGAATGCACGATGTCCCCGAACTCCCACATGGCCTTCCAGAACTCAGGTATATTGTCGATTGACCATTGGTACAATTCATCATATGAAGATAATGCCAGCCCATATTGTTCATTTATTTTTCCAATGAACCTGGTCATATTGGCATTTTCAATCTGCTGCTCATCTGGCTTCCATAATACTTTGGACATTGATGTTCCTCCTTCAGGATGGTAGAATAATCACCGCCCCCTTTTCAAGATGTGGAAAGTAAAACAATCATATTAGGGTTTCGTGATGCTTCTAATGAGTGAGGGCTCCCCAACCCTAAAGGGAGGTGCATCCCTTTCTGTTTCCACATTGAATGACATGTGTAGATTAGTGATACTGTCATCAATGACATTCAGAGATGTCGAATTGTATTCTTAGGATCGGGAGCCCTTTGACTGAACAATTCATCGCCTTTCATCCACAAAGCTGAAGTTTGTTGCATCAGGCGAGACATGTTCAGTAAAAAAATTACACAACTGTATACATTTTGTACTCATCATTCTCAATGAAAAATTATAAATAGTTACGAAACACTATAAGTTATAATAAAACATAATAGGTGATATAATGGTTCAAGCAGTAATAAACATAGATGAGCGTGAAAACAGAATCATCAATGTGGTCAAGGGAAAATTCGGTTTACGGAACAAGTCCGAGGCCATCAAGGTCATAATCAATGAATATGAGAAAGAATTATTAGAACCAGAACTCAGGCCGGAATTCATTGAAAGGATGGAAGCCAGGCAGAAAGAGAAAACAGTCAAGGTAAAGGATTTCAGGAAACATTACGGGCTGGACTAGAATGTATGATTACGAACTTAGAAAGTCCGTTGAAGCCATATTCTTAAAACTGGCCAAAAAAAGTCCGAAACAGCTGGAAATCATTTTCAAGAAAATTGAAGAGATTGCGGATAATCCTCATCGGTACAAGAACCTGCGCCGCCCACTACAGCATCTGAAAAGAGTTCATATAGATAGAAGTTTTGTGCTGGTGTTTTCAATAGACGAAGAAAATAATCTGGTTATTGTAGAAGATTATGACCATCATGACAATATCTATAATTGAGCAAATTATTTATTGTGTCGGGCCAAGAACACTCGGGTCTTCAGACCTGAGATGAATTGGCCACAAATACAATAAACGAGGAATCCGCCATGCACCGTACGTCTCCTATTTTTGACTGTAATTTACGTTCAAAATGTCAAAAATAGGATATATGCAAGTATAGCAAATCAAAGTCAAATGGACTTTGATAAATTAGGTGTATGGCTAACTTTTGGTAAACATACTGGCCATAAAGGTTCTGGCAACTATCCTATTCAACCAGAAACGCCAGCTCCTTTAGGGGCTGGTAGTTTACACGATTGAGCAATTTTAGTGCTCATGCTTGAAGGTCTCTTCACATCCAGAACCAGAAGCAAGATACTGGAATTGTTCCTTTCAAATCCAGACCTTGAAATCCATCTGAGAGAGATAGCCAGACAAATTGAAGAGAAGTATAATTCAACAAGAATGGAATTGAATAATTTGGAAGAAATCTCCATCTTAATCAGTAGAAAGGATGGTAATCAAAGATACTTCAAAATAAACAAGGCCAATTTAATTTACCCTGACCTGAAAAACATTTATCTCAAGACCTCTGGTGTGGGAAATGCTATAAGAAATAGCCTGGATAAGATAGGAGATATTCAGTTTTGCTTCATTTATGGTTCCTATGCCAGGCATACCGAGAAAGCTGACAGCGACCTGGACATTTTCATTATTGGCGAAGTTGATGAAAACAAGCTCATTCCAGTTATCAATAGTATCGAGACAAAAATTAACAGAGAAATAAATTATATTTTATATACCACGGAGGAATTCCAGAATAGAAAAGAACGAAACGACAAGTTCGTTATGAACGTTCTGGAAGGAGAGAAAATAATGCTATTCGGGGATGAAACGCAAATTTAACGAACTACTTATATAGTTGTTCGGTATTATTGCGTTATTATGTTTAAAGAGCGTATTAATAAAACTGAATTACAAATACTCAAAACCGTGCATGTTGAGGCATCAACAGTGACATCTCTGACGAAGAAATTTGGCAGGTCAAAAAGTTACATGTCTGAATGTGTTTCCCATCTTGAACAACTGGGCTTTATCAGTATTGGACGGCAGGGTAATACCTCACCGCTGTATATTGCTCAGTCCTCAATGGGGAACGAACTCTCCAAACTCCTGCGGGAAGAGCCAGCCCTGAACCTCGATAAGTTCCTTGGCGGGTCAGGATTGAAAATATTGCCTCTGATTCTGGAACCCGGATATACTGCAAAAGAGATTTCCGAAAGATCTGGACTATCTTCGCGGACAGTGCAGACCATTTTGGGCGGTTGGAGGCAGATGGGGCTCGCAGTACTGGAAAAATCCGTTTATAAATTGAATCCCAGGCACAGAATTATACTCTCATTTGTGGAAAAATATGCCGAACACAGAAATCTATACCATCTGAAAGATAGATATCCGAAAGGTTCCATTGTATGGCAGCACAAGGATGAATATATTTTTTCCACAGGCAACAAAATAACAGATAAAGAATATGTGCCTGCAGCAAACAGCAGACTAGCAGAATTGAATTATGATATAATCTACAGAAACGAATACTATCACTTTTCGCCCACAATTACACAAATTTCCGAAATCGAAGCATTGGTTCAAACAATGAAATTTAACATGGGCAATCCCAGGATAAAACAGTTTGTAAACCAGAAAAATCTAACAAAAGTAGCCATTAAAAAAGAATTTATAAAATATTCAGATAAATATAGCATAAGAAAGGAAATAGAGGCGATCCTGCATGGATGAAAGAAAGAAATTTGGTGAGCAAGAATTGGACCGAGCTCTTCAGGATATCTCAAATCATTTGGATGAAAAAGTTGAAGCATTCCTCCTTGGCGGTCTGGCAATGATAAAGCACGACGCAAAAATTTCAACAAAAGATGTTGATATAGTATTTTCAACACCATTGATGGCGAAATCGTTCATAGATGCCGCACTTAAAACAGGGTTTCAATCACAAAAAGAGCTTACTCAGGAATATCTGAACCTTGAAACCATGATAATACTGGTTAAAGAGGATAAAACACGATTCGATATATTTGTAGAAAGGGTATGTGGCTGCCTCATCTATTCCAAAAACATGAAACAGCGAGCAGAGCCGCTAGAATATGGAAACAATCTCACAGTATACGTATCCTCCATTGAAGACATATTTCTCTTCAAATCCATTACAAGCAGGCCTGCAGACCTGGAAGACATGTCCAAACTTGCTCTGATGGGAATTGAATGGGCCAAAATAGAACAGGAAGCTAGAGAGCAGCCACAATCATGGAAATGGATAGCAAAGTTATACGGTCGATTGCTGGAACTGAAAGATGAATACAAGGTAAATTCCCCCCTAATCAGCAAACTCAAAGATGAGTGGGAAATATCCCAATCAATCGGAATACTACTGGGCAGAGTGGAAACGGCTCCTATCACATTCCGGGAAGCCCAGGAGGTATTACAAGAACCTGATGAAGGATTCGTGCTAAAGGTTCTCGGAGAAATGGAGAAAAAGAAACTGGTGACCAGGATGAATGGTAAATACCATCCCGGAAAGCAATAAGCTTTTCTATTCCGACTCTGTTTGTTCAGGAGAATGTTATGGTGATATTTAGCAGAATTGCACATCGAGAAAACTTGACATGTCATAAATGGGCTTATATACAAAATCTAACATTTCTTAATTATGGAAGAGAAAAAAATATCTAAGCCAAAATCAAGAAAAAAATTACTGGCTATTATTGTAGTAATCATTTTGATTATAACAGGTATTTTTGCATTTCTTTATGTTAATACTGCTGGTTATGTTGACCACTACTGGGTTTTTTCTCAATCAGATATTCTTGTTAACAGAACTATAACTGACAACATCACGAAAGAAGTTATTGTTGATATGGATGATTGGGCAGATATTTATCATGAAAAATATCACATAGATAAGTTATACATTTCAATCGGAACATGGATTAATAATACAGAAACATTTTTGTTTAATTTGTCAGTTGAACATAGACAGACATTTGATGAATCCAGGGATGAAAATATTCCGGTTCCTGATTCAATATCTGTTATTTTTGAAAATAATGGAATGTCATTATCTGAAGATGCGTTCATTCAAGACTCTGTTGGTGATTGGATGATTAGAGATGATTATCCTAATGGTAGGACTTATTCCATTTTAGATAAAGGAAATATGTTGGAAGTCCATTTGCCACCATCAGAATACGGTGAATATAGCCACCATGATAAATTATCAGCAGTAATGGGTGAACATGATTATCCAGTAACATTTTTCGATGTTGATGGTGATTCTTACCTTTCTATTGGTGACTATTTTCTAACGAATCCAGCCATAATATCTGAAGAATTTTTTGACGGGTTATATTTTAATCTCTTATTGGAGTTTGACAGCCATAATGAAAGTATTCAGAGATGGGATATATCAGAAGAAGACCAGTATCAGTATTACAAAGATTAGAGTGATGAATAATGTTAAAAATGAAAAATATGCCTGCGCCATCACAGCGCAGGCATTATTTCTATTGGTTTACCTAGAGTTGATAAGGTCTTCCACAACACTTGGATCCGCCAGTGTGGATATGTCTCCAACCTGCTCCATGTCCTTGGATGCAATCTTCCTCAGCACACGTCTCATGATCTTTCCGGAGCGTGTTTTTGGCAGACCTGGGGCCATCCTCATGGCCTCCCTGTACTTTCACCGACCCCTCATAATCCTTTAATAACCCAAACCTACATATTCCTTTTGAAGCATATGGCTAAAATCAAAAAACTACCAGATAACCAGATAACGGTTTACCAAACACCAGATGGTGAGATCAATATTGAGGTGATGTACGCCAATGAAAATCTCTGGATGCCACAAAAAAGGATTGCGGAGCTTTTTGGATGTTCTATAGACAATATTTCACTTCATCTTAAAAACATTTATCAAGATAAAGAACTCGACGAATTGGTAACTTCCGAGGAATACTCGATAGTTCAAATCGAAGGAAAAAGGGAAATTACCAGAAAAATCAGATGCTATTCTCTTGAAGCTATCATTGCTGTGGGTTACCGGGTAAATTCAGAACAGGGCATACTCTTTCGGCAATGGGCGATTTCGATTCTTCAGCAATATATCCAAAAAGGTTTTGCAATCGATAGCGACCGATTTAAACACGGTTCCCGTTTTAGCACTAGATATTTTGATAATTTGCTGGAAGAAATACGAGAAATTCGTTCCAGTGAACGGATGTTGTACCAGAAAATTACAGATATTTACGCCACTTCTATTGATTATTCTCTGAAAGCTGAGGACACAAAACAGTTTTTTGCTACAGTGCAGAACAAATTACACTTTGCCATTACCGGGCAAACTGCTGCAGAAATCATATCTACGCGAGCCAAAAGCGACAAGCCAAACATGGGATTGACATCATGGAGAAAGGAACAGGGCGGCAAAATTATGCCAAGCGATATTACCATAGCAAAAAATTATCTTGACAAACAGGAGCTTGACCATCTTAATCGAATTGTTAGCATGTATCTTGATTATGCAGAATTGCAAGCTGTTCGCAATAAGCCCATGTACATGAGGGATTGGACTGAAAAACTAAATGCTTTCCTGAAGTTCAGTGAATATGAAATACTTACCAATGCAGGGTCGATCGGCCATGAAATTGCTCTTGCCCTGGCCAATAAAGAATATGAATCCTTCAAGAAGGTTCAGGATAAAAATTACCTATCTGACTTTGACAAAGAGATTAAGAGGATAGGCCAGAAGAAAAAAGAATAATTTTCAGAACCCAGGCAAAAAATCCATCGCAAATTTGACATTAAACCCTCTTCATGCGTATCAAATCTGCGAAACTCCCAAATTTGACCAACAATTAAACGCAAACTGTCAAATTTGGGATGCCATTGCCAAGGCTCAGGAACTTTTTGGGGCAGTTGAGGAAAGGATTGGCAATTAGCCAGTTATTTCTTGCGTTTCTTCCGGCACTTCCTCAATTTCAGGTTCCGCCTCAACCTCTGGTGGCTCTTTCTTCTTCATCATATATGCAACAACAAGAACTACTGGCACAAGAATGAATATGAGAATAATCCACCAGTACTGGCCGAGTCCCGGGTCGTCTTCAATAGTGTTTGGGTCTTCAGATATTTCCGGGTCTAGTGGGGCGAAGTCTTCGGTGTCTGGGACTCCGTCGCCGTCGTCGTCTGTATCCATCCATGATTCTGTATTGGTGGCATCTCCATCTGGCAAGCCGTCTTCGTCTGTGTCCAGCGGTGTATCATCAATGTCCAAGGGATCTGTTCCTAGGAATATTTCCCATAAGTCCAGGTATCCGTCATTGTCGTCGTCTGGGTCATCAATGTCTGGGATTCCATCAGAATCTGTATCAATTTCTTTGTTAATATTGGGATCTTCTAAAATTGTAATGGTAACAATATCATCATCTAGGTTGCCTGCACTATCAGTTACGGCAAGTGTAATTTCATATTCACCAGGGATACTGAATAAACATTCTTGCTCTGGGCCATATAGTTCCACATTTGTTCCATTATATGAGTAAGTCCAAGTATAGTTATCTATATCGAAATTATCGCTAGAATCACTGCCATTCAAATAGAAAGGAACACCTACGATTATTGTTCTATCAAGACCTGCATTTGCCTGTGGAGGGGTCGTATCAAGAGTGAATGTGTATATTGTCGAGGAAAAATGGCCAAGG
Organism: Methanomassiliicoccales archaeon; assembly: GCA_030612505.1. Classification (GTDB taxonomy): domain Archaea; phylum Thermoplasmatota; class Thermoplasmata; order SG8-5; family SG8-5; genus JAGLQM01. The sequence continues at coordinate 10,256 of JAUWNU010000047.1, forward strand.
TAATCTTCTGCCTGAACTTCTATATTGTGTGTTTTATCTAGCCAACCAGAAATGTTTATAACAATATTGGGTGAGCTGAAGCCTATTATAGCGTCGCAATCATAGTAAACTTGCTTAAGATGTGGGTCTGATACATTTATTACAATATCTCTGGGGGCTGAAAGAAGAGTATTGTTTGGAAGATTAAACTTTATTTCAGGAGGTTTTGTGTCAATGTCAATGATAAATGATGATTGATTTTTCGCCCCAAGTAAATCTTCTGCTTCCAATGTAATATTGAAACTACCATCTGTCCAATCAAGTGTGGAAATATCATAAGGATTAGGTAAACTGGTACTATTTAACCCATTCAACATATAGCTGACAGACTCTAAATCCAGATTCCCGTCCCATACTGAAAAATTTAATAATCCGCCAGGAAGCATGGCAGTGCCGTTTTCTGGATATAGGAGTTCAATGCTTGGTTTTACTGAACCCCACCAGGCATAGGGATGGGCTAGGGGGTAATTGTCTGTATTGTTTGCACCAAGAAGAATGGGCGAATCACCGATTCCATTGCCATCCAGGTCTTCGATGGGAGCGTAGGGCTCATAATAATTACCAATAGAACCATTGTCCCAATCATTTGGATTCTCGTGCGTGTGTGGTGTGCCACCAAAAAAGTTATTGCCCCAGGCTTCGTTACCATAACCTGTGACATAATCCAGACTTGTAAGATTATTATTGAAAAATTTATTGAAAAGGCAGGTTCCCCAAAAATGCACTGAACTATTGAAATTGTTATACTTAAACGTGTTAAGATGCGTATCATAGCCCGTTATAGATGTTCCACCGATATAGGATTCGTCACTCATAATTGTCATGTTTTCATATGTGTTGCTTCCTGCAGAGTATATGTTGATACCTTCTTGTGTTGAATAAATTTCACATCTTGAAAATCGATTGTTTTTCGAGTTTTGTATAGTGATGCCAGTGTATCCATCATAAATTACACAATCTTCAATTAATGACTCTTCGACTCTAAAAATCATCATTCCATCTGATGTGGATGTTATGTTTCTCAGGGTGACATTCTTGCTTCCAGCCAGGGTAAAATGGGTGGTATCAATATTTTGAATTGTAACATTTTCAAGCCCATAATAATAGTGCACTGGCTGTCCATTTACAATGTTTGATTGATCAATGCTCTGATTCAAATCTTCAACTGCCTGATTAAAGACAAAAAGAGCCCTCTGAGTGTTATTGATAAACTGATTGCCTTTCAATGTATTATAAGGACTTCTGTAAATATGGAGGCCAGTAACTGAAATATCCTCAAATACATTGTTTAGAAAAAGACTATTGGATATACTATCTGTAGTAATGCCAGTTCCAGAAATATGATTATTTGCAAAAATGTGGCCAACTGAGTCCCGAATCTCAATCGAATGATGCATATCACCTATAAATGTCGAATTTTGAATTGAGATATAGTCCGTCCTGACAGCAAATATGCCTCCAGAAAGATGATTTAATACCGTCACATTTGAAATTGTGCAATTATAAGTATCACTAATATAAATTCCAAAATAATTTCCATTGATTGTGCAATTGGTGATTTTACAGAATGGATTATCAACCGAGATTCCTGCGCTCCATCCTCCTACGCTGTTAATGGTGGTAAAATTTGTGATATTGGCCCAATTACTAGTTACATGAATCACGCTCCCATCACCTAATCCATTTGTATCTATTATTGTGGTTTCCTGATTCTCCCCAATAATACTTACACGTTTATTTATGGTAACATTTTCATTGTACAATCCACTGTATACATAAATTACATCGCCGTCAATGGCATTGTCGATAGCAGCTTGAATAGATGTATAATCCTGGCCCCCTGAGTCATCGACTGTTATTAATGTGGCTTCTATAGTATCACTTATATTGAAAAATACAAAAGCTGTGCTAAACATCAGCACAACAGAAAGCCAGATTGTTACTATTCTTTTCACCTCTTCCACCTGAACGATGATTAAAACATTGGCTTATAAAAATATCGATAATATTGAAAGGTTTGCCTGCGCCATCACAGCGCAGGCAATTTCTTAAGGTGTTTACCTTGTTTTTATGAGGTCTTCCACAACACTTGGATCTGCCAGTGTGGATATGTCTCCAACCTGGTCCATTTCCCTGGATGCGATCTTCCTCAGAACACGTCTCATGATTTTTCCGGACCTGGTCTTTGGCAGACCTGGTGCCCAGTGGACCTCATCAGGCTGGGCTATTGGCCCGATCTCGTTCCTGACATGTGTCTTGAGTTCCTTTTTGAGGTCATCAGTGTACTCGTATCCCTTTATCAGGGTTACGTAGGAGTAGATTCCCTGTCCCTTGATTTCATGTGGGAAACCAACAACAGCGGCCTCTGCAACTGCTGGGTGGGATACAAGTGCGCTCTCAACTTCAGCGGTACCCATTCTGTGTCCGCTGACGTTTATGACATCGTCAACTCTGCCTGTTATCCAGTAATAGCCGTCCTCATCACGCTTTGCACCGTCACCAGTGAAGTAATTGCCTGGGAACATGCTGAAATAGACCTCTTTAAACCTGTCATGGCTGCCATAAAGATTTCTCATGATTCCTGGCCACGCGCCCTTGAGTATGAGTATGCCGCTTGCTTCTCCTGGGAGCTCGTTACCCTGTTCGTCAACTATTGCTGGCTCTACACCGAAGAATGGTAATGTTGCTGAACCTGGCTTGGTTGGTATTGCGCCTGGCAGTGGTGTAATAAGAATACCGCCGGTCTCTGTCTGCCACCATGTGTCCACAATTGGGCAGTTTCCGTTACCAATAACATTGTGGTACCAGTTCCATGCCTCTGGATTAATTGGCTCGCCCACGGTTCCCAGTAGCCTCAGACTCTTTCTGGATGTTTTCAAGACTGGCTCGTCGCCGTCCCTCATTAGTGCGCGGATAGCTGTTGGTGCTGTGTAGAACTGTGTGACCTTGTACTTGTCAACAACTTCCCAGAACCTGCTGTAATCTGGGTAGGTTGGAACACCCTCGAACATAACGCTTGTTGCGCCGTTGAGAAGAGGCCCGTACACGATATATGAGTGGCCAGTGACCCAGCCAATATCTGCTGTGCACCACCAGATGTCGCCCTCCTGGTAATCGAAGACGTACTTGTGTGTTATTGATGTGTATATCATGTATCCGCCAGTTGTGTGCAGAACGCCCTTTGGCTTTCCTGTTGAGCCGGATGTGTACAGAATGAACAGTGGATCTTCTGCGTCCATTTCCTCAACTGGACTCTCGCCCTTGACATCATCTGCGGCCATCTCGTCATGCCACCACACGTCGCGGTCGCCCTTCATTGGGACTTCCATGCCAGTGCGTTGGACAACGAATGTCTTCTCGATGCTTGGGCAATCTAACAATGCCTTGTCTGCATTTGTCTTCATTGGGACATCCTTTTTCTTGCCCCTGAGAGCTGTGTCCTGTGTAACGAGAATCTTGCATGTTGAATCATTAATTCTGTCCTTGAGGGAATCTGCGGAGAATGCGCCGAACACAACAGAGTGTACAGCTCCTATTCTGGCGCAGGCCAGCATTGCAACCGGAAGCTCTGGAATCATCTGCATGTACAAGCAGACTCTATCGCCCTTCACTACACCGGCCTTCCTGAGAACATTTGCGAACTTGCACACTTCTGCGTGCAATTCCTTGTAGGTAGTCTTCTTGTCCTCGCCTGGCTCATTGCCTTCCCAGAAGAACACTATCTGGTCGCCTCTGGTTTCCAAATGCCTATCTAGACAGTTATAGGCCATATTGGTCTTTCCCCCCTCGAAGAACTTTATATAGCCCTCTACGAAGTCGAAACTTCTAACTTTGTCCCACTTCTTGAACCATGTAAAATCTTCTGCTACTTTGCCCCAAAATCCATCTGGGTCATTGATAGATTCATCGTACATCTTCTTGTACTCGTCCATGCTCTTTATGTGAGCTTTTGCTACGAATTCTGCATTTGGTTTGTACACTTTATCACCTGTCATTAAATTCCTCTTAATGCTATACTTAATATTGGATTATTGCAGGGGAATTAGTTCCACTATTTATCTGTTAGCCCAGACGAACAAGCATTTTTGAAAACTATTCGTAATTATGGCATTTTTAACATATAAACAATGCCCTTAATTCTGATGGAATTTAGCGCCTTACGTGAAATTGTATAAGGCCAATTAGTGGAAATATGTCGAGAATCCCACGTCTTTAGGCCGAATCGACTATTTACGACCGCATATAGCTGAACGCCTGGTCTTTTAAGGCCTGGTAGTTTACGCTTTTGATTTGGCTAATTCTTGTTCACGAAGAACCTTGCGCTTGGTCTTTCCGCTTTGTGTCTTTGGCAAGCTCTCAACAAATTCAATGGCACGAGGATATTCATATGCAGCGATTGCTTGCTTGCAATGGTTCTTAATGGAGGCAGCCAGCTCATCATTGGCCTCATATTCTGGATTCAGCACAATGAAGCTCTTGACAATGACACCTCTGATATGGTCTGGGGATGCCACAGCAGCGGATTCCAATACTGCAGGATGCTGGTTCACCGCACTCTCAACATCAAAGGGAGATACACGGTAGCCAGCAGTCATTATAAGATCATCACCGCGACCTGCAAACCAGTAATATCCATCCTCATCAACATAAAGCGTATCACCTGTAAGGAACCAGCCATTCTTGAAGGCCTCTGCAGTCTTATCTGGCTTGTTCCAGTATTCCTTCAAAAGGCCAGGGTCGTCCTGCTGAATCGCCAATGTTCCCTCTTCTCTTGGGCCCAGCGGCTTACCCTGCTCATCCACTACAGCGCAAATATGGCCTGGCTGCGGCTTTCCACATGAACCTGGCTTGATGCTCATGTCCTTTAAATTGGAAAGATAGACCATGCATTCGGTCATTCCGATTCCATCCAGTATATCAATGCCAAGGAGGCGCTTCCATTCTGTTACAACCTCCGGGTTCAATGGCTCTCCTGCTGAGATACAATGCCTGAGGGAACTAAGATCCCATTTTTTCTCGAATCCCTCCAGCTGAAGGAACATCCTGTAGCAGGTCGGCACAGAAGCCAGATTATTTATCTTATACTTCTGAATGAGGTCAAACCATTTCTCTGGACCAAACCTTCCGTCATAAATGAAACTGGTCATTCCATGGCGCCAGGCATAGAGGAATCCATTGCCTAATGGAAAAATCCAGTTCAGGTCGCCAGTATGCCCAAGTATATCACCTTCCTGATAGTGATTCCAGTAATATGCATCTGGGTCATTTCCAATGGTCCATCTATGTAAATGAACAGCACCCTTTGGTTTGCCAGTTGTTCCCGAGGTATAGCAAAAGAATGCCATGTCCTCTGGGCCAGTAGGCTCAGGTGTTAAATCGGAAGATGCCTGATCCATCAATTCCTCGAATGAGATATGTCCCTGGCTGGGCTCTCCCACGACAATTATGTGTTCCAGTGTTGGACAATTGTCTTTAATTTCATCAATTGCAGAAACATAACCAGGCACAGAAATGGCCATCTTTGCCTCTGAATCCACAATACGATATTCAACCTCTTGGGGTTTGAACATGCATGAAGAGGGTATTGGAACGGCTCCTATCTTCAGGCCACCCAGGAATACCATCTGGAACTCAGGAACATTTGGAAGCCGTATCAGGAAGCGGTCTCCCTTTCCAAGCCCCAGGTTCCGCAGGACATTACCGAATTTGTCACTGCTCTCCTTCATCTGGGTAAATGTGTATTTTTTCTCCTCACCAGCCTCATTTTCCCAAATGAGAGCAATCCTGTCACCATTACCAGCAGCCACATGTTTGTCAACACAATCAACGCCCATATTGAACTGTTCTGGAACATTCCATTTCCATTCCTTGCATTCTTTGTCATAATCAAAGCCAGTCATAGTTTCACC